>JARBUG010000086.1 GCA_029239785.1 Symbiobacteriaceae bacterium | reverse complement strand
GCCCGACAGCACAACGGCAGCCCGAGGCCTCGATGGCCTCGGGCTGCCGCACGTCACAAAGGCGAGGGAGGTGGCGATACGTCAGCCTGTGGGGGCGGGGAGGGGTGTCCGAACGTTGGTGCCGGAGGGTGGGCGAACGAAGTGGCGCCCAAACGAACAACCCTGAGAGGGAATCCCCTACCCGCCCCCACAGGCGTCCCGAAGCGCGCGCCCCCCCAACGCCCCCTTACCGCCGCGTCCGAATCGCCGTGTAAATCCCGTTATCGGTGCCCCTCACAAACGCATACAACCTGTTCGCAAACGCAGTCGCCGAAGGCCCCGACGGCGTCCTCCCGCCCCCGGGCAGCTCCTGCCAATTCGTCCACCGCCCCTGGGGATTGCGGATGTTCAGGTAGATCGCGTCATCCGTCCCGCGCACAAACAGGTAGAGGTTCCCCCGGTAGACCGTCGCCCAGGGCGCCGACGGCGTCAGCCCCTGCCCGGGGATCTCATCCCACCGGGTCCACTGGCCGTCCCGCACCATCACAGACCCGTAGATCTTGTTGTCGGTGCCCCGCACATAGACCCGCAGGGAGTTCAGGTAAGAGACCGGCGCGGGCGAATCGCTGGTCTTGCCGCCGCCGGGCAGCCGGCGCCAGCCGCGCCACTGCGTATCGTACCGCTGGTAGAGAATATCGTCGTTCGCGGCCCGGATGAAGAGGTAGACGTTGCCGCCGTGCACCACCGCCCGGGGCGCGCTGGGCGTGGTGGCGTTGCCGGGCACCTGTGTCCAGGCGGTCCAGTTGGTGCCGCCCGTGTTGGTGATCTGATAGACACGATCATCGGTGCCGCGCACGAACACATGCATCCGCCCGCCCGCCACAATGGCAGACGGGCCAGCCGTGGTCCGCCCGCCCCCGGGCAGTTCACGCCACTCACCCCAGCCGGTCCGCCGGCTCAGCCGGTTCCAGTAGATGCCGTTGTGTGTTTCTTCTGTAACAGACATCGCCAATCTGCAGGAAGGGTATGCCACACGCACGAATCCGATGAAATAGTCGGGTATTACTGCATGCCAACCAATTCACAGCAATGGGGTGTCTTCATGAGCGACCTGATACGCTTCACCCGGAACCACTCCGACCTCTCCACCGACAAGGGCTACCAGTTCGACTTCTTCTGTGACATCTGCGGCAACGGCTACCGTTCCCCGTACCAGGCCAACGTCGCCAACACGGTGGGCGAAGTGGTGCGCGGCGCGGCCACCCTGTTCGGCGGCCTGCTGGGCCGTGTGGGCCATGCGGCGTATGACATGCAGCGGGCGGTGGGCGGAAAGGCCCACGACGATGCTTTCCGCAAGGCTGTCGACGCAGCCAGGCCGCACTTCCGCCAGTGCTCCCGGTGCGGCAAGTGGGTCTGCTCCGAAGTCTGCTGGAACGAAGACCGCGGCATGTGCGTCGAGTGCGCCCCCAAACTCAACCAGGAACTGGCGGCCGCCCAGCAGGAAGCCCAGTTGGAGCAGATGCGCGAGCGGGTCAAGAAGACCGACTACGCCAAAGACCTGAACGTGGTCGACCACGCCGTGGCCCGATGCCCCAAATGCGGAGCCGAGACCGAAGGCGGCAAGTTCTGCCTGGAGTGCGGCGCGCGCCTGAAGCCCGAAGCGGAATGCCCGCGCTGCGGCTCGAAGCTGCCCGACCGGGCCAAGTTCTGCCTCGAGTGCGGGGCGCCCCGCGAGTAGCGGCGGCCATGGAACTGCATGCCGGTAAGTACCGGCGGGCCGACGGGCCGGGCGGGCCGACCACCACGGGCCCCTGCCGCATCGCCCTGGAAGAGCACGATCTCATCATCCAGACGGATACAGAGGGCCAATACCGCCTGTACTACTCTGACATTGACCGGATGACGGATCAGAACTACGAACTGACACTGACCATGGCTGACGGGCGGCTCTTTACGCTCTTCTTCCTGGGCACATGGTACGGCCAGTGCCTGTCCGACCTGCGCCTGCTGCGGGGCGCCCAACTGACCCGCAACCTCGCGATGCTGGACGGCACCTGCGAAAAGGAGTTCCGGGGCGCCTACACCTTTCTTGCGCCGGACGGCACCGCCCACGCCGACCGGTCCTGCCGCATCGCACTCTACCGAACCAGTCTGGTAGTGGAACCCGCCAGCGGCGACTTCTGGAGCGCCGCCTATGCCGATATCGAGCGCATGGCCTTCAACCCGGACCGGTACACGCTCGACCTGACGCTCGACCTGGGCGAGCAGATCAGCTTCAGTATGCTGGGCACCCGCTTTGGCGAGCTGGAAAAGGAGATTCGCCGGCTGACCGCGGCCATGTACGACCAGACGGCCCAGGCGCTGGCAGCGCGCGGGGCGGGCGCACAGGCCCGCGAACTGGCGCAACTGCTCCGGCAGGGCAAGGCGGTGCGGCAAGAGCAGGTGACCGCTCTGGCCCCAGACTTCTGGCCCACCTTCGCCCCGGACCGGCAGGCAGCGCTGGACCACCTCCGTTCGCTGACAGACCAGATCTACATAGGCTTTCGCGACGCCTTCGGGGGCGGCGAGCCGGTCTACTGGTACGTGGCCCTCTTCCCGGAGCAGGGCGCCATGGCCGTCGAAGTGCCCAGTGAGGAAGGGAACGCCACCTACATCTACCGGCTGGATGGGCCAGTGGAGCGCGCTGTTGCGCTCCTGAGCCGGGCGATGGTCGCCCTCAACTTCCGGCGCGAAGTGATCAGCGGTTCGGAGGCGGCGCTGCAGGAAGGCCACCTGGCCCGGTACCGGGTGGCGGTGCGGAAGCTGCCCTACGTCCGGCGCCTGCGGGAACTCTTCGTCGGCAAGGCGGCGCATGTGGCGAACTGGCAGGAACGTGTTGCTGAACTGATCAGTAGGCGGTAATCGCCCATGTTCCATCGGGCTGGACGGTCACCGACCGAATCAACTGCCTGACCAGATGCACCCGCTGCGGCTGCGCCAGCCGGGCCAGCCGCGCAGCGACATCTTCCTGAAGATCGGTGAGGCGCCCGGGGCGGGCCTGCATGGGCGCGGGCGCCGGCCCCGGGCGTTGCCGCGCCCGGGCCTCCGCCAGCCGCTCCTCCAGCCGGGCGGCCTGCCCTGCCACCGCCGCCAGCAGTGCGTCCGCCGCACTCTCCGTCAACAGCCCTTTCATCTGCTTCCGAATGATCAACCCCTGCTCGCGCTCCTTCTCCGCCCGTTCTGCCTCCAGGGCGCCGATCTCCGCCGCAAGGTCCGCCGCCGACGCTGCCCCGGGCTCGCGGCCATCACAACAAACCGCGAACGCCCCCAGCAGGTCCGGGTCCGTCAGCCAGCTGCAGACCCGCTCCCAGACCCCGTTCTCGACCGCTTCCACCCGCAGATGCGGCATCGCACAACGGGTACCATCTGCGTAGTTGCGGAGGTCGGCGAAGCGCCGGTTGCAGCGGATGTACCGCCCCGGGTGCTTGCGGTTGTAGGCCATCCCCGCACCGCAGATTCCGCAGCGCAACAGCATGCTCAGCAGGTAGGTCGTGCGCCGCCCGCCCCGGCGGACGGAGGCGCCCAGCACCCGCTGCGCAGCATCGAACGTCTCCCGGTCGATGATCGCCGGAACCGGAGCGATCAGCCACTCGGTATCGGGCCGGACCCGGTGCGTCATGGGCGCCCGCTTCTCCCGCGGAAGGCGGCGGAAGGCGCTCAGGCCGCCTGCGTCGTACCGGTTGCAGATCATCTGCCCGATGTAGGTGGTGCTCTTGAGCATATAGGCGACCGTGGCCTCCCGCCAGGCGCCGCCTTTCTTGGTCGGCACACCCAGCTCCCGCAGGCGGCGCACGATCTGATAATAGGTCAGATGCTCCCGCACCACCCACTGAAAGATCAGGCGGACCCAGCGGGCCTCCGGCTCGTAAATCTCCAGTTCATCCGTAACGACATGATGCCTGTACCCATAGGGGGCCGCGCCGTTCGAGCGCCGGCCCTCTTTCAGTTTCCGGCGTTTGCCCCGGGCGGTCCGCTCCAGAATCTTCGCCTTCTCAAACTCGGCGACCGCACCCCGCAGCTGGTAGAAGAGGCGCCCTTCGGCGGTCTTGGCGTAATTGTGCTGGACAAAGGCGAGCCGTGTGCCGGCCCGTTCGATCTCATCGGTGATGAGGAGTTGGGCGGTGAGGCTGCGGCTGAACCGGTCCGGGTCCATGCAGATGAACCAGGCAGGCCGGCGCGCCCGTACGAAGGCGCGCATCTCCTCCAGCACGGGCCGCTCCAGCACGTCGCCGCCAAAAGTATCGACGAACTCCCGGATTTCGGGCGCCCCGGCGTCGGGTTCAGCCTCCCGGGCGATCTCCCCTGCCCGGGCCAGGCACGCTTCCCGCTGGCTGGGCAGGCTGAAGCCCCGCCGTGCCTGTTCCTCCGTCGATACTCGCAGGTAGATGACCACCAGCAACGGGCCCCACCTCGCTTTGCAGCCATCTGAGGGCGCGCAGCAGCACTTCGCGGCTCGGGGCGTTCAAATAAGACCACCTCCAGAGAGCGCTTTGCGATCCACCTTGCCCGAGGCGGTCCGGGGCAGGTCGGGCAGGAACGTGACCAGGCGGGGGCGCTTGTGCGGCGACAGGTTTGCCTTTACGAACGCCTGCAGTTGGGCGGCCAGATCGTCAGTGGGGGCGGTGTCGGGCGTCGGGACCACGAACGCCCTGGGGACGATCAACCCGGTTTCGGCTTCGTGGCCAACCACGGCGCAGTCCGCTACCTGTGCGTGCTGCCGCAGGCAGTTCTCGATCTCCAGGGGCGCCACCCAGATGCCCCCGACCTTCAGCAGGTCGTTCGTCCGACCCTGGTAGTAGAAGAAGCCCTCTGCGTCACGGGTGAAGATGTCCCCGGTGCGCACCCATTCGCCCGCGAAGGTCCGCCTGGACTTCGCACGGGCGTTCCAGTAGAGGAGGGCCGAGCTTTCGCCCCGCACCCAGAGTTCGCCGGGTTCGCCGTCGGGGGTGGGGGTGCCCTCTGGCCCGGCTACCCGGGCGTCGTAGCCGGGGACCAGCTGCCCCACGCTCCCTGCCCGGGCCTGGCCCGGCCGGTTGGAGATGTAAATGTGGTAGACCTCCGACGAGCCGATGCCGTCCAGGACCTCGCCGCCGAAGCGGGCCAGCCAGCGGCGGTAGATCTCCTTGGGCAGGGCTTCGCCGGCGGAGGTGCAGAGGCGGATGGAGCTCAGGTCCTGCTCCTGGGCGGTGGGGTGGCTGAGCATGGCCGCCATCATGGTGGGGACCTGCACGAGGATGGTCGGGCGGTGGCGCTTGATCAGCCCGAAGAGGCGCTCGGGGGTGGCGCGCTCGGGGAAGACGACCCCGGCGGCGCCGACGCCGAAGTTGAAGAGGGCCGCCAGGTCCCGGGCGTAGCCGAAGAAGAGCTTGGGGACGGGGAGGACGACGTCGGAGGCGGTCAGGCCCAGGACGCCCCGGGCGTAGCCCTCGAAGCTAATTAGCGGGTCGCCGTGGCAGTGGACGGCCGCCTTGGGCGCCCCGGTGGAGCCCGTGGTGAACTTCCAGAGGGCGGGGTGGTCGCGGGTGGTGTCGGCGGGGTCCAGGTGGTCCGGGGCCTGGGCGGTGAGGGCGGCGAAGTCGTGCTCGGTGGGGCCGGGGGCGGGGCCGGCGCCAACGGCCCCGGCGCCCACGGCGAGGATGTGCCGCAGGTGCGGGCACTCACCTGCCACCGCCCGGATCTTGGTCAGCGTGGTGCCATCGGCCACTACCACCCGGGCCCGGCTGTAGTTCAGGTAGTAGGCGTAGTCCTCCGGGGGCAGGAAGGTGTAAACTTCGGCCGCCACCGCACCCACCTTCAGCACGGCGTACCAGGTGGCGACAAACTCGGGGCCGTCGCTCAGGGCGAGCAGGACCCGTTCCTCGGGCCTTACCCCCAGGCCCGTCAGCACATGGCCGACCCGGTTGCTCAGGCGGGCCAGGTCGGCAAACGAATACCGAAGATCACCGCAGCAGAGCGCCGTGCGCCCGCCCCGCCCTTCGTCCAGGTTCCGGTCCAGGAAGTAGCTGGTCACGTTGAAACGCTCGTTCACGGCTGACTCCCTCCGATCTGGCTGCCACCGCGCCCCGGCCGGTCCCGGCCACCCGTGCCTGCGACCTGCTCCCGCATCAGCGAAATCAACATCTGCGTCAGGATGGCGAAGGTCGCTTCGCCTTCGGCGGCCGTGGCCTCGGCGGGCGCCCCGTTGTAGGCCTGGGCCATGCCCCGTCCCCGGAACCCGGTGCCGGTATCGCCAACCAGGGAGACTGGCACGGGGGGCAGGCCGGCCATGGCGCCGCGGTCGACCAGGGCGGGCCGATCTGCCAGCATCAGCGAGGTCTCGTACCGCCCGGCGTGGCATTCGCCTCTCTGAAACTCGGCGGTGAGGCGCAGCGCCCGCTGGCGGCGGGTCAGGTCCAGGTAGCCGACGACGCAGCCGGTCTGGGCCTCCACCGTGTCACAGGCCCGATGCAGCGTGGCCACGTGCTCGGGTTCGAGGTGATTGTTGACCACCATGATATGCGGGCAGCCCTGTGCGATCAGGGCGCTGCAAATATCCACCAGCAAGCTGTGAAGCGTCTCGGGGCGAATCGTGATGCCCCCGGCAAATCCGTCGGCGTACCGGGTGACGCCATAGGGCAGCGGGGGGAGAATCAGTGCGCGCAGCGCCGGGTCATGGGCCAGGGCGCGGGCCGCCCGGCGGCAGACGCCCTGGGAGATGAGCAGGTCGGTGCCCAGGGGGGCGTGGGGGCCGTGGGGCTCCACCGCGCCCACGGGCAGGAGGAGGACCGTCTTGCGGGGGTCGCTGCGCAGCGCTTCTGCCTGCGGCCAGGTGAGGTCGGCAAACTCGTGCTCATCGCCCATAGGGGTCCTCCGCAGCGAGCAGGCAGAGGTCGGCGCGGGCGCCGGCGACCAGCGTGCTGATCTCATCAAGCGACCAGGCGGCGCCCATGAAGAGGGTGGCGACCCCGGCTTCGTGCTTGATTCGCTCGGCGGTTTGGGGAGGGGAGTTCAGGGCGACCAGGTCGCAGCCGCGGTCGGCCAAGGAGCGGGCGCGGGCCGGGGTGGCGTCGGGCAGGAGGACGCCGAGGGGGCCGGGCCATACGGCTCTGACGGCCTCGACCTCGGATGGGGTGGCGGTCTCCAGCAGCAGGAGGTCGGTTCCGTCGACCTGCCCGGCGGCCATGGCCTCCGCCGCATCCCGCACCAGCAGCCCCACGAGGCCCCGGGCGGGGCGCGGGTTGCCGGGGCGAATCAGCGACAGCCCCTGCCCCCGGTCTTCCGGGCCTTCGGTCACCACCCGGTTCGGCAGCCGCAGGCCCCGAAGCTCGAGGGGCGAGCCGGCGTGGGCCAGTCGATCGGCGAACGTGCTGTCCCGCTCCCGGAGGCGCTGGTAGGTCAGGCGGCCGCTGCGGGTCAGCAGCCCAAAGGTGAACGCTTCCGGCGTCAGGTGGCGCAGGCGGTCTGCGGTCTCGCAGGCGGCCTGGCTGATCCGGCCTGCCTGCTGCAGCTTCTCAACGGCGGGCCGGCGGATCGTCTCGTACATACGCAGCGCCGCCGGGATCTCTGGCTCCGCGTGCAGGGCGCCTGCCAGCACGATGGCACTCTCCATGGCCAGCTTGGTGCCCGACCCAATCGACCAGTGCGCGGTGTGGGTGGCGTCGCCCAGCAGGACCATGTTGCCGTGGCTCCAGCGCTGGTTTGTCACCGTCGTGAAGGTGGACCAGAGCGACCGGTTGGACTGGAAGGAGGCGCCGCCGCCCAGGTACGGGGCCAGCAGGTCGCGGCAGAACCGGAGGCTCTCGGCCTCGGTGGCATGGTCCAGCCCGGCCTGCCGCCAGGTGCCATCGGCGCACATCACGATGCAGGTGCTGGCGCCCGGCGCGTACGGGTAGATGTGGGCCTGAAAGAGACCGTACTCCGTCTCGTGGAAGATGAAGGTGAAGGCCGAAGGGGTCCAGTCCGTCCCCAGCCAGATGTACCGGGCCGAGCCTGCCTCCAGGCGCGTCCCGAAGGCGTCGGCATGCTGGCGCCGCATCAGGCTGTTCACGCCATCTGCCCCGACGATCAGGTCGCAGCCGGCAAAGGGCGACAGATCCTGCAGGTCTGCTTCATAGCGCAGGTCGACGCCCAGTGCCAGGGCCCGGGCCTGGAGAATATCGAGCAGCCGCTTGCGGGCGATGCCCAGGTAGTAGTGGCCCTCACACCGGACGCACTCGCCCCGGACGTATGTCTCGATCGCTTCCCAGGTCGTCTGGTGGGCGGTGATCTCGCTGTAAGTTTGCGGGTCGGCGTCGCGAAAAGCGGTCAGGGTCCGGTCCGAAAGGACCACCCCGAAGCCATATGTCGCACCCGCCGGGTTCCGTTCACAGACCAGAATCTGATGGGACGGGTCGGAAATCGCCAGCAGAATCGCCGCATACAGGCCGGCCGGACCGGCGCCCAAAATCCCTACCCGCACACGCTTCGCCACCTATGCTCAGGACTGCTCCATTCCTATGGAGCGTACTTCTTACTGAGAACCCGGGCGGGGAGTGGGTGGAGCGTGAACGTTGAGGGCAAGGTGGCGCTGGTCACCGGGGGCGGCCGTGGCATCGGGCGGGCCGTGGCGCATGGGCTGGCGGCCGCGGGGGCCGATGTGGCGTTGGTGGCGAGGTCGGCGGCGGAGTTGGCGGAGACGGCGGAGCTGATTCGGGGGATGGGGCGGCGGGCGCTGCCGCTGGTGGCTGACCTGGCCGAACTGGGGGCGGCGCCCGGGGCGCCGGCGCCAGGCGACGTCGCAGCCGGCCTGCTGGCGCACATCACCGCCGACCTGGGTCCTGTGGCCATCCTGGTCAACAACGCCGGGGTCGCGCCCAGCCTGAAGGTGGGCGAAACCACCGACGAGATCTGGCAGCGGACGATCGACATCAACCTGACGGCGGTCTTCAAGCTCTGCCGGGCCGCCCTGCCGGCCATGCTGGCGGCGGGCTGGGGGCGCATCATCAACATCGCATCGACGGCGGCCAAGGTGGGCTATCCCTACAACGCGGCCTACGCCGCCAGCAAGCACGGCGTGCTGGGCCTTACCCGGGTGCTGGCCCTGGAGGTAGCAAAGCGCGGCGTCACCGTCAACGCCATCTGCCCCGGCTTTACCGACACCGAATTGGTGGGCGCCGCCGCAGGCAGCCTGGCCGCCCGCACCGGGCGGACCGAGGAGCAGGCCCGGGCGGCCTTCGCAGGCTTCAGCCCCCAGGCCCGCCTCATGACGCCTGCTGAGGTGGCTGCCGCCGTGGTCTACCTGGCGGGCGACGGCGCCCGGGGCATCAACGGCCAGGGGATCGTCATCGACGGGGGAGGGGTCCAATCGTGAGCGTAGAGCTGATCAACCCGCCGTTTCTCGCGAAGCCGAAGGGTTACTCGCACATGGCCCGGGCCGGCAGCCTGCTGGTGCTGGGGGGCGTGACCGGCATGGATGAGCGGGGGATCATCACCTGCCCCGGCGACCTGCCGGGCCAGATGGACCAGGCTTTGGCCAACATCCGGGCGGCCGTTGCGCATGCGGGCGGCCAGGTGACCCATATCATCCGGATGCGCATCTACACGACGCAGATGGCCGCCTACCGGCGCTGCCTGCCGGAGCTGGGCGCCGTCTGGCGTAAGCACTTTGGCAGGCACTACCCGGCCATGGCGCTGCTGGGTGTCGGCGAACTCTTTGATCCCGAGGCCTTACTTGAGATCGAGTCGGAGGCGATGCTGCCATGACCCCATCCGGGCTCTTTGCGCCGCTCCAGATCGGGCCGATGCGGCTGCAGAACCGGATCGCGCTGCCCGCCATGGTGACCCGCCTGTCGGGTGAGGACGGCTTCGTCAACCAGGCGGTCACCGATCGCTACCTGCGGTATGCCCAGGGCGAACCGGGGCTGATCGTGCTGGAGGCGATGGCGGTCCATCGGTCCAAGAGCGGCCCGCTGCTGCGCATCTCGGGGGACGAGTACGTACATGGCCTGCGGGAACTGGCCCGGGCGATTCACGGCAGCAGCGGCGCCTGCGTGGTGCCGCAGATCATCCACTTTTTGAAGGTGGCCCGCAGCGGGTGGCGGCAGACTGTCGATATGTTGAGCACGGGTGAGATTCGGGGGATTGTGCAGGATTACGCGGCCGCCGCCTACCGGGCCGCCGAGGCCGGCATGGACGGCGTGGAGCTGCACATGGCGCATGCCTACACCCTGTCGTCGTTCCTGTCGAAACGGAACCCCCGGGCCGACCAGTACGGCAAGGGCCTGGAGGGGCGCCTGCGCCTGGCCAGCGAAGTGGTGGCGGCCGTCCGGGCGGCGGTCGGGTCGGACTTTCCTGTCGGGGTCCGCTTCCTGGGCGATGAGTGCATCAAGGGCGGCTACTCCACGGGGGAGGCCAGGCAGATCGCCCTGCGCCTGGCGCAGTTGGGCGTAAGTTACATCAGCCTGAGCGCGGGCGGCAAGTTCGAGGACCACGTGCCCCGGGAGGGGCAGCCGCCCTACCCGTACACGGGCTACAGCGGCGACCGGTGCATGCCGTCCCACGAGTACCCGGACGGGGTCAACCTGTACATGCCGATCGCCGTCAAGCGGTACCTGACCGAGCATGGCTTTGCCACGCCGGTGATCGCCGCGGGGAAAATCGCCACCCGCGCGATGGCGGAGGCGGTCCTGCGCGACGGGCAGGCCGATTTAATCGGGATGGCCCGGGGGCTGCTGGCCGACCCGGACCTGCCCCGCAAGTGGCGGGACGGTCAGGATGAGAAGGTGGTCCGCTGCATCTATTGCAACGTCTGCAAGAACCTGGATGAGAACTTCCGGGAGGTCCGCTGTTTCCTCTGGCCCAAGGGCGCTGGCCACGCGCCTGCGGTGCATGCGTGGAGTCTGCCGGATGCGCCGGCGGGGCTTACGGCGCAGTGGCGGGGCGGTGCGGTGCGCCTGAGCTGGGCGAAGGCGGCGGCTGGCAGCGGCGTCCAGGGGTATGACATCTTCCGGTCGGATGACGGGGCGACCTGGGAGCGGATCTGGGCGGGGAGCCTGGCGGGGTACACCGACGTGGCGGCCCCGGCGGGCCGGACCTGGCACTACATGGTGCAGGCCTGGGACGGGGCGGGGAACCGGTCGCCCCTCTCGGCGCCGGTGGTGGTCGATCTGCCGATGCCTGCGTTTGCGTTGGGGGGTGAATCAGGTGAGTGACGTCCTTTTTGGCTGTGACGGGGGTAGCGCCCGCATCACCATCAACCGGCCCGAAGTGCATAACGCCTTCCGCAACCAGACGCTCGATGAGCTGACGGAGGCGTTCGAGGCGGCCAACCGTGATGATGGTGTGGGTGTGATCGTGCTGGGCGCCGCCGGGGGCAGGGCCTTCTGCTCCGGCGGCGATGTGAACGAGGAGGATGCCTTTGACCCCGTGCGGGGGCGGCAGCATCATCGGCGGCTGATTCGGCTGTCCGAGGCGATTCGTAACGGCGGCAAGCCGGTGGTCTGTGCCGTGGACGGCTACTGCCTCGGCGGCGGCAACAGCCTGATGCTGCTCTGCGATCTGACGATCGCGACTGAGGGGTCGGTCTTTGGGCAGGTGGGGCCGAAGATGGGTTCGGCGCCGCTCTGGTGGTCGACGCAGTTGCTGCCCCGGTTGGTGGGGGAGAAGCGGGCCCGGGAGATCGTCTTTCTGTGCCGGCGGTACTCGGCGCCGGAGGCGCTGCAGATGGGCTGGATCAACCGGGTGGTGCCGGCCGCAGCGTTGGAGGCGGCTGTGCAGGAGTGGTGCGAGACGCTGCTGTCGATGAGCCCGCAGGCGCTGCGGATTGCGAAGATGTCGCTTAACTACGAGTCGGATCAGTTGTGGGCGAGTGTGGTGCATGGGCTCGGGCTGCTGGCCTACGCCCACGGGACGGAGGAGTTTCATGAGGGGACCCGGGCCTTCTTGGAGAAGCGCCGGCCGGACTGGGGGCAGTTCCGGGGGAGGTGAGGCCGGTGCGGGTCGCGATTGTAGCTGCCGGGCAGACCCGGTTTGGGGAGCACCCTGACCTGGGGGTCAAGGAGCTGTTCGCTTCTGCTTTGGCTGAGATGGGGCCGGGGGTGGATTGGGGCGGCGTTGAGGTCGCCTATATCGGCAGCCTGAGCTGCGGCCAGGGGATGCAGCTTGGCAACTTCGCTCCCGCCCTCCTGGACTACGCCGCGCTTCCCCCGGTGCCGGCGGTCCATGTGGAGAACGCCTGCGCCTCGGGCGGCTTTGCCCTGCTCCAGGCCGTGCAGGCCGTGGCCTCGGGCCAGGTGCGCTGCGCCCTGGCCGCCGGAGTCGAGAAGATGCGGGATCTCTCCGGGGAGCGGGGGCGTTACTGGCTGGGCATCTCCGGGGATACGGAGTATGAGCGGCTGGCCGGCCTTACGTTCGCAGGCGTCTTCGGACTGATGGCCGACCGGCTGCTGTATGAAGGGCGGATTCGGCGCTCCGACCTGGCCGCCGTGGCCGTGAAGAACCACCGGCACGGGGCGCTCAACCCCAAGGCCCATCTGCGGCGGGAGATCAGCCTGGAGCAGGTGCTGGCGGCGCCGCCGGTGGCCTCGCCGCTGGGGGCGCTTGACTGCTGTCCCACCAGCGATGGGGCGGCGGCGGTGATTGTCGCGTGTGAAGAGATGGCGTGGCAGTTGACGGACCGGCCGGTCTGGGTCGATGGGTGGGGCGCCGCCAGTGACACGCTGGCGCTGCACAGCCGTGGCTCGATCACCGGGCTGGCGGCGGTCCGCCGGGCGGCAGCGGCGGCTTATGCGATGGCCGGGGTGGGGCCTTCTGGGGTGGATGTCGCTGAGGTTCATGACTGCTTTACCGTAGCGGAGCTGATCGCGCTGGATGAGCTGGGGTTCTGTCCGTTGGCGGAGGCTGGTTTTCGTTTGGAGCAGGGGGCGTTTGCCCTCGGGGCCGGTGGGCTGGTGGTCAACCCGAGCGGCGGCCTGAAAGCGAAGGGCCACCCCATCGGTGCGACCGGGGTGGCCCAGGCGGTGGAACTCTTTGCCCAGCTCCAGGGTGAGTCGGGGGCTCGCCAGGTGCCGGGCGCCGCCACGGCTCTGGCCTTCAACATGGGCGGCAGCGGGGCGAGCGCGACGGTTCACATCTTCCGAAAGGAGGGCGGGTAGATGGCCGTGGGCATCGCGGCCTTCGGGCGTTACGCTCCCGAAGATGGGCCGGCCCCGGATGAGGACGCCCTGACCATGGCGCTGGAGGCGGTGCGGGCGCTGGGCGCCCTGCCCGGGCGGGTGGACTGCCTCGCCCTGGCGTCGATGGATCTGCCCGGGCGCCGGGGCGTGCAGGCCGGGCTGCTGGCCGGGGCGCTTGGTCTGGGTGAGGTCTTCGTTTGCGAGCACACCACCTCGGCCCGGGCCGGCACCGAGGCCCTGCTGGCTCAGTGGGGCCTGCTATCGGCCCGGGGCGGCGTCGGGCTGACCGTGGAGGTGGCGCCTGGGCACGGCGCTGCCGCCCTGCTCCTGGCTGAGGGGGGCGGTCTGGCCGCCATTGACGGCTTCGCCAGCGTCTGCGCCGAGGACCCGGGCCTTGAGCTTGGCGTGCCGGACTACGTTGCGGCCTGCTACACCCGGGCGTTGACGCAGGCGGCCCGGTGCTGCATGGACCGCCTGGGCACCGGCCCCGAGGCGTATCGCCATCTTGTGCTGAATCCCCCCGTGCCCCGGCTGGGGCCGGTGGCGGCGCGGGCGGTCGGTTGTTCAGCGCAGCAGACCGTTACCGTTGCTGCGGTGCCGCTGCTAGGTCTGACCCAGGTGCTGCCCGGGGCAGCACCGGGTGAACGGGTGCTGCTGCTCGCTTACGGCAGCGGCTCCGCGTGTGACGCCATCAGCCTGACGGTGGGGCGGGGCGCCCGCACGACGGGCAGGGAGGTGTGACGGTGGGGGCACATATCACCGCACCGATGTACCGCCGCAGCCTGCCCCAGCGGCTGCGCCTGGAAGGCGGGCGCTGCGGGGCCTGCGGGGTGACGCAGTTTCCGCCCCGGGCGGCCTGCCCGCGCTGCCGCGGGCCGCTGGAGCCCGTCCGGCTTAGCGGGCGGGGGCAGGTGGTGGCCGCCACGTTTATCACCCCGGCCGGGGCGCCCCCCGAGTTCGCCGGGCAGGCCCGTCAGACCGGGGGCTACTGGGTGGCGATTGTCGCACTGGCCGAGGGACCCTGCATCACGGCACAGCTGACCCAGGCCGCGGCGCCCGGCGCTCCGGTCATGGCGGTCGTGCGGCGGCTGTATGAGGAAGATGGCGTTGTGCGCTACGGCTTCAAGTTTGCGCCGCAGGGGGTGGGGGACCCGTGATTGACTGGCAGCGCCTCTGGGCGCCCCGCTCGGTGGCCGTGGTCGGCGCCTCGGGTCGGGACGGCTCCCTGGGGCAGGCCCCGGTCCGGTACCTGCTGCAGCACGGATACCCTGGAGCCATCTTCCCGGTCAACCCGTCGCACGCACAGGTATGCGGCATGACCTGCTATCCATCGGTGGCCGCGTGCCCGGGGCCGGTGGACCTCGCCCTGGTGATGGTCGGCGCCGACAGGGTCCCGGCTGCCCTGGCGGACTGTGCCGCCGCGGGCGCGGGCTTTGCGGTCGTGCTCGCCAGCGGCTTCGCGGAGGCCGGCGCAGAGGGGCGGCTCCGCCAGGCGGAACTGGTGGAGGCGGCTGCGGCGCAGGGCCTTACCGTGGTAGGCCCCAACTGCATCGGCCTGGTCAACCCCCACGCCCGGCTGGTGGCCGGGTTCAGCCCGCTCTTTGCGCGGGCCGCCTTCCGCCCCGGGGAGATCGGCCTGGTCACCCAGTCCGGCGCCCTGGGTTTCGGGATTGTCAGCCTGGCCCTGGAGCGGGACCTGCACTTCAGCCGGGTGCTCAACACGGGCAACGAGGCGGCGCTGACCACGGCCGATGCCGTCAGCGACCTGCTGGCGGATGATGTCACACGGGTGATCCTGGTCTACGCCGAAGAACTGCGCCAGCCTGAGCGCTGGCGGGAACTGGCCCGGCTCTCACGGGCCAGGGGCAAGGCGATTGCGATGCTCAAGGTGGGCCGGTCCCAGGACGGCGCCCGGGCCGCTGCCTCGCACACCGCGGCCCTGGCTGGCGACGACCGGGTCCTTGACGCCGTGCTCAGGCAGCTTTCCATCACCCGGGCGGCTGATATTGATGAACTGCTGGATCTGGCGGCGGTATTTCGGCAGCCCCGGCTGCCCCGTGGACCTGGCGCGGGCATTGTGACCACGTCGGGCGGGGCGGGCATTATGGCGGCGGATGGCTGCGCTGCGGCCGGGCTGACCGTCGCCGAACTGGGCGCCGGCACCCGGGCCGTGCTGGAGCGGCACATCCCGGCCTTCGGCTCCGCCGTCAACCCGGTGGATGTGACCGCCCAGGTCCTGGCCGACCGGCAGGTCTTCCGGACCTGCCTGGCGCAGGTTGCGGCAGATCCGGCTGTTGATCTGCTGCTGGCGGCGTTCTGCGTGCTGACGGGCGAGTCTGCAGACCGCACGGTGGAAGACCTGCTGACCGTTGCGGCTGCAACCGATAAACCCGTGCTGGTCTCCAGGACCGGCGCCGACGCCCTGGCGCACGGTGCTGCCGCCCGGCTGCAGGCCGCCGGCGTGCCGGTCTTCGCCACGCCCGCCCGGGCGGCCCGGGCAGCGGGGGCGCTGGCGGCCTTTGCGGCGGCCCGGGCCTTGACCCCCGCCGGCCCAGCGCCCCCCTCTGGCCCTCCGCCCTCCGCACGCACCCCTGCCCAGTCCCTCCACCGGCTCCCGCTGCCCCGGCAGACCCTCGCCACCACCGCCGAGGAGGCCGTCGCCGCCGCTGCGGCCATCGGCTTCCCCGTGGTGCTCAAAATCGCTTCGCCCGACATTCCCCACAAGACCGAGGCCGGTGGCGTCCGCCTCGGCCTCACCACGCCAGATGGAGTACGCACCGCCTTCACCGAGATCATCACCGCCTCCCGCACCTACTGCCCCGGCGCCCGCCTGAGCGGCGTGCTCGTCCAGGAGCAGATCCAGGACGCGGTCGAGCTCCTCCTGGGCATCACACCATCGCCCTTTGGCCCGCTCCTGACTGTCGGTGCCGGGGGCATCCTGGTGGAGATCCTCCAGGACACCGCCCTGCGCCTTCTGCCCATCGACCGCAACGGGGCCGCCGCCATGCTGGATGACCTCAAAGTAACCCGCCTCCTGCGCGGCGCCCGGGGCCGCCCGCACGCCGACGAGGAGGCACTGATCGACCTGATCATGACCATCACCGAGTTCGCCACGACAACCCCGGGAAGGTGGGAACTCGACCTCAACCCGGTGGCGGTGCTGCCCCGGGGCCAGGGGGTCCGGGTGCTGGACCATCTCCTCATCACCCATGAAGGAGGACCCCATGGAACTGACGGGTAAGGTTGCGCTCATCACTGGCGGCGCCGGCGGGCTGGGCAGGGCCTTCGCCCGGACCCTGGTCGAGGCGGGGGCCGATATCTGCCTGTTCGATGTCGACCAGTCAGCCCTGGACGAAGCCACGGCTGCGCTGGCCCAGACCCACAAGCACCGCCGATGCGTAGGCCTCACCGCCGACGTCCGCTCGCCCGCGGCGGTGCAGCAGGCGGTAACCGAAGCGGTCACCGCCCTCGGCTCCATCGACATCCTCATCAACAACGCCGGCGGCAGCCTCCATACGCCCAAGGCGCTCCTGGAGATCACGGAAGCGGACTGGGACCTGGTCCTGGACGTCAACCTCAAGGGCACGTTCAACTGCTGCCAGGCGGTCATCCCGCTCATGCGCGACCGGGGCGGGGGGCGAATCATCAACCTCTCCTCGATCGGCGGCCGGACGGCCAGCATCGTCACCGGCGTGCCCTACGCGGCGGCCAAGGCGGGCATCATCGGTCTGACGCGGCGCCTCGCCAAAGAGGCCGGCCCCTGGGGCATCAACGTTAACGCCATCGCCCCGGGCACCGTCCTGAGCGGCGAGCGCATGGTCCGGCTCTGGCAGGAACTCAGCCCTGCCGAGCAGCAGCAGACCCTGGAGACGATCCCCCTGGGCCGCCTCTCGACGCCCGAAGAACAGGCGGAGGTGGTCCGCTTCCTGGCCGGGCCCGGCGCAGTCTACATCACCGGGGCCGTCATCGACACCAACGGCGGCAGATTCATGGGCTGATCGCAGGGAGGGGACGACGATGAACCGACTGGCTCAACTGATCGCCCGGGCCGGGCAGCAGTTTGCCCGCAAGACCGCATTCATCCACGGCGACTGCCGGGTCACCTTCGCCGAGGCGGAGGAGGCATCCAACCGGGTCGCTTCGGCCCTGACCGGGCCGCTGGGTCTGAAGCCCGGCACCCGGGTCGCGATCCTGCTTCCCAACTGTCCCGAGTTTGCCATCGCCGACCTGGCCCTGATCAAGGCCGGCCTGGTGCGGGTGCCCATCAACCCACGCCTCGCCCCGCCGGAGGTCGAGCACATCCTCGCCGATTCAGGCGCCGAAGCGCTCATCTGCGACGCGGCCATGGCCGTCCCGCCGTCCGTCCGCCACGCCGTCTCTGTTGATGAACTGCTCCCGCTGGGCACCCCCGAGCCGTTCACCCTGCCCACCACCATGGATGATCCCTACATGATCCTCTACACCTCTGGCACCACCGGGCGCCCCAAGGGCGCCGTCACCACCGTCCGCTCCCGCTGGGTCACCCTCTTCTACGTCTACGCCAACGAGGACTTCGTTCATGAGACGGACGTGATGCTCCACGCCGCCTCCCTGGCCCACGGCAGCGGCACGAAAATGCTGCCCAACTACATCAAGGGCGCCGCCAACCTCTTTCTGCCGCGCTTCAGCATGGAAGCCTTCTGCGCAGCCATCCAGGAGCACCGGGTGACTACCACCTGGCTGGTCCCGGCGCAGGTCGCCATGCTGCTCGACTTCCCCGACCGACCCCAGTACGACCTCTCCAGCCTGCGCACGGTGGTCTATGCCGGGGCGCCCATGCCGGCGGAGCGGCTCAGGCAGGCGATCTCCGCCTTCGGTCCGATCTTCGTGCAGGTCTACGGCCTCTCCGAAGCGCCCCAGCCTGCCCTGGTCCTCTCCAAGCTTGATCACCACCCGGAGAACGCCCGCCGGTTCGCCAGCGCCGGGCGCCCCGCCATCGGCGTCGATGTGCGGGTGCTGCGGGAGGACGGCGCAACGGTGGCGCCCGGCAGCGGCGAGGTCGGCGAGATCTGCCTCTACGGCGAGCACCTCATGACGGGCTACCACGGGCGGCCCGCGGAGACCGCCGAGGTCCTTGGCGACGACGGCTGGTTTCACACCGGCGACCTCGCCACCGTCGATGAAGATGGCTACGTCTACATCGTCGATCGCAAGAAAGACCTGATCATCTCCGGCGGATATAACATCTACCCGCGGGAGGTGGAGGAGGTGCTCTACCAGCACCCGGCCGTGGCGGAAGCCGCCGTCATTGGGGTGCCGGATGAGCAGTGGGGCGAGGCGGTCAAGGCGGTGGTCGCCCTGCGGCCCGGCATGACCGCCACGGCCGAAGCGCTGATCAGCCACTGCCGGGAGCGGCTCGCCGGGTACAAGAAGCCCCGCTCGGTTGACTTTGTGCCTGCCCTGCCCCGCAGCGCCAACGGCAAAATCCTGAAGCGGGAACTGCGCCAGCCCTACTGGGAAGGCCGTTCTCGCCAGGTCTAAGGGGGACGAAGCCCATGACCCATCGCGACCGCCTCGCCGCCTGGGAGCGTGACCTCCTCGGCCCCGCCCTCGCCCGGCAGCCCGAGCGCAAGGCGCACTTCGAGACCCCCAGCGGCATCCCGCTCGACCGACTCTACGTGCCCACTGACGACGACCCCCTGGCCCAAACCGGCTTCCCGGGCGAGTTTCCCTTTACCCGAGGCCCCTACCCGGCCATGTACCGCCAGAGCCCCTGGATCTTCGGCCTCTACTCCGGCTTTGGCTCCGCCGAAGAGACCAACCAGCGCTTCCGCCACCTGCTGGCACAGGGCCAGACCGGCTTCTCCGTCGCCCTCGACCTGCCCACGCAAGTCGGCTACGACCCCGACCACCCCCTCGCCGAGGGCGAAGTCGGGCGGGTAGGCGTCTCACTCTCCTCCCTCGCCGACATGGAGCGGCTCTTCGCCGGCATCCCCTTCGATCAAGTCCGCCAGATCCGCACCACCGCCAACGCCATCGGCCCCATCTTTGCCGCCATGGTCATCTGCATGGCCCGCCGGCAGGGCGTCGATCCCCGGTCGATCAAGCTCTTCATCCAAAATGATGTGCTGAAGGAGTACATCGCCCGGGGCACGCAGATCTACCCGCCCGCGCCGTCGCTGCGCCATAGCGTCGATCTGGTGGAGTACTGTGCGGCGAACGGCCTCGACACCTGGACGCCCCTGGCGGTCAGCGGGTACCACATCCGCGACGCGGGCGCTACGGCGGTTCAGGAGCTGGCCTTCAGCTTCAGCAACGCCATCGCCTACTTTGATGAAGCGGTGCGGCGTGGCATCGACGTCGACCGGTTCGCCCCCCGCATCTGGGCGTTTCTCGCCAGCGACATCCACCTGCTGGAGGAGGTGGCCAAGTTCCGGGCCGCCCGCCGGGTCTGGGCGAAGCTCCTCCGCGACCGCTACGGCGCCACCGACCCCGACGCCATGGCGCTCAAGATCTTCGGCTTCACCCTCGGCGGCCGGCTGACGGCGCAGCAGCCGCTCAACAACATCGTGCGGGTGACGGTGATGGCCCTGGCGGCGGCTCTGGGCGGCGTCAGCACGCTTCACACCACCGCCTACGATGAGGCGCTGGCCGTGCCCACCGAAGCGGCGGCGACCCTCGCCCTGCGCACCCAGCAGATCATCGCCCACGAGACGGGCGTGACCGACGTGGTAGACATGTTGGGTGGCTCCTGGGCGCTGGAGCAGCTGACCGGCGAGATCGAGCGGCGGGTTTTCGATGCGCTCCGCGACATCGAGCAACGGGGCGGCGCCGTCCGGTGCATCGAATCGGGCTGGTTCGGGCGGGCCCTGGGCGATCAGGCGTACCAGTATCAATTGGAAATCGAGCGGAAGGAGCGGGTGGTGGTGGGGGTCAACGAGTATCGGACGGAGGGCGGGCCGCAGGTGCCGGTCTTCCGGGTCGACCGGGGCTCAGAAGGGCGCATCATCGATCGGGTGCGGGAGCTGAAAGCGGGGCGGGACCGCACCAGGCTGGCGGCGGCCCTTGATGGGCTGCGGGTGGCCGCCCATCAGGGGATGAACACGATGGGACCGCTGATCGCCGCGGTCGATGCGTATGCAACGGTAGGGGAGATCTGTGAGGTGCTCCGGGATGTGTGGGGTACCTTCACGGAGTCAGTCGATTTCTGATTCGATCGCGGTGGCCTTCTAGTGAGCACGTATCGGTCGATAGTGAGCTTGTATCCGGTCGATTGTCACGGGCAGCCGAAATCCGACCCACTTCTCGCGGTTAAGCTGACCATACCACCGGCGGGTATCAGGTCTATGGAACGCCTCGGCCCATGCTCCAACCGCATAAAAATGCACGCCGAGGGTAATGTCCTCGGCGCGTCCGCGTTCGACTTCGGCCCGATTTTTGTCGCTGCCACAAGGGGCGCGGGATTCCGGACAGCTTTTTTGCCGCTGATGACGCAGATAAACGCTGATACTTAGCTGATTGTTCGAGCAAGGCGTTTGTGATCAAGGCGCTTCTGGCTGAAGTTCAAGAGCA
>JARBUG010000085.1 GCA_029239785.1 Symbiobacteriaceae bacterium | reverse complement strand
GCAGAGAGCGACAGCGACGCCCGGGTCTTTGGCAGCCTGAGCATTAACTTCATCACCTACGAAGTGCACCGGGGCGGAGAACGTGTCGACCTGACGCCGACAGAGTTTCAGATTTTGAAGGTGCTGGCACAGAATCCGAACCGGGTCTTCAGCCGCGATGAACTGGTCGACCGGGTGATGGGCCAGGATTTCTTCGGTGATGTGCGCACGATCGATGTGCACATTCGCCACCTGCGTGCCAAAATTGAGGAAAACCCGTCGGAACCCAAGCTGATTGAGACGGTGCGGGGCGCCGGTTACAAGTTTTCAGGGACGAAGCGGAAATGAAGCAGCTCCAACGACAGGCGGTCCTCTACTTTCTGGTGCCGCTGGTGGCCGTGCTGCTGGTCGGGTTCCCGTATGTGCTGACGGGCCGCTTCGAGCAGGCCGTGCTGGACGGCCCTATGTTGTCGGACCTGCTGACCTGGACCTTCCTGGTGGTTGTGGTGGTGCTTCCGCCCATTTGGGGCTACCGGCAGACCGTGAACATCGCCAGGGCGCTGACCCAGACCACCGATGTGGTGCAGCGTGTGGCCGAGGGCGATTTTTCGAAGACGTTGGCGGCCTGGGCCGCCGAGAACAACGAACTCTTTCACCTGGAGCAGGGGATTAATGCCACGGCGGCACATCTGAAAGGCCGGTTGGTGGAACTCTCACAGGAGAAGGCCCGGCTGGAAACCATCCTGCGGACCATGGCCGACGGCGTGCTGCTGGTTGATGCGAAGAAACGCATTGTGATGATGAACCCGGCGGCCGAGACTTTTTTCAAGCTGACAGCCGGCGAAGCGAAGGGCCGGGACCATTTGGAGATTACGCACCACTTCGACCTGGACCAGGCCATGGAGCGGGTGCTCCGCACGGGCGAGCCGGCCATGCTGGAGATCAAACGGGCCCGCCCCGAGGAGCAGGTGCTGGAACTACGGCTCGCCTCCTTTGGCGAGGACCGGGGCGTGTTGGTGGTGCTCTCCGACATCACCCGGGCCCGCAAGTTGGAGCAGATGCGCACCGAGTTCGTCTCCAACGTGACGCACGAACTGCGCACGCCCCTCACGTCGATTCACGGCTTCGCCGAGACGCTGCTGGAGGGCGCCCTGGATGACCCGGAGACCGCACGGCACTTCGTCTCCATCATCCACCGGGAGAGCGAACATCTCAGCCGTCTGATCGAAGATATTCTGGATCTGTCACGCATCGAAGGCGGCCGGTGGAAGGTCAAGCGGGAGCCTGTTCATCTGCACGATGTGGCCGCCGATGCGGTTGGCCGCCTGACGACCAAGGCGGAAGGGCTTGGCGTCGACCTGCGGATTAGGGTGCCTGCCGATTTGCCGGAAATCGAGGGCGACTCGGTCCGCCTGGCACAGGTGCTCCTGAATCTGGTGGATAACGCCTTGAAGTACACGCCTGCCGGCGGCTCGGTGACGGTGTCAGCGGAAGAGGCCGGCAAGCTCCTGCGGGTAAAGGTCACCGACACGGGCACGGGCATTCCCAAGGCAGACCTGCCCCGCATCTTTGAGCGCTTCTACCGGGTAGACAAGGCTCGCAGCCGCTCCACGGGCGGTACTGGCCTGGGTTTGTCCATCGTGAAACATATTGTCGAAGCCCACGGCGGCAGCGTCGGAGTCGACAGCGACCTGGGCCGGGGCACAACGTTCTACTTCACCCTCCCGAAACCCTAGACGCCGCTCATTACTGGAAGGAGGCGACGCATGCTGAACCGAGCCTACGTTTCTGACAAGGCGGCCCGGTACCTGCTGTGGGCCAGTGCGGCAGCCGTCACCCTCACGATCGTGGCAATTCTGATCTTCGTGGGTAAAGAAGGGCTGCTGACCTTTGCGGATGTCAACCCCTTTGCGTTCTTCTTCAGCCCTGAGTGGGATCCGCCTCAGGGGCATTTCGGCGCCCTGCCGTTCTTTGTTGGCTCGATCACTGCAACGCTGATTGCCCTCCTGCTGGGCGGCCCGCTGGGATTGGCGTGCGCCATCTTTATGGCGAAGGTCTCGCCCGGGTGGATGCGTTCGGTCATGCGGCAGGCGAGCAACCTGTTCGTCGGGATTCCCTCGGTTGTGTATGGCTATATCGGCATGACGGTGCTGGTGCCCTGGTCGCGTGAGACCTTTGGGGGACAGGGCGTGGGCGTGCTGGTTGCCGGCATGATTCTGGCTGTGATGATTCTCCCCACGATTACCACGGTCGCCGAGGATGCGATCCGGGATGTACCCGGCCCCCTGGAAGAGGGTGCGCTGGGCCTTGGTGCGACCCGTTGGCAGACAATCTGGGGTGTGCTGCTGCCGGCTGCCCGGCCCCGGATTCTGGCCGGGGTGATTCTGGCCTTTGCCCGGGCCTTCGGCGAAACAACGGCTGTGCAGATGGTAATCGGTAATGCGCCCCGCCTGGTGCCGGGCCTGACTTCGGGCACGTCGACGCTGACGAGCCAGATCATTATGGAGATGGGGCAGACGCCGCCCGGCTCGCCCTGGAATCGGGCGCTCTTCATGATGGCCTTTGGCCTGGTAGTCAATTCGATGCTGATGATTCTGCTGGTGCGCTGGGTCAGTAACCGGGGGGTGGCGAAATGAGCCGGGCGCGGGTATTTGACCGCTTGGCTACCCTGCTGCTCTGGGCTGCGGGCCTGGGCACGCTGGTGATTCTGGCCGCCTTCTTGATTCGGATTCTGGGCCAGGGCCTGCCCTATATTACGTGGGACTTCCTGACGACACGGTCGCAAGCCATGAAGGCCGGGGGCGGCGTGGGTTCGCAGCTGTTCAACACGTTTTACCTGACGGGACTCTCGCTGCTCTTCTCGCTGCCAATCGGGGTGGGCGCCGGTGTGTACATGGCGGAGTACGCCAAGCCGGGGCGGTTTACTGACCTGGTGCGGCTTTCCGTGGAGGCGCTGGCCTCGGTGCCGTCGATTGTGCTGGGCCTGTTCGGCATGATTCTGTTCGTGAACACGATGGGCTGGGGCTTTACGATCATCGGCGGTGCGTTGACGCTGTCGCTGCTGAACCTACCCACGTTGGTGCGGGTGACCGAGGAGACTATGCGGTCGGTGCCGGCGATCTACCGGGAAGGAAGTCTGGCACTGGGTGCGACCCGGTGGCAGACGGTGTCGAAGGCCGTGCTGCCGAGCGCCCTGCCGGGCATTCTGACCGGCGTGACCCTGGTGGCGGGCCGTGCGATCGGCGAAACAGCGATTTTGATCTATACGGCCGGCGTGACGGCGTCGCGGCATATGGGCGATTTGAACCTGTTCAACGCCGGCGAGACGCTGGCGGTTAGGATCTGGTATGTAAAGTCAGAAGGCCTGGTGCCGGATGCAGATGCGATCGCGGCGGGGACATCGGCGCTGCTGCTGATTGTGGTACTGGTGTTTAACTTGGCCCTCGCGTTACCGCTGTACTTGTGGCAGAAGAAGCGCATGGGCAGGTAGGGCTTGTGCGGCATGTGTGCGGGCACTGTGCTACCCGACTGAGGTGCCCACCCGGTTCCCCTGCCGGCGCTCACCCGACCCGCCCCGGCGGCGTCGACCCCATCAACAAAACGTAAGGAAGAAGGAGGCCGACGTAAGTGGCCGAGCAGGCACGCATCTCTGCGCAGAACCTGGACCTGTACTATGGCGCCTTCCGGGCCCTGCGCTCGATCAGCCTGGATATTGCCGAGCACCGGGTCACGGCCCTGATCGGACCGTCGGGCTGCGGCAAGTCCTCGTTCCTCAGAACCCTCAACCGCATGAACGACCTGGTCCAGGGCGCCCGGGTGCAAGGCAAGATCCTCCTCGACGGCAAGGACATCTATGCCCCGGACGTCGATGTCGTCCTGCTCCGCAAACGCATCGGCATGGTCTTCCAGCGGCCAAACCCCTTCCCCATGTCGATTTACGACAACGTCGCTTATGGCCCCCGCATTCATGGGGAGTCAAACAAGCGTGTGCTCGATGAGTTAGTCGAATCCTCCCTGAAGGGCGCCGCCCTGTGGGACGAAGTGAAGGACCGGCTGAGCAAAAGCGCCCTGGGCCTCTCGGGCGGCCAGCAGCAGCGGCTCTGCATAGCCCGGTCACTGGCAGTCAAGCCCGAAGTGCTCCTCATGGACGAGCCGGCCTCGGCGCTGGACCCCATCTCCACATCGAAGATCGAAGATCTGATTCGGGACCTGCGTGAAACCTATACCATCGTCATCGTGACCCATAACATGCAGCAGGCCGCCCGCATCTCCGATTTTACTGCCTTCTTCCTGAGCGGCGAACTGGTGGAGTATGGATCCACCGGCGCCATGTTCACCAACCCGAAGGACCAGCGGACCGAGGATTACATCACCGGCCGCTTCGGCTAGCGAGAGGAGGAATCCCATGGCAACCCGATCCGCGTTTCATGAACAGCTGGATAACCTCCAGCACGACCTGCTGAAAATGGGCGCCCTCGTCTCCGAGGCGATCGAAAAGGCGGTCGAGTCGCTGGCGACGGTCAACGTTGACCTCGCCCGGCAAGTGATCGCCAGCGACGATACGGCCGACCAGATGCTGATCGACATCGAAACGCGCTGCCTCCAGCTGATGGCGCTGCAGCAGCCCCTGGCCAGCGACCTGCGGACGATTGGCACCGCACTCAAGATCGTGACCGACCTGGAGCGGATGGCCGACCACGCCACCGACATCGCAAAAGTGACGGTGCGGCTATCGGGCCAGAAGTTGATCAAAGAGCTTGTCGATATCCCGCAGATGGCCCGGCGTGTCGTGACCATGACTAAAGAGGCGCTGGAAGCGTACGTCGCACGCGATGTCGAGCGGTCGAAAAAGATGATCGCAATGGATGACGAGATTGACCGGATTTACAGTATGGTCTTCGATGAACTGATGGGCATCATGCAGAACCGGCCGGAGACGGTCCGGCAGGCGACGTACTTGCTCATGGTGGCGATGTACCTGGAGCGGGTGGGCGATCATGCCACCAACCTGGGCGAGTGGACGATCTATATGGTAACTGGCGAACTGAAGGATATGAACCAGTGAGCAAAAGCCCTGACTGCTGAGAGTCAGGGCTTTTTCGCGTCATGCCAGATCGTTGTTGGTGATGTGGGTGAGGCCTTGCGGCAGCGCCTTCAGCGCCTGGTAGAGCGCTTTCGGCACCAGTCCCCGGACCTCGTCGACCCGGGCGATGGGGTGCCAGCGGAAGGTCAGCTTCAGGGTGCCGTTCTCGCTGCCGACATACGTGCGGGTGAGATCGTACCACGCACGGTCGGTGAAAGAGCACAGGTGGTACAGCCCCAGCTCGTGCCACGTGCGTCCGCCGTAGGCGAAGAAGTTTTCCAGCACCCACTGCATGGGGCCGACTTCTACATCCGCCGACAGCTCCTCGGCCATCTCCCGGCGGACTGCCTCCGCGCTGGACTCCATGGCCCGGGCCCTGCCCCCGGGCAGGCACCAGAGGACGTCGGCATCAGACTGGTGGAGCAGCACGTGCCCTTCGTGCAGGAAGATGGCACCCACCCGCACGGCGAACTGTGTGCTACCAAGCCGGACGTCGATGTCAGGCTGCAGTGCGGCGCCGGCGGCCCGTGCCCGCTCCAGGATCTCGGCGATGAACGGGGCCTTGCTCTCTGTGTAGCGGGGTCGCTCGTGTGCGAAGGCGGAAGCCAGGTCACGCTTCAGGGCGGCGTACCGGGCCGCATCGGCCGGGTGGGTGCGCAGGAAGTCCCGGAAGCGCAGGTAGTTCTGCCAGAGCTCTCCCCCGTGCGGCACCATGTGAACGTGGTGGGTGCGGGGATTTCCTTTGCGGAAGAAGAGGCGCCCCTCCACCCCGCTCCGCTCGCCCCGGGCTTCGTAGCCGAGCTTCGCCATCGCCGTGAGCTGCTCGGCTGTGAGTTCGCGGTGCTCCACCCCCACCATGATGTCCAGGACCGGCTTGGCCGGCATGCTCGGAATCGCCGTGCTGCCCACATGCTCGACGGTCTCAATCGCGACGCCCAGGGCTGCGGCGATGCGTCGCCGTTCATCTTCACAGGCGACGGGCCAGCGGGGGTCGTAGTCGACCAGTTCGACCTGATCACGCAGGGCATCGTCCAGATGGGTGTGGTCATTCTGGCGGACCATCGCCCAGCGGTCACCCTGCCGCTCAAAGCTGTAGATGGTGGTATAGCCGGCGGGGAAGCCCCTGCCGCGGTTGGAGTAGGCGCCGCCTGTCACCAGGGCGCCCACCACGTCGATGGCGCCGGCGTGGGTGACGACCGCCACCTGCGGGCCGATGCGTCCGGCATCTACATCAGCGCAAAGCTGCTCCCACGCCGCCTTGATGCGTAGGAAGAAGGCGTTGGGCGACTCGCCGCCGCCCGGGTAGGGCTCGTCCATGGCCAGGGTGCGCCAGTAGAGGCCGGGCCAGCGGGCTTCCACATCCACATTGGCCATGCCGGCCAGGAGCCCGTTGTTCGTCTCCCGCCACTGGGGCGCTGGCGTGGGTAAGGGCAGCCCGAGCGCATCTGCAACGGCGGCGGCGGTTTGCACGGCCCGGGGCAGGTCGCTGGTCAGCAGCGTATCGATCTGCCAGCCCTCGCTGCGCAGCCGGGCCGCGAGGGCGTTCGCCTGCGCCCGCCCCTGCGGGCTGAGCCCGGCGGGCGACCACCCGCCGCGGAACCCGTCGCCATCGTGGCCGTGGCGGACCAAATGAATCTCCATGGGTATCCTCCTCCTCACACTTTCGGATGAGGCCTATGTAACCGGTTTGTTACTGCGCAAGGCCAGAATATGGGGAGACGCCGCCATCAGGGGGGACTCCGCTTGATCGCTGAACTCCTGACTACATCGCCCATCGATCTCACCCGCCGGATCGACCCGGCTTCTTCTCCAGACGCTCCAGGGCTCAACTTGTTCCTGGACCAACTGCAGCAGGTGATGCTGACCGTCGAGGAGACGGTTCACCAGTCGGGGGCGATGGAGGCCCGGGCGCGCCTCGACCTGGCGTCGCTGCGCGACCTGACGGCCACGCAGCGGGACGCCATACAGGAGTTGATCGGAGCGACCCGGAACGTGGCTGAGCGGGCGGCCGAGTCGGCTGCGGTGGCGGAGCGCGGCGCCGCCGGGTCAGCCCAGCTCAAGTTCTTGGCCGCCGAAGGGCAGCAAGAGCTTGCGGCGGCGGTGCGTCAGTTGGAGGCCGTGGCACAGGCGGCCACTGCCATGGAAGAACGGGTGGCCGCCCTGTTGGCCGATCTGTCGGCCATTGGCAAGGTCGCCGGGGCGGTGGGGCGAGTGGCAGGCCAGACGCAGATGCTGGCGCTGAACGCCGCCATCGAGGCGGCCCGGGCCGGCGCCCAGGGGCGGGGCTTTGCCGTGGTCGCGCAGGAGATGCGGAAACTGGCCGATGAGTCGGCCCGTTCCGCCCGGGATATCGGGCAGATTCTGGGGCGGGCGGACCAGTCGATCCGGGCGACCGGCGAGGCGGTGCACGGGCTGGCTGCAGCGACGGCGGGGGCCGGCAAGGCTTCGGGCGCCGCCGGCGAGCGCCTGGGCCGCATGTTTGCCCTGGTCGACGAGGTTGCGCGGGGCATCGAGCAGGCGGCCGAGGTGGCCATTGCCCAGGCCGCGCTCTCTGAGGAGATGGCCGCCGGCGGCGCCACGGTTGATGAAGGTGTCCAGCAGATGGCGGTGCTGGCAGAGGGGATGACCCGGCGCCAGGCGGCGCACTTCGTGGAGCGGGGGCAGCAGGCGCTGGCCACCTTCCGCTACGGCGGGCGGTTTGAGCAGTCGCTGGACCTGGCGCTTGAGGCGGCCCGGGAAGTGGAGGCGGTGCTCGAGGGCACCGTGGGCGCCGGGCGGGTCCAGCTCGATGACCTGTTCGATACCGACTATGTTGAAATCAAGGGCGCCCTGATTCAACGGCTCGCCTATCTTTTTGATGTCAGCCGCGTGCCGGCCTTGGGCTTTGACCCGCCCAAGTATGCGACTCGGGCCGACCACCTGGTCGACGGGCGAATCCGCGAAGTCCTGGACCGGTTCATGGGCTCCAGCGGCTTCGTTTCGATGGGCGTGACCGATATCAACGGTTTCTTGCTGGCCTCCCCATCGTCGGCCAGCCGTCACTGGACCGGTGTGGCGGAAAAGGATACCCGCGAGAACCGGATCAAACGGATCTTCGAAGATACCGTCGGGCTGCGGGCAGCCCGGGTCGGTTTGGCCCGGGGCGAGGAAGTGCCCCGCCGGGCCGCCCGCCGGATCTTTGCCCGGTACGGCATCAATCTGGAGCAGCGGGCGGCGGAGCGAACTTTCCTGGCCCAGACTTACGCCCGCGACACGGGTAACGTAGTGACGGATATTGCCGTGCCGCTGCATGTCGGCGGGCGCCGGTATGGCGCCCTGCGGTGTGGCTTCAGCGTGGAGACGGCGTGCCTGCCCAGATGAACCACCAGCGCTCGGCCCGGTAGGGCGGGGGCGGGGCCGTCAGCCGGTCAAGCTCCGCAGCGTGCTCGGGCAGGGTATAGTCCGGGTTCCCGGGAATCCGGGAGAGGAACAGGGCGTAGTCCTCCCGGGTCGGGAAGATTTCGGTGCCCCGGTACTCCTGGTTTCGCACCACCTGGAACCCCGCCGCCTCCACCCGCCCGATAATCTCGTCGCGGGCGCCGGTATGAATCCCTGCCACCAGGCCGCCGGGCTTCAGCACCCGCCGTGCATCGGCCAAGTGTGACGAAGGGCCCCGGCGGCTGAAAATCAGGTCGAAGGACTGGTCGGGAAAGGGCAGGGCCGTGCCCGATGTGGTGGCGCCGACGAAGTCGACGTTGGGAATCGCCGCCGACTGCTGATTCCGGCGGGCCAGGGTGATCATCTCCGGTGAGAAGTCAAGGCCGGTCACCTGGGCCGCCAGGGCCGATACGTGGAGCGTGTAAAGTCCGTCACCGCAGCCAACGTCGAGGACGGTCGGACCTGGGCGCCGGGGCATAAGCCCTGCATCCTCCGCACCCTTCTGCCGCAGCGTCTCCCGCAGGAAGGCCGTGAATGCCGCTTCCCCGTCCTCGCCCTCGAACTCCGAATCCCACATCTTCCGGTAGCCACCAAACTTCCGGGCCAGGGCTTCATACCAGTCTCGTCCCATGCGTACCTCCGCTGCCAAGTATGGCAACGATCAATTTACACAGAAACTGCGAATATGACTAGACTTATAATCATCCGTTGTGTTAGCCTAATATTGTGGACGGCCACCATTCGGTGACCCAGCTTTGCTCTACCTGAAATATCTCCCGAACATGGATAAGCTCCCTTCGCCGTGCGGAGGGAGCTTTTGTATGATACCTTGGTCACGAGAGGTGATGGCTTCCATGTCCGTCAAAGTACTGGGCCTCGACCCCGGCAAAACCACCGGGTGGTTCCTGGCCAACGGCTACGACACCGTCGGCTGTGGGTCAGAGCGCGACGCCATGAAGATTCTCGAACACGTGGGCCACGTCGACGTGGTCGTGGTGGAAGATGCGCTCGATATGGATCAGGTCGAACCCCTGCGCCGCATCCTGGACGTGCCCTGGGTCGGCGTGACGCCCGAACAACTGCAGCGCCGGCTCTTTAACCGGGTGCTCAGCCGCAAGCTGGTCAACGGCCCCGCCGCCCGGCGGGAAGTGGTGAAGCGGGCCTTTGGCAACCCGCCTGCCGATGTGCATGCCCTGGACGCCGCCTGCCTGGTGGTCTGGTGGCTGGCGGGCAGCGAAATGGCAGCCCAGGCCGGGGCACCCGACCTGGGCAACTTGCGCGTCTGGGATATGTTCGTCATCCGGGACGAGTTCGGGGAGGAGAGCTACCAGGTTGTGCCGCCCAACACGGCGGATCCCTCAGCCGGGATGGTTTCCTGGGCCTCGCCCCTGGTGGTGGCTGTGAAGACCGCACAGCCCGGGCAGCGGGTCACCGTGCAGGCGCCCGGTGGCGCCTGGGAATGTACGCTCGTGCGCATCGAACCGAGAGACTAGTTGTCTTTTGCCTGCGACTTTTGATTAACGCCCAGAGCCACGCCAAGCGTGCTGCCCAGGCCGATCAGCGCCAGGGCAATGTCGCCCCGGTCGTAAACAAGTGCCCCGATCGCACCGAGGACGATGGAAACAGCAACAACGGCAACCGCAGTGTACTTTTGCATATGGAAACCTCCAGCTCAGCTTTTGCTATCTGGGAGGATAAGTCGAACGTAGGTGCGGGTTTTCCCCTTACTGCTTGTCAGGGAGGTTTTGGAAGTTGTACGTGAACAGCCGGGCGATACTTGAACGTGAAGGCGCCAAGGGTGTAGAGGTGTTACTTCAAATTCGGGACCGGCCGTATGAGTCTCGCCCCCGGCTGGAACTGCCGGGTGGGCAGATTGAGGCGTTCGAGTCGATCATCGACGCGCTTGTCCGCGAGGTGCGTGAGGAAACAGGCCTGACCGTCACAGAGATCATCGACGACACCAAACGAACGGTGATGACCGACGGCGACATCACGGTGGAATGCCTCCAACCATTCTGCGCCTACCAGACCATGAAGGGGCCCGTCGATTCGATCGGCTTCTACTTCCGCTGCCGGGCGACAGGTGAATTGCTGGAGCGGGGTGACGGCGCTTACGGCTATCGATGGGTACCCGTGCAAACCCTGGCCGCCCAAGTGACGGACGAACCAGATGCGTTTGACTGGCTGGCCCGGGCCGTTCTGCAGCACTACTTGAGTCTGGTGCGGTTCGACTTACCGTGATAAAACTGTATGGCCCGTCTCCGTGTACTAGAACCGAGATTTACACAAAATCGTGGGGAAACAGGTCGCATGGCCGGCAGCGCAGAACTTGCGCTAGCTTTCCCACCATTGCATCCGGCGGGAAATGCTGGTCGGACTCCCATCGGCCTAAGGTGGTGTGGGCGATCCCCAGCAAGGCAGCCAGTTCCCGCTGAGTCAGCCCCCTCGCCTCCCGCACCAGCGCGATGCGGTTCCGAACATGGCAACGTATTGCGCCTTTGGGCATAGAAAAGACTCCACCTCCACAGGTGGAGTCTTGACCATAATATGGGACCGTAAACTCCCTACACACCCATTGAGGGTGCCTACACCCTCTCGGCATGGGCCGGTCGAGATTCGGCCCACGCCTGACGGGTTACGGCACCCATTGAGGGTGCCTACAATTGTCCCGTCAGCCGCTGCACCAGCAGGCTGGTCAGGGCCACCGTAGCCCACAGGGCCATACCCATCAAAATCGGCTTGAACCCCGTCTTCGCCATCTGCCTGAAGTTGGCCGACAGGCCCACGGCGGTCAGCGCCACCACAATCAGGAACTTGGCGGTAACGGTCGCACCCTTCACCACGGGCGTCGGAATCACGCCCAGCGTGTTGACCAGCGCCGCCACCAAAAACCAGATGATAAACCAGGGGATCAGGCGGCTCACCTTGACCTTCGCTGCGCCATCGCCGGCACGCCGGGTCTGAGCGGCCCGAAACGCCGCGATCGACAGGGCAATGGGGATGATCAGCGTGCTGCGGGTCAGCTTCACCACCGTGGCGAAGGAGCCGGCCTCCTGCCCGTAGGAGTAAGCCGCCGCTACCACCGAAGACGTATCGTTGATGGCGGTGCCGGCCCACAGGCCAAAGGAGTCCTGGCTCAGACCAAGCATGTGGCCCAGGGGCGGGAAAATCAGCACGGCCAGCATATTGAACAGGAAAATGGTCGAAATCGCGTAGGCAACATCCTGCTCCTCCGCCTCCACCACGGGCGTGACGGCCGCAATAGCCGATGCGCCGCAGATGGCGGTGCCCACGCCGATTAGCGTGGTGAGGTTGCCGGAAACCTTCAGCACCCGGCCCAGGCCCCAGGCCGCCAGCAGGCAGGTGGCCATGGTGCTCAGCATGACGGCCAGCGAACTGGCGCCGGTCGTAATGATCTGTGTCAGGCTCAGGCCGGCGCCCAGGAGAATAATCGAAAGCTGCAGGATTTGCTTGGAACTGAACATGATGCCCGGTTTGTGTGAAGCTTTCACGAACCCGAGCGCCTGGACCAGCATGCCGAGCAGAATCCCGAATACCGGCCCGCCAATAATGGGAACCTGCGTGCCTGCGAGGTATGCCACGGTGGCGAGGCCCGCTGTCAGCACCACACCAGGAAGCCGTGTGCGAAAAGTAGCTGCGTTGTTTGCAGTAGTCGTTGCCACAGATTATTCTCCTCTACCTTACGATCGCTTCGATCTCCGCCAGGACTTCGGGCGGCAACACCACATCCACCGCCCTTACGTTCTGCTCCACTTGCTCGGGCCGGCTGGCGCCAATGCAGGCGCTGGTCAGTTCAGGCCGGCGCAGCACCCAGGCCAGGGCCATTTGCGGGAGCGTAAGCCCAAGCCCTTCGGCCACGGGCAGCAGGCGCTGCACCTTCTCCCACGTCAGCTGGTTCTTGTTGAAGAAGGAGACAAAGGTGGGCCGGGAGCCCGCGGGCGGCGCCTCGTTCGGCTTATACTTGCCCGACAGCAGGCCCATTGCCAGGGGCGAGTAGGCGATGGTGCCCATGCCAGCTCGGGCCGTGGCAGGCAGCACCTCCGCCTCAATGCCCGGCGCCAGCAGGTTGTACTCGGGCTGGTGGGCCACGGGCCGGTGCAGATTGCGGCGGTCGACAATCGCCATGGCCCGCTCAATCTGCGCCGCAGTCCAGTCGGAGATGCCCCAGTAGAGAATCTTCCCCTGGGTAATCAGGTCGTCCAGGGCGCGCAGGGTCTCTTCCAGGTCGGTGTCGGGGTCAAACCTGTGGCAGTAGAACAGGTCGATGTACTCCATCTGCAGGGCCTTCAGGCTGAGATGGACCTGGTCGAAGATCGTCTTCCGGGAAAGGCCCCGTTCATTGGTGGATGGTCCCACCGGCCAGAACATCTTCGAAGTGACGGTATACGTGTGCCGGGGGAATTCCCGCAGGATGGCGCCCAGCGCCTCCTCAGAGTCATGGGGGCGCCGCCCGTAGTTGGCGGCGGAGTCGAAGTGGTTGACGCCCAACTCGTAAGCCCGCCGGACGGCCTGCTGCGCCTGCTCCGCTTCGGTGCCCCGGGTAATCAGCCAGCTCCCCAGGGAGATTGCGCTCAGTTTCAGTCCGCTTGTGCCCAGACGCCGGTATTGCATGGTTGCGGTTCGCTCCTCGCATCAGGATGGAACTTAGTCTTCCTCCGGGGCGGTTAGTTCGGTATGCGAATCTTAATCACCTTCTGCCGGACAGGCAGGAAGTAGCGCCCCCGCAGCGGAAGAATTTACGCGCAACCCGGACAGGAGGGAACCCGCATGACCTTCTCAATCGTGGCGTTCGATGCAGCTACCGGGCAACTCGGATGTGCAGTTCAATCCAAGGCTTTTGCAGTCGGAAGCCGCGTTCCCTGGCTCCAGGCCGGCGTGGGCGCCGTCGCCACGCAGGCCAACGTCAACCCTCACTACGGCTCCCGTGGCCTCGAACTCCTCAGGGCCGGCCACACGCCTGCAGACGCCATTGCCGGCCTGACCCAGTCCGACCCGGGCTACAAAATCCGCCAGGTCGGTATCGTCGATGTGCAGGGCCGCTCAGCCACGTACACCGGCGAGAACTGCCTGGAGCACGCCCGGGGGCTGGCTGGCGACGGCTGGGCCTGCCAGGGCAACATCCTGGCCAGCGCTGACGTTGTCACCGCCATGGCCGAGGCCTACACCACGACCCAGGCGCCCTTTGCCGAGCGGCTGCTCGCCGCCCTGGCCGCCGGGCAGGAAGCCGGCGGCGACGCCCGGGGCATGCAGTCGGCCGCACTGCGCATCGCGGGACACAACCCGAACCAGCCGGATGGCATCCTAATCGATTTGCGCGTGGATGATCACCACTCACCCATCGAGGAACTGATCCGCATCTACCACGTCAGACAGAAGGCGATTGAGGCCGTTACTGGCGACTACATCTGCTATGCGGGCGACATCGTCTACATCGCCGACCAACTGATGCAAAAGCTACATATCCCCAGCCTCCAAGGACTGGCGGAGCATCTGGGCGTTCACGACGCCATTTCGGGCCGCAAAATCAGTCAGCAGTTCCGCCAGGCCATCGACGCGGAACGTCAGAAGTAGCAAGAAAGGGACCAGCGCTTGCACAGCGCCGGTCCCTTCGCATTTGCGTGCTACCCTACTCCTGGTTCTGGTCCACAGCGTTGCCTTCGAACTGGTTCCCGAGGCCGAGGAGGAAGCTCGTGCCATCGGTGGAGTACCCACGGTAGATGCCCATTTCGGTGCTGTTGCGAATGGTGGTGTTCTTGATGAAGCCGCCAAGGTCATCCTGGACGGCGATGCCGGTGGTGGCGTCCTCGATGACCACATACTCCAGTCGGTTGCCCTTGCCGGCGTCAGCCGAGAAGTAGATGCCGCCCCACGAACCCGGCCGTTCCAGTTCGCTGCCAAACTTGATCGGCTTTCCAGCCTGACCGACGGCGACCAGGCTCCCGGTGCCGCTGCCGGTGCCAACCTGGAGATTGCTGTCACGGGTAAAGAGCAGTACGGTGCCGGGCTCGATGGTGACCACCGGGGCAGCCGTGCCGCCGATGTAAACCGACAGTTCGAACAGGTAGGGAATACCGTGGTTGCGCCAGGTGGCCGATCTGGTCACCTCGTCGCTGGAGCCGCCGCTATAGGTGCTGATGACCTGCTTGTCGTTATTCGTGAACGTCTGACCGACAGGCAGGTAGCCAAGCAGGTTCGGCGGCATCCGCAGGGGCCAGCCGTTGTTCACAAAGTAGTTGCCGGTCGACTCGGGCTTGATCTGGGCGCTGCCGTAGAACTCCATGCCGCTGCGGAAGGCGCCGTAGATCATGCTGTTGGACAGCGTGAACTTGATGGCGTTGCCTTCCAACGTCTCGGCGTAAATGCCGGCGCTGTAATCATCATCCTTGCCGCCATAGGCGATGACGACGCCGTTCAGGCGGCTCTTGTCACCGGCCTTGGACTTGAGGGCGATGCCACCCCAGGCGCCCCGGTCGGGGGCAGCGTTCCAGGCACCGAAGACGATGGCCCGGTTCTTGCCGCACAGGGCGCAACCCGGCTCGAGGCTGCCGGCGTCAGCCGCCTGCACACCCAGGTCAAGCTCCGTCTTGCCAACCCGCCACTCGCCGCCGCCCTCAGGGCGGGTAAACCATTCGCCGCCGCCTTCAGGCCGCATGTTGGCGTCAGCCACGAGGTGGCCGGAGGCGCCCTGCCCGACGACCAGGCTGGCGTTGCTCTCCCAAAGGGTAATGACGCCCGGCTCAACGGTCAGGGTCGGGGCAGAGCTGCCCTCGACGTACACAGTCGGGGTGATGGCGTAAGGAATCGAGATGTTCCGCCAGGTGGTGTTCTGTGCGACCGTGGCATGGCCCTGGCCGTTCTCCCAAATGTGAACGGCGTTCACAGCATTGTTCTTGTACTCGCCACGCGGCAGGTTGTGGCTGCCGACGATATCCGTAACGATGGGGAAGCCGCCGTTTTCTCCGGCAACGGTGGTCCCAGTCACCTTGAGGCCGCCGCTGCCGTTGCGCAGGCGACCCTGGTAGCTCAGCTGCAGACCGGCGTACAGGTTATCCTTGAACTCAACGTTGTTCAGCTGGACTTCCACCATCTTCTGCCAGCCTTCGACGATCAAGGCGCCGTAGCCATCTTCACCGGCATACTCGATGACGGCGTTGTTGATCCGGCTGTCGTTGATGAGGGTCTGGTTGAAGAAGCGGATGCCGCCCCAGAAGCCGGGCTGCGGGCCGGAGGTATCAGCCGTAAAGAAGACCTTGTTGGACGCATCGCCGTTCACGACAAGGCCGCCAGGGGCATTGTGGCCGATCTCAAGGCGGGCATCGGATTCGAAGCGAATCATGGTGCCTGCTTCAATCGTAAGAATTGGGCTGTCCTTACCCTCGACCAGGAACGTATCAGCGATAATGTGTGGTGCACCGCACCGGCCCCAGGTCTCGCCCCCGGGCGAAATGGTGCCTTCGTGGACCGTCGGGCCAATCTTGTTGCAGCCCGTTCCGGTGTTGATCTTCACAGTCCAGGTCGCCGGATCCCAGGTGATATCCAGTTCCAGTGCGTCAATCACGAACCGGACCGGCACGTAGGTGCGGCTGTTAATCAGGACGGGCGGCACAGCCAGGGTGTAATCCTGACTGTTGATCTTGCCCTGCACCTTGCCCACCGTGAGGACGATGACCTTGGTGCCCTTCGTTGCAGTGACCGTCCAGGTATCGGGGTTCCATTCGATCTTGGCGCCAAGCGCTTCGAACAGGGCCCGCATCGGAACGACGGTCCGGCCGTTCACGATATAGCCGGTGAAATTGGCCGTGGTTCCATCGATCTCGATGTTTGCTGCCTGCAGTCCGTCTGGCATGAGGTTCCATTCGTCGGTTGCTGCTGTGACCGGGCCGGGAGCCATGACCAGAAGCAGGACAAGTGCCGTAAGGAGTGCGAAGAAGGGGCGGAATCGGCGCATACGGGTCCCTCCTTGAACGAGTGCTTTGGGTACGATGGCGTTGCGAATGTGGAATTTGTTTAACATTGAAGATTCTCATCCAATGCAATAATATCACAACCGCGATCAGATACCCTTTCAGGAAACGTACGTGGCAGTTGTCTTTTCGTGTCCCTTCACAGATAATTTACATATGGACATGAAACATCTGCAGACCTTCGTTCTGACAGCGAGAACCCTGAACTTCCGGAAGGCGGCCGAGCAACTTTTTCTGGCCCAGCCCACGGTAACGCAACACATACGTCTGCTCGAGACGGAACTGCGGGTCCAACTGTTCGACCGCGGCGGCAAGCGGGTGCGCCTGACCCCCGCCGGCGAACGATTCCTGCAGTATGCGGATCAACTGCTGCACGTGTACGAGGAGGGCGTGCAGGAACTGACGGGCTGGCAGCAAGGGTACCGTGACCGCCTGGTTCTGGCCGTGTCGCCCCTGGTGGCCCGTTCCACACTGCCCCGGGTCATGAACCGCTTCACCGCCGCTCATCCCGACGTGGAAGTGGTCGTGCATATCGCGCTCTCGCCGGAGATTCCGGCGCTGGTGACCGACGGCAGGGCGCATCTGGCGCTCTCCCGCATACCCGCCCACAGCCGGGACCTGTACAGCTACGTCTGGTACAACGACCCGGTCGTTCTGGTCGTTTCCGCCGACGGGCTCGACCTTGATGCCGCCCCGCCCGACTGGCGCGAGGTGCTGGCAAACAACCGGCTGCTGACCCACAACCACCCGATTTATTGGGACGACCTGCTGCTCTCCATTCATCGTCACGGTGTGCGCGTCCGCACGATGGAGGTCAGCCTGGTGGATATCACCAAGGTCTTCATCGAAGAAGGGCTGGGCGTCTCCTTTCTGCCCATTTCCACGGTGAGGCGTGAGCTGTTGGAGGGCCGCCTGATGGAAGTGCCGACGCCTGGATTGCCCTTGCCGACGGCTGCCACGTACGTGATTCATCAGGCGGTCGGGCCTTCGTCAACGGCTGCGGAGTTCATGCAGTTGCTGGTGCCACCGCAAAGGTAAGTGAAACAGCCGGCCTCCCGAAGTATCGGGGGCCGGCTGTTTTCTGCCCAGGTTATGCGGTTGTGCTGGCAGTGCGGGCGCCCGCCGGGCGGGCAGCCTCATGGTCGAGGGAACGGAGCGGGACGCTCCCCATAGCTGCCAGTCCCGCCAGAATCGGCACCAGGCCGAAGAGCATCTGCATCATGCTCACACCCGCGTGCTCCGCCACCAGCGCCCCGATGAAGGAGCCCATGGGCATGACGCCCCAGGCCACGGTCAGGCGCACAGCCATGACCCGTCCCCGCAGGTCATCCGGCACCATCGACTGAAAGAGCGCCATCGACTGCGGGGTAAAGAAGCTCATGATGAAGCCGCCGGAAGCCCACAGCACCATCGCCACGGGCAGCCCCCCGTTGCCAACCCATGCCATCGCCACGTTTGTCAGACCTGCAAGCATGAGCGGCAAGGTCATGCTGAACCGGCGGCGCCGGAACTCGCCTTTCCAGCCAGCCAGTAAGCTGCCTGCCAGCATGCCGGCCCCGGCGGCCGAAACGAGGGCGCCCACACCGGTTGCCCCCGCCCCCAGTTGGTCCCGCACGATCGGCACCAGCATGGCCCCGCCCGCCGCTGCGTTCAGGTTCCAGGCCGCCGCCAGGCCCAGGGTGACCAGCAAAACCGGGGTCTGCCAGACGAAGCGAACCCCCTCCGTCAACTGCTGCACATAGCCCCCCGAGACCCGGCGCCGCTCCACAGCACCCAGCCCAAGCGGCAGGGCGAACAGCATCAATGCGGTCAGGCCGTAGCTGGCTGCATCCACGACCAGCGCAGGCACCGGTCCGGCAAGGGCCACCACCAGTCCCCCGAGGGCCGGGCCGAGCAAGGTGACGGTGTTGGCCGCCCCCTGGCTGATCGAGTTGGCCCGCACCAGCGCCCCCTGCGGCACCACCGACGGCACCAGCGACATGAATGCTGGCTGGTACAGGGCATGCGTCAGCCCGGCCAGCACGGCCAGTATGTACAGGTGCCAGACCTCCAACTGCCCCAGTGAATAGAGGAGCGGCGTCACAGCATAGACCCCGGCCTGGACCAGATCCATCAGACGCATCATCTTAATGCGGTTGAACCGGTCCACCAGCGGGCTGCCAAAGAGGCGCAGGAGTGTTTCGGGCACCATCGCCAGCAGCAGAATCGTACCCATTGCGACCTTGGACCCCGTCAGGTCGTACACCAGCCATGCCTGCGCCAGTCCCCCGACACTGCTCCCCATTTGGTTGATCGTCTGACCGGCCGTCAGGAGCCAGAAGCTGCGGCTCAATCCCTCTTTGCTCGACATCTGTCTTCCCTCATTCGTGGTTTGATGTTTATAGAACAACGCTCACTGATGCACAATGTATCAAAACACTACGACGTAGTCAACGGGGATTAAACAAATCTTTTCAGTTCCATCAGCCTTGATTCTCCAGGGACGGTTGATTATCATATCCAGTAGAGAGTTTGGAAGGGGAATGACGATGCAGGGCTATCGCGTCTCGGTTGACTTTGCGGCAGCGCACGAGCTGGTTCTCAGCCTTGATGCGTTTTTCTACACCCCGGCCAAAAGCCTGGACCTGGGCGCCGACTGGGTCTCGGAAGTGCGGAAGCGGTTCACCGCCGCCACCGATTGGGAGAGCCAGTTCGACCCCTTTTTGCTGACCCTGCTGGTACATCGCTGTCCCGGGGAGCGCACGGCTGCCGCCTTCCTGGGCTGGCTGGCTGCCCTTACTCCCGGCCAGTTGTACGAACTGGTTGCCCCCTACGTGCCGGACAAGGCAGCCGACTTGCTGCGCGACCTGGGCGCCCGGCAGGCCTATTACCTCCGCCTGCTCACCGCCTGGAACGAGGCGTATTTTCAAACGCTCGACTCCGCCATACTCCGGCAGTTGGCAGCGGAGGCGGCATGGCGCACCGAACGGGTGAAGGGCCAGTCGCCCGCCGAAGCCGTGGAAGAGGCCACGACTGGCGCTGTGTTGGAGTCGGACCTGGTGGAGGAGATTTTGCTGGTCCCGCAGTACCACTACCGCCCCCTCAACCGCTTTGCGAAGTGCGGCACCACGCTCGTGTGCGGGTACCCGGTGGAGGCGCCCCGCGCCACGGGCGTGCCGGCGCCCCAGTTGCTCCGCCTTACCCGGGCGCTGGGCGACGAGAGCCGATTGCGCATTCTGCACTACCTGGCCGGCGGCCCGGCCCGCACCTTTACCGATGTGCTCAAGTTTAGCGGGCTGTCGAAGAACACGGTCCACTACCACCTCACGGCCCTGCGCTCGGCAGGGTTGGTCCGGGTCCATCTCACAGGCGAGTGTGTGGTGGACCGCTATTCCGCCCGCCGGGCCACCTTGGAAGGGCTTTCGGCCCGGCTTCAGGAGTATCTGGATGATCAGCCGCAGGCCTGACCGCGCAAGGACCGGCGCCCTCCCCGAGAGGTGCGCCGGTCCTTTTTGCGTGTGAACATCTAGCCTCAAAACTCCGATAACTGTGGTATGGGTCATGGATGACCCCAGTCTCGCCAAGGAAGGTGAATTTCGCATGCGCATTACCGATTCAAAGGTGGGCCTGTCCAGCAAACAGGAGTGGAGCCAATCATACACCCGCCTGGAGAGCTTGCGGGCGTGGAGCAACGGTCAGGCGCCGCCCGGGGCGCCCGAGGCCGCCGCCGGCGGGCGCCCCGGCGGCGACCGCCTCGATCTCTCCGATGAGGCTCGCCGGCTGCTCCAGGCGGCCACCCCTGCTCCCACTGCCAACCCCGTGAAGGATGACCCCCTGGCCCATCTGGACCCCGACGACCGGGTACGCATCTTGATCCTCCAGGCGCTGCTCGGCGTGGAGGTGCACCTTGCACCAAACCTGAAAGGCACCCACGAAGCCGCAGGAGAAAGCCAAAGCCCCGGGCCGGAGGGCTGGGGCGTCGACTACCAGCTCCACGAGGGTTACGAGGAGACCGAGTCGCTCAGCTTCGGCGCCCAGGGCATCATCCGCACCGCTGACGGTCAGGAGATTGCCTTCTCGGTAGAGTTGAACATGAGCCGGCGGTACGTGGAGGAGAGCCACCTGCGCATCCGGGCCGGCGATGCCGCCCGCCCCGTGGACCCGCTGGTCATCAACTACAGTGGCGCCGCGGCTGAACTGACCGAGCGCAAGTTCCGCTTCGACCTCCAGGTCGGCGGTGAGGTCGAGCAGATTCCTTTCCTACGCCAGGGCAGCGGCTTCCTGGCGCTCGACCAGAACGGCGATGGCAAGATTAACAACGGCAGCGAACTCTTCGGCCCCACCACTGGCGACGGCTTCGCCGAACT
>JARBUG010000084.1 GCA_029239785.1 Symbiobacteriaceae bacterium | reverse complement strand
GCTCAGCCTGCTGGGCAGCGCCCTGGGCGTGCTGTTCGGCTACGGCGTGCAACTGCTGATGCCCGGGGTGGTCGGGCAGGTGGTCGACCTGACCATCGAAATGGACCTTGACCCGATGGTAGCGGTCCAGGGCCTGGCCGTGGGCCTTGTCACGGCGCTCCTCTTCACGCTGCTGCCGCTGACAGCGATCGCCGATGTGAAGCCGGCCCTCGTCTTCCGCCGTGAGATGGCCGAGAACCGCCCCCGCCCCACCTGGGGCCGCCGCCTCCGGACCGCCGGCCTGCTGGCGGCCATCGGCGTAGGGCTGGTGGCTGTGTCCGCCTGGATTTCCGGCTCCTTTACCTGGGGCCTCTGGTTCATGATCGGGCTGGCGGTGGCCGTCGGTGTCCTGATGGGTGCCGCCTGGGTCGTCGTCCGGCTCCTGCGGCTCCTGCGCATTCCCCGCCCCTGGATTACCGTGCGGCAGGGGCTGGGCGGCCTCTGGCGCCCCGGCAGCCAGGTGGGGGCCATTGTGCTGGCCCTGGGCATTGGCACCACCATGGTGCTGTCGGTCTACCTGCTGCAGCAGGGGCTGATGCAGGAAGTGAACATGACCGCCCCCAGGAACGCGCCGAACATGATCTTCATCAACCTGCAGTCGAAGGATGCCGGTGCCTTCCACGAACTGCTCAAGAACCACCCGGGTGTGGCTGAGGCGCCGGCTCCCACGCCTATCGTCCGGGCCCGCCTGGTCACGGTGGACGGCAAGACGAAGGAGCAGTTCACCCTGAACGAAGATGTCGAACGCTGGTTCAACTCGCAGTTCCAGACCAGCTACAGCGCCACCATACCAGAAGGCGATGTGTTAACCGCCGGCACCTGGTGGACGGAGGCCGATTGGTCAAAGGAGCCGCTGATCTCCATCGAACAGAACGCGGCCGACAAGCTAAACCTGAAGGTTGGCGCGATCATCGAAATGGATATTGAAGGCGGCACGCCGGTCCGGGGGCGGGTCTTCAACATTCGCAAGACCCTCGATTACCGGGGCGGCGGCGGTTTCAACTTCCTCTTTGCCCCGGGCGTACTGGAGCAGAATGCGAGCACCACCTACTACGCCCAGGCGAATGTGAAGCCCGGCGCCGCCCGGGACGTGCAGCGGGCTGTGCTGGCCCAGTTCCCCGGCATTACCATGGTCGATATAGCGGCCATGCTGACCACCATTACGGAGATGCTGGACCGCATTAGCCTGGTCATCCGGTTTGTGGCGGGCTTCTCGGTGGTGGCAGGACTGCTGATTCTGGCCTCGTCGATCGCGACAACCAAGTACCGGCGGACCCGGGAAGCGGTGCTGTACAAGACCCTGGGCGCCACCCGGGGGAAGGTGTGGCGGATTTTCGCCATCGAGTATGCCACGCTCGGGCTGGTGGCGGGCTTCGTGAGCGCCTTCCTGGCGGCGGGCACGACCTGGGCGGTCATGAAGTACGTGATGGAGACGGATTACACGCCGGACTGGGCGGCCATTACCGCCGGTGTGGGGATTTCGCTGGTGCTGACCGTGGCGGTCGGAATCCTGAGCACGGTGGATGTGCTGTCGGCGAAGCCGCTGCAGGTGCTGCGGCAGGAATAGCGCAGGTATATTGAAATACCCAATTGGGTATGATGGTGATAGGAGGGCGTCGCTTCCACGACGCCCTGGATTCAGCTAAGCCGTCCCAAGCTTTCGGCGTTGGGGGCAGTTCCTGGATCAGAACCTACCGCCCGCTACCTGTAGCGGGGAACTCTGACGAGGGCAAGCACAAGGAACAATAGTGTTAGTGCTTCGCCTTTCACGGGCGGCCGCCTCCTCCAAACAGAGTGTAGCACCCGAACATACCGTCGCCTGTCGAAAGGCGGCGGTGTTTTCGGTTTTCGCTCGACAGTTTTTTCTCGACGGAACTTATCGCTTTCCAGCAACGTCAAACCCCTGATCTCCAAAAGGGGGAAGGAACCGTGAGAAGGTCTGACCGCATCTGGCTGCTACTCGCCCCAGGACTCCTCCTTGCCGCCTGCAGCGCTGAGCCGCAGAAACAGGAGCCCGTGTCGGTGCCCACGCTTCCGGCCCCTGCCCCGGTCGCCGCCCCGGCCCTCCCTGACCGCCCGTCGGCGGTTCCTCCGCTTGCACCCGGCCCGCTGCCTGCCCCAACGGCCACGCCTGCCGAGGTTGCAACGCCGCAGGCAAAGCCCCTCGTTGACGTCGATCTGGATGGTGACGGGCAGGCCGAACAACTGGTCATCTCCGGTGATCACTCCCTCCGTGTCGTCGACAAAGCTGGTGCAGAACGGTTTGCCATCAACCTGCCGGCCCTGATGGTGGCTGACACCAAAGCCGAGATCTTCCTGATCCCGGGTCGCCCGCCTTTGGTTCGTGCCTACTGGCCGGCCTGCCCGTACGGATATCCCGACAACATTTTCATCGCCTACGACCAAGCGAAAAAGGCGGTCATCTCGAACCGGGACCCCAAGACGGTCATGGCCTGCGGCACATACGAGCATCTCGGGAACGGACGCTTTGAAGTTCTGTCGCGCAACAACAACCAGTACTACCGTTCGGTCATGAACTGGCAGGGAGATGGCTTCGCCATCGAACGCAGCGGCATCCAACTGAGCCGTGTCAGGAACGACCAGTTGGTCAGCGCGCTGGACACCCTCGGGAATGACATCGAAAACCCGGAAGTGCTGTTCGCCTCGCCTGAGCTGTACGAGCAGTTCGTGGCACTTAGCAAGGGCTTTCAGCACCTGGAAGCCCCGAAGAAGCCCACCCCCGGCTCCTTCCTCCTGCAGGCAATGACCGCTGGCAAACTACAGGGTCAACTTCTCGTTACCTTTCAGGAAGACCCCAAGAACCCGCCGTTCGTCCTGGTTACGGGGCTGGAGTGGTCACCGGCAAAATAAGAAAAGACGCCAGTCAGCCCACGGCTGTCTGGCGTCCTGCATTGATGACCTATACCTTGACCGACTTCCAAGCCCCCGACCGGAACCGGGCGTAAATCAGGAACGACCGGCCAATCCAGTCAACACCCGCCGCTACCCAGGCGCCCGCCAGCCCCCAGCCCAGGACCTTGATAAAGAGCAGGGCCAGCGTCAAACGGATGATGCCGCCGCCCGTCGTCACCAAGAAGAGCGGCTTGGTATCGCCGGCCCCGGACAGGGCGCCCGTCATGGTCAGCACCAGGGCCACGCAAATCTCCGTGAAGCCGGCGATGCGCAGGGCCGTCACGCTCAGGTCCAGCACCGCCGGGTCGCTCGTGAAAATCGCCAGGTACGGCGCCGGCCAGATCACAAAGAAGAGTCCCAGCGCCCCGAGCGCCATCATGCACATCTTGGTCGCTTCGGTGATGACGGCTTCCGCCTCGTCAGGGCGCTCGGCGCCCAGGCGCTGCCCCACCAGGGCGGCGGTTGCCATCGAGAAGCCCGAGGCGAGCATCCAGGACATGTTCTCCGCCGCCACGGTAATGTTCTGGGCGGCAGCGACCATGGTGCCGAGGCCGGCGACCATCACGGCGTAGAGGATGTAGATTAGGGTGCTGAACATGCGCTCGGTCGAGGCGACGTAGCCGACCCGCAGGATGCGCTTCGACAGGTCCAGGTCGATGTGCAGCAGCTTGCGCCACTCCAGCCGGGCGCCGGACTCCCGGCGGACCAGCACGACCAGCAGCACCAGGGCGCCCAGAATCCGGGCGATGCTCGTGGCATAACCGGCACCGTAAATGCCCAGTTCCGGCAGGCCGAAGGCGCCGTAAATCAACGAATAGGCCAGTGCAGCATTCAATACGTTGATGCCCACGTTGATGACCAGCGATGTCCGGGTGTCGCCCGTGGCCCTGAGCGCCGCGGTCATCACCATCATCCAATAGGCGGCGACCATGCCGGGAACCAGCAGCCGCAGCAATTGGGCCGCCACCGGCACCACCTCGGCCTCAGCGCCGACGATGCCGACCACCCAGGGGGCGGTGGCGATCAGCACGCCTCCCATCAGAAGCGCCAGCACCAGAGCGAGCCAGAACCCCGCCCGGGTCGCCGTAGGGATGTGCTCATGGTCACCGGCGCCCTGGAAGCGGGCCACCAGGGCGTTCACGCCCACACCCAGGCCGGTGAAGAGGCCGACCATCAGCCAGTGGGGCGTATTCGTGAACCCAATCGCCGCCATGGCGATGGGGCTCAGGTGGCCAATCAGTGCGGCGTCGACCATGGTGGCCAGGGTGGTCAGAATTTGCTCGCCGATCACGGGCCATGCGAGGTGGATGATCTGGCCGCGTATCTCCTTACGTGAATAGGATGCCGGCCCTGTCATAGCTGGCTGCAAAGTAAGTGGCCCTCCTACATATAAATCAGTTCATGTTGCATAGCAGGAACCGGTGCTGCCACGTGCGAATCTCCCGAAAAACGAGGTGAGAGCCGTGCAGTTCTCCTTTACGCCCACTGCGTCCAAGAAAGTGCTCTCCATGATGGCGGAGAAGGGCAGCAGCCTGGCGCTCCGCATTCAGATTCGGAAGACGGTGTCGGGCGAATCCTGGACCATGACTTTCGAAGCGGGCAGGTCCGCCACCGGAACCGTTGACGGTGTTCCCGTCATGGTGGATGCAGGCACGGAGAAGTATTTGGACGGGATGGTCATTGACTGGGTCCAGACGCCCCAGGGCGCCGGGTTCGGGGTGTACGAGCGGAACCTGCGCGAGCTGCGCGTCCTGCCACGATGAATCATTTTACCACAGGCCACATAGCGCATATATAGGTCACATAGGGCAGAAAACAGGGAAGCGGCTGACCAAATGGTCAGCCGCTTTTGGCGCGCCCGGACGGGATCGAACCGCCGACCCGCAGTTTAGGAAACTGCTGCTCTATCCTACTGAGCTACGGGCGCAGGTGCTCTATTATCTTATAGACATTGCGGAGGCGTGTCAACACCGCCTTCCTGCGCGCGGGAGGGGCATTTGTTAGCCACGGATTTCGCGGATTCCACGGATTTGGGGGACACGCGGATTACCAGGCAGTACGTACCGGGCATTATTTCATATATCGACTTGGAACGTCCTGTGGGGTAAATCCGCGTTTGCCTTTGAAATCCGCGTAATCCGCGTAATCCGCGGCAATATAACTGCCTTTTACCCGCTGATGGTCCCCTTAATGTCGCCCTTGAAGGGCAGGTCCGGGGCGATCATGGTGCTCTGGGCTTCGTTCATCACGTGGGGTGTGACTGCGGGCTTCGGCGGGCCTTCCAGGTTCCGCATAATCGACGCCTTGACGGCCGGCGGCATCTCGTCGGGCGAAATGGCCTGTGGCACCGGGAAGCCGCCCGAGGGCACCGCGATCAGCGGCATCTGGCCGATGGGCACCATCATCTGCATCGGCATCGGCGGCTGACCCATCATCCGCATCATCTGCCAGGGCATGAACAACGCCATCACCTCGTTCCATCTTATGTCGCCTGCATAGGATGGAGTGAACCTGGAGAGGAGGTTGGCGCTGGATGGATCAGCAAGCGATGGCGGTGGCCCGGGAACTGGCCGAACGGTACATGGGCGGCTTGCGCGGCGACCTGATTGACGGCGTGATGTTGGTCAAGGTGGCCATGGCGGGCTACCTGGCCGCATCAGGCGTCCCGACCGATGAGGCCGTGGCGGCTGTCGAAAAGGCGACCGTCGGCAACCTGGTGGGTCCCGTGCCCGCCAACCCCATGTACCACGGGCTGCCCTGGCTGGTGCCCGGGCCGGCTTCCGGCGCACCCTACTACAAGGAGTGATCGCTGCGATGAAGCCCTATAACTGGGGCCAACCCACGGAGATGCCGGGGGTCTACGTGCTCGGCGGCGAGGACTGGGAGATCGTCTGGAGCCCGACGCAGATTCACCCGTACGCGGCGCAGTGGCTGGAGTGGTCCAGCCGGTTCGGTCCGCCCGGACGCATGGCGCCGCCCGGGGAGATGTGGGCTTTCACGCTGCAGACCAGGGACCTGGCCGACTGAGACGTGCCCCGGGCCGCCGCCCGGGGGCGTGGCGCGCCGGTGCCACTCCCCCGGGACGGCGCCCCCTCACCACGCCTCCTGGAGGGCCATGCCCAGCCCCAACGCCCCGAGCATCAGCGCCGGCGTCGGGACCTTCTTCACCCGCCCGATGACCACCCCGGCCACCACCAGGATCGGCAGCCAGGGCCGGGTAGCCTCACCCGCCAGCACCATGCGCAGGGCCAGGAAGAGTACCAGTGCGGTCACGTAGGGCGGGACCAGGGCCACCGCCCCCTGCACCCGCGCCTGGCGGAACCAGGCAAGCGGCACCCAGCCCATCACCCAGACCGCCCCCAGGCTCACCACCACCAGCCCAGCCGTTGCCACCAGCGCCCCCGGCAGCCCCAGGGCAGCCCGCCCGATGGCCGTGGTAAAGGCGGCCAGCGGGCCGGGAGTGGACTGGCCCAGCGCCACACCTGCAGCGAAATCGCCCGGTGTAATCCAGCCGCCGCCCACCAGTTCACGCTCCAGGCCGGCCAGCATCATGCCGCCGCCGCCCAGGGCCATTGCATTAAGGCTGGCGACCAGCAGAAACAGCCTTGCCAGCGTCATGGGCCACACCTCCCCGCGCAAACCTCAGAGCGCCGCCCACCAGGACAAGCCCCAGCACCAGCACCGGGTGAACGCCCCCCACGAGCGCCCCCAGCCCGAACACGGTCACAGCCAGCCCCACCCTGTCCCCCTGCTTCCGCAGCCCGTCGATGCCCGTGGCCACCAGCAGGCCCGCCGTGCCATAGGTCGCACCCAGCAACGCCCCGTGCCCATGTGCAGCAAACCAGGGTACCTGCGCCAGCAGCGGCAGCCCCAGCACCAACACCATCGCCGGCAGCAGCAGCGCCACCTGCCCGACCACGGCGCCCGCCCAGCCCCCCGCCCGGGCGCAGACCGCCCCCCAAAGGTTTAGAAACGACGGCCCCGGCAGCACCACGGCCAACGAGTACAGCCCATCTACATCTTCAGGCGTCAAGTTCCCCAACTCGGCGCACCGCTCCCGCACGCGGGGATAGGCGGCCGCGACACCCCCGAAGACCGTCGCCCCCAGCCACAGCCCCATCCGCACAATCCGCCATAACCTGAGCACGATGAATCCCTCCTGACACGAGCGTATCATGGTAGGGACGAATGGATGTAATGCCGAATGGTTATTGCGGTATGCATGAATCGTTAGGAGATGTGGTCGTGCTTCACCTACTGGAAACGCTTCAGGCCGTCGCCGAAACCGGCAGCCTCTCCCGGGCTGCCGAGGCGCTCCACCTGACCCAACCAGCCGTCACCCGGCAGATCAAGGCGCTCGAACAGGAGTTGGGCGCTGTCCTGCTGACCCGCACCACCCACGGCGTCGAGCTGACGCCAGCCGGCAGGGCCGTGCTCCCCCACGCCCGCCAGGCACTCACCGCCGTTGAGGCCTGCCGCCGGGCCGCCGCCGAAGCCGCCGATGCCGGCGCCGGCCACCTGCGTGTCGCTGCCGGCCACATGGTGATGCAGTTCCTGCTGCCGCCCGTGCTGGCGGAGTTCCGGGCCGCCAACCCCACCGTGCAGATCGAACTGCACACCGGCCACTACCAGGAATGCCTCGACTACCTCGCCGGCTATCAGGCCGACCTGGTGCTCATCTCCACGCCCCCGGCCACGTCGGGCGTAAAGGCCACGCCCCTGCTGCGCGACCCCGTTGCGGTCGTCGCTGCGCCCGGTCACCCAATCATGCAGGAGTCGGACACGGGCATGGCCGACCTGGCCGGCCAGACGCTCCTCAGCCTACCCCGGCAGGCCGGATTCCGCCAGATGGTGGCCGACACTCTGGCCGCCGCGGGCATCCAGTGCCAGTTCGCCGAGCACCCCACCGTGGAGGCGGTCAAGACCATGGCCGCCCTGAACATGGGCGTGGCGGTCCTGCCCATGTCTGCCGTGGCCGATGAGGTCCAGCGGGGGCGCCTGGCCGCCATTCCCATTCGGGACTGGCCCGACCAGGGGCGCACAGTACTCGCCGTCACCCGCAGCGAAGGCGCCGTGCCGGGGCCGGTGCGGGCTCTGCTTCAGGCCCTCCGAGCCCGCTATCCGAAACCGGGCGAATAAAGAAGGAAGACGGCGCTCCCGCTAAGGGGGCGCCGTCTCAGTGTGTCCTGCCCATCACCATCAGCATTTCGGCCTTCGTCCGCTCGTTCAGCATACCCACCGTAATGTCGTCGGTACCGAAGAGCACATCGGCCACAGCCTTCGCAATCACAACCGGAATCGCAAGGATCACTTTCATCGTTGGTTCCTCCTCTGGGGTCAGCGCCCCGTCTCTGGTTCTATCTTACCCGCCAGCCGATTTTGCCGAATCGGTCAGCGGAGTGAACATTGTGCGGATGCAGGTACGAGCGCTCATCGTACCTGGGTACGATGCCACCCGCGGGCATCAACCCGGGGCGTCCAAAGCAAACTAGTGGCGTAACCACAGATTGCGAGAGGGGATACGTCGATGCATCCAGCGCTCGAAGAGGCCCTGAACCAGCAAATTCGTGCCGAGTTCTCCTCTGCCTATACCTACCTGGCCATGGCGGCCTATGCGGAAGGCGATAACTGGCCGGGCATCGCGCACTGGCTGAAGATGCAGGCCCAGGAAGAGCATGAGCATGCCATGCGCTTCTTCAACTTCGTCCTGGACCGGGGCGGGAAGGTAACGCTGCAGGGGCTCCCGCAGCCGGCGGCCACCTACGAGTCCCTGCGGGAGGTCTTCGTGCAGGTGGTGGAGCATGAAAAGAACATCACCGGACTGATTCACACCCTCTACGATATCGCCCAGCGGGAGAAGGACTATGCCAGCATCCCGTTCCTCCAGGAGTTCATCACCGAGCAGGTCGAGGAGGAGAAGAGCGCGTCCGATGTCTTGACCATGGTCACCCGGGTCGGCGGCAGCGCCCAGGGGCTGATGATGATCGATCAGCATCTGGGCCGGCGGCAGTAGATTCCGGGTATGTCCCGCGCCCTACCGGCCCAGTTTGGCCAAAGCCCCCTCCGCCTCCTGGGCCAGCGCCTCCCAGGCGCCGCCCTGCTGGGTGCGGGCGTTCTCGGCCACCTTCTTCAGGGCCTCGGCATAGGCCGCATTCAGCGCCTGCTCCGCCGGCACGGCGATGTCGGGCTCGATCCCCTTGCCTTCCCAGTTATCCTTGGTAATCGGGTTATACGCCCGGCCTTCGGGCACGAACAGCTCCAGGTCCTCCACCACCGGACGGTTGCCCCCGGGGTTGGCGCCGCCGCCTGTCTTCTCGCCCACGATGGTCGCCCGCTTCATGTTCTTCAGGTTGTACGTGAACTCTTCGGCCGCCGAGAACGTGTAGTCGCTGGTCAGCACATAGACGGGCACATCAGTCAGCCGCCGACCGGGCACCCAGGACATCGTCCAGTTCTGAAAGGCCGCCTCGCCGTCCCGGTTGTAGAACGTGTTCAGATGCTCCGGCCACTCACCGACCAGGTACGAAATCAGCAGCGAGACCATGCCCGGCGAGCCCCCGGGGCACTTGCGCAGGTCAAAAATCACCGCCGAGCTGTTGGCCAGGAACTGCATGGCCGCCACCGCCGTCTGTCCGGCAGCCGTACCGGGATGCTCAAAGCCCCGCAGGTCCAGGTACCCCACATTCCCCTCCAGCCGCTCCACCTTGGCAAAGGCGTGGTTCTGGTGCTGGCGCCGCAGCTGGAAATCAGCCCGGTCGCCGGCCCCCGGACCGCCCAGGGAGCGGCTGGGATCGCGGCGCCGCAGCCGGACGTGCTTGTCGTGGCTGACCGCCTGCAGGTCATCGGTCACCGCCTGGCAGAAAGCCTCGGTCGTCTCCGCCCCGTCGTAGGCGCCCTCCGCCATCCGCCCCTCCAGCTTCCGGCGAATCGCCGCCGCCACCTCCGGGAAGACATAATGCGCATCCAGCAAGTCCATCACCTTGGTCAGGGCCTCTCTCCGCAGTTCCGGCGTCATGATCCCCCACTCCTCTCTGCTCTGTTGCGTCTGTTCTGATGATACGGTAAACTGAATCCCGCTGACAACTTTTTAGCTAAAGAGTCAATCGGATGAGGAGCGATGGGGATGACCACGACGCTGCGCTTCGGTAAGCTGCCGCTCGACCGCCTGGCCTTCGCTTACTCCCCCGGGCAGGAGGCGCTCCACAGCCTGCACGTGCTGAGTGATGCGCGCAGCCACCCCCTGCACGTCCACTGGGTGGTCCAGGCGCGCAAGCGGCAATCGCCGGCGCTGAAAGCTGAAATCGACCGCTACGAACTCCTGGTGGGCCGCCGCATGCCGGTCCTGTGGGATGTGCGGGAAGCGCGCTCGCTCTGCACCTTCGACGATGACCTGGCGACGCTGCGGTCTGCCCCGCCGGAGTTCTTCGTGCACCGGCTCCTGCTGGCGGCGCTGGGCCCAAGCCCCGCCGACAAGCTCCCGCCGGGCGCCGACCTGGGCCAGCAGTGCGCCGCCGCGGCCCTCCGGCACCCCGAGTGCGCCGCCGTCCTTACCGAGGCCGCAGCCGACCCGGCACGGGAACTGGCCCGGTACGCCGACTTCCTGGCAGGCTACTGGGAGGCCTGTCTCGCGCCCGATTGGGACCGTATTGAGGAGATGTTCGTGGCTGACATCGAGCGGCGCGGCCGCCGACTGGTGCGCCGCGGCGTGGCCGGGGCGCTGGACGGGCTCAGCGCCGACGTGCGGGTCGATGCCGGGGCCGGCACCTGCCTCATCACACGGCCCGCCAGCGACGACCTGACCCTCACCGAGGAGGACACGCTGACGCTGATTCCGTCCTACTTCGCCTGGCCGCACCTCTACATGGCCCTCTGGCAGCCTGACGTGCTGATTACCTACCCGGTGCTGGAGCAACAGCAGGAAGGCCGGGCGCCCGTGCCGCCCGACCGTCTGCTCAAACTATTGCGCGCCGCCGGCGACGCCAGCCGGCTCCAGATTCTGCAGTTGGTCGGCGCCCGCCCCCGCTCCACCGGGGAGCTGGCCGGGCTGATTGGCATCTCCGAGGCGGCTGTCTCCAAACACCTGAAGCAACTGCAGGAGGCCGGACTGGTGGAGGCCGAACGACAGAGCTACTACGTCTTTTACCGGGCGGCCCGGGGGCCGGTGGAGGAACTGAGCCGTGGCCTTGATGCGCTGCTAGCCGGTGAGGAACAGGCGACCTGACCCGCCTGACCCGGACTCACAAACCGCGCCCAAGTACTGGGGCGGTTTTTCTTTATGCCTTTCAGATTTCCTTCAGGTCGGACAGGCATGATGGACTCAAGCCAAGCGGCCACACACCCCCGCACGAAAGGAGGCAGGACCGGATGGCAGCCGACCCGTTTCGGCACGAACTGAAGTATCTCATCTCGCCGCACAAGTACCTGGAACTGCGCCACCGCCTGCGCCACCTGCTGCGCCGGGACCCGCACGCCGGTCCCCGCGGCGAATACCGCATTACCAGCCTCTACTTTGACGATGCCGCCGACTCTGCCCTCTTTGAGAAGATCGCAGGCGTCCAGCACCGCAGCAAGGTGCGGGCCCGCATCTACGATGGCCAAGACAAGATCATCATGCTTGAAAAGAAGATCAGGAACGGCGAAGGCGTGCGTAAGGAGCGGGTCCAGATCACCCGCCCCCTCTGCGACGCCCTCTGCGCCGGCGATGCGAACCGACTTGCCGACACAGGCGAAGCGCTCCTCGCCGACGTCGCCTGGCAGATGACCAACCGGCTCCTGCGCCCAAAGGTGATCGTCGACTACGTGCGGGAGGCCTACATCTTCCCGGCGGGCAATGTGCGCATCACGTTTGATAAGGACCTGCGCAGCGGCCTCACCCACCTGGACCTCTTCCGCAAGGCGCCCTACGCCCCGGCGCCGATTGGCGGCATGACGATTTTGGAAGTGAAGTACGACAGCTTCCTGCCCCGGCCCGTACAGGACCTGCTCCAGACCGATACGCTGACCCGGCAGTCCGCTTCGAAATACGTCCTCTGCCGCACCATGGCCGGGACGCATCTATGGGAGGATTAAACGCAGATGAACGGCGCCCTTAACTTCACCGATCTGTTTAAGAAGAGCTTCCTCACCACGGCCACGCAGGACCTGACCCTCGGCCGGATTCTGATCGGCCTCGGCCTCGCCTTCCTCATCGGCATCTTCATCTACTTTGTCTACAAGCGAACCTTCAAGGGCGTTATGTACTCCCGCACCTTCGCCACCTCACTGATCGCCATCACCATGGTCACCTCGCTCGTGATCATGGCGGTCACTTCCAACGTCGTGCTCTCCCTTGGCATGGTCGGCGCCCTGTCGATCACCCGGTTCCGCACGGCGGTCAAGGATCCCATGGACCTCGTCTTCCTCTTCTGGGCCATCGCCATCGGCATCGTGACCGGTGCCGGGCTTTACATGCTGGCGCTGCTGGGTACGGTGATCATCGGCCTCGTGCTCTTCCTGCTCAGCCGGGCGCCGGCCTCCGAGACGCCCTACCTGCTGGTGATCCATGCGCTTGATGATCAGGCCGATGAGGCGGTCCGGGCCGCCTTGCGCAGCGGTGGGAAGAAGATCGCCGTCAAGTCGAAGACGATCTCCATCTCTGGTGTTGAAGCGACCTACGAACTCCGGCTGAAGGATGGCGGGTCCAGCCTTGTCAGCGAGATCGCAGCGATCAAGGGGATTGAGAGTGCCGTGCTGATTGCCTACAACGGCGACTACGTGGCATGAGGTGATGGCTGTGCGTAAGCTCTACCGCTGGGCAGCGGGGGCGCTGGCGATCCTGCTGGTGATGGGCGGCGTGCTGTTGAGTGGTTATGCCCCTTCGGATCAGGCGACGGCGCCTGCTCCCGTTACGGGGTGGGTGAAGGATCAGGTGGTGCCTGTCCGTATTGAGATGTCGGAGGCCGACTACGAACACTTGATGGCCAACGGCACGTTGGAGCAGGAGTATCCCGGCTCGGTCACCTGGAACGGGCAGACGTTCCCACAGGTCGCCGTGCGGGCAAAGGGGAACTCCAGCCTCAGTTCCGTGGCACGCGCCGAGAACAAGCGTTACAGTCTGAAGCTGGACCTGAATCAATTTGCGGATGGCCAGTCGGTGGGCGGTGTTACCACCATCAACCTGAACAACAGCTTCAGCGACCCGTCCTTTCTCCGGGAGTACCTGAGCTTTGAGGCGTTCGCTTCACTGGGTGTGCCCTCGCCGGCGACCACCTGGGTCGAACTGACGGTCAACGGCAAGCTGTGGGGCCTCTATCTGGCGGTGGAGCAGATTGGCCGGCCGTTCCTGGAACGGAACTTTGCGGATGCCTCAGGCGCCCTGTACAAACCCGACGGCGAGAAGGCCGGGGCGGGCGCCGACCTGAAGTGGCGAGACGACAACTATGCGAGCTATCCGGGCATCGTTTACAAGTCCGGCGAGGTTAGCGGTGACCACGCCGACTTGATTGCCATGTTGGATGTGTTGAATAACGGGGGTGATCTGGAGCACCATCTGGATGTGGATGAGGTCCTGCGCTACTTTGCGGCCTCAACGGTGATGTCCAACTTTGATTCGTACCAGGGTGCGTTTCTGCACAACTACTACCTGTACGAGGAGGGCGGCCGGTTTTCGATTCTGCCATGGGATCTCGACCCCTGCGACCGGAGAGGGGCAGAACCGGGGGCAGGGTGGAATGATGGGCGGCAACACCATCGGGCTCCTCACCTTCGTCGAGCAGCGGGTTGCCAACGTGAAGCAGCAGTTGGACGGGACGCTTCCGTCCAAGGGTGATGGGAGTGGCATGGGTAACACAGGCCGGGGCGGGCTCCAGGGTCAGGCTGGCGCGATACCGGGGCAGCCCGGTGGAGCAGTCCCCGGCCAGGGCCGGCAGAGGCAGCAGGGCCAGGCGCCGCAAGGCGGGTTCCAGGCGCCCCCGGACGGGTTCCAGCCTCCAGCCGTCGACGGTGCCCAGGCTCCCCGGGGCGAGTTCGGGGGCCGGGGTGGATTCCCCCCTGGCGAAGCCCCCGACTCGGCCAGTCCCGCCTCCACTTTTGGCGTCCAGCCGGATCAGGTGGTCCCGGTGGGAGTAGCGGTGCTCCTGCTGCTGGGCGCCACCGGCCTCGTGTGGCGCCTCCGGCCCCGGTAAATACACAAGCATACGAATGATTGACAGGGAGCCCACGCCAGTGTGGGCTCCCTGCTTGCGTTGGCTAAGATGAGAGGTTTCCGCAGACCCGTCGCAGCGTTTGAATCACCGCTTCTGGGTCATCCGACGAAAAGGCCACCTGCCTCCCGTCGTCCAGTGTGACGACCACAAGGGCATCGATATCGGGTACGGGCATCACCAATCTGTTATCCGTCCTGAGTTTGTACGACAGAGCGCTCACCCCCGTCGGAGCCTCCTCAACGAAACACTCGGTAATTTGATCGAGGCAGATGACTTCTTCACGCACAACAAGCGACTGATCAGTAATGGTAATCGTCATTGAAGTAATCAGCCTGAGAAAGAACAGACCCAAGGCGAGGAAGGGTGTAAATATCCCCAGCACAATAAGCAGGTCCTGCCACGTAAGATCGGACCAAGGTCTGATGACCTGTGCCACAAACAGGGCACCACCCACGATATACGGGACATAGGTGCGATTTGGCGCACGAACCACCTGGCGCATGGCACGGCCTCCCGGTCAAGCGGTACCCCGTCGATGTTGGCGGGTACACAGAGCAGGAATCCAGACGGAATCGCGGAACATGAGGAGGGAAAATCGTCGAGAAAATGACTACGCCCCCCAATTCGCACTCATCCCATACGATTCCTTCTAATGTTGCTGGCCCCTATGTACTGCCCACCTGGCCCCACTCTGTTCGAAGGAGACAACCATGAAACGTGCGCAGTTTTGGGCCACGATTGCATTGCTTGTGCTGGCCGCCGCCTGCTCCCGCGGGGGCGAGGCTCCCGCTGCCATAAGCACCCATGCCCCGGTGAGCGCGCCCTCCGTCTCGCCCCCGGCGGCCCCTGCGACCATGGGTTCAACCGTTGCCCCGGCTGATGCCACTCCGGCGAGTTCCGGGAGCGGTTCCGTCACCGAGCAGGCCGAGGCCCTGCTGGGCCGCGGCGAGACCAAGGCCGCCATTGCTCTGCTCTCCAAGGCCGCTGAAACCGACCCAAAGAACGCCGGCATTTGGAACTTGCTGAGCTATGGGCACATGCTTGACAAGCAGTGGCAGGCGGCCGCCGACGCCGGCCGAAGGGCGCTGGAACTGGACAAGTCCCACCCATATGCGCTGTACAACACGGGCATGGCCGAGGTCGAGTTGAAGGAATACCCGGCTGCGATTAATCACCTCCAGCGTGCTGCCAAGGCACAGCCGGACCGGGCAGAACCCTTGCTGGGACTGGCCCGCGCATACGTGGAGACGGGGCGCCTCGCCCTGGCCACTGAAGCCGTGGCTGCGGCTCGGAAGCTGGCACCCGATGCAGTGGGCGCTGCCGAGCTTGCCCTGGCGGGCATGGTTCAGCGGACGGCCCCTGCCGACCTGGCTGCCGCCAAGGTGCGGCTGGAGGATGGTGCCTACACCATCTCCGTGTATCCCGGAGCGGGTGAGGCTCCGACCGTCGTATACCTCACTGGCCCGGAAGGAGTCGTGGGGCTGCCGGTCGGGGGGTTCACGCCGGCGGATTGGGCCAGGTTCTGGAGGGTGGACCTGCCAGGCGGTGCCGTCGGCTACTTCATTCCCGGCGGCGAGATGGTCGGGGCCTATGTCTCCGGTTCCAGTCCCTATCGGCTCTTTGTCCGGACCCCGGACGGACGGTTCCAACAGGTGGTCTTTTTCGGCAGCGATGAGATGATGGTACCTAGAGATGCTGATTTCCTGCGTTCCGCGGGTGTGCCGAAGGTCCAGGGGGACAAGTTAATCGCCACGTATGGCGACGATGCTTCGGGCAAGACGACCATCAAGGTGACATGGCAGTTCAAGCTCGATGAGATGAAGGCGACCTTCGTGGAGCGTGTGCAGTTGAACCAGGATTCGCGCAAATAGACGTTATCTTTCCAGGGGAGGATGAACCGTGTCCAGACTGACGCTGCACCTCGTTTCAGCCCACGATGCAGCTGAGATTATCGCCTTTGAGCAGGAGAACCGGGCCTTCTTTGCCCAGTCGGTCCCCGACCGGGGCGACGACTACTTCGTGCCGGCCAACATGGAGCGGTTCCTCGCCGAGATCGAGGCAGAGCAGGAACGCGGGGAGTGCTACCTGTACCTTGTGCGAGATGAGGCGGGCGAGCTAGTAGGCCGGGTCAACCTGGTCGATGTCGAACGGGGCGCCCGCCCCTCCGCCAGCATTGGGTACCGGGTCGGCGCCCGGCATGCCGGGAAGCGGTATGCTTCCGAAGCCGTCCGGCTGGCGCTGGCTGAGGCTGCTGGACTGGGCATCGTGACTGTCCGTGCCATGACGACGGTGGAGAATGTAGGCTCCCAGATCGTGCTGCTGCGCAACGGGTTCCAGTTCGCGGAGCGCCGCCCGCAGCACCTGGACGTTAACGGGAAGGTGCATGACGCAGTCGTGTTCCATAGCGAACTGTAGATGTCCGGATGCTGTCCGGTGATGTCCGCATGATGTCCGCATGATGTCCGCATGATGTCCGCATGCTGTCCGCATGCTGTCCGCATGATGTCCGCATGATGTCCGGTGATGTCCGCATGATGTCCGCATGATGTCCGCATGATGATCGCATGATGTCCGCATGATGTTCGCATGATGTCCGGTGATATCCGCATGATGCCCGGCAATGTCCGGGTGATGTCCGAAGCGTCACCTGGATCGCCTGGAGATCACACGAACGGCAGAAAAGGCCGCCGGGTTCATCCCCCGGCGGCCTTTGCCATTTTCAATCCCCAGCCAACTCCCGGTACTGGGCGGTCACCAACTCGTGGTAATACCCCCGCCGGGCCATCAACTCATCATGCGTGCCCATCTCGGCGATCACGCCGTGATCCAGCACCACGATCTTATCTGAGTTCCGGATCGTCGACAGCCTGTGGGCGATTACGAACGAAGTCCGCCCCTCCAGCAGGGTCGCGGCCGCCCGCTGTATCTCCCGCTCCGTCTCGGTGTCGATGTTCGCCGTCGCCTCATCCAGAATCAGAATGCGGGGGTCGGCCAGCAGCGCCCGGGCAAACGCGATCAACTGCCGCTGCCCCATCGACAGGCGGGCGCCCCGCTCCTGCACCTCGGTCTGATACCGGTCGGGCATCCGGCTGATGAACTCGTGCGCCCGGGCAGCCTTGGCCGCCGCGATCACCTCATCATCCGTGGCATCAGGCCGGCCCAGGCGGATGTTCTCCATCACCGTCCCGGCGAAGATAAACGTCTCCTGCAGAACAATACCTACCTGCCGGCGCAGCGAGTGCACCTGAATCTCACGCACGTCGCGCCCATCGACAGTCAGGCGGCCTTCGTTCACATCGTAGAAGCGGCAGAGCAGGTTGATCACCGTCGATTTGCCGCTGCCCGTGTGGCCGACCAGCGCCACCTTCTCGCCCGGCTCCACCGTCAGCGAGACGCCCCGCAGGGCCGGCCGGTCCGGCTCGTAGGCGAAGACCACATTCTCCAGCGCCACCCGGCCTTCCACCCGGCCCAGGGCCACGGCACCGTCCTGATCCGGCACCGTCGAAGGCGTATCCAGGAACTCGAAGACCCGCTCCGAAGAGGCCATCGCCACCAGCAGCTGCGTGTACATGTTCGACAGCCGGTTGATCGGCTCCCAGAACTGGCCCATGTAGCTGCCGAAGGCCACCACCTCACCGACCGACACATCGCCGATGCCAATCAGCCGGGCGCCCAGGTAGTAGACCAGGCAGGTGCCCAGCGTGCCCGTCAGATCGACCATCGGGCCGAAGGCCGAGTTCAGGTTGGTCGCCTTGAACCAGGCATCCCGGTTCTCGCGGTTGACCCAGTCGAAGAAGTTGCTGTTCTCCTGCTCCTGGCCGTAGGCCTGCGTCACCCGCATGCCCTGAATCGCTTCGTTCAGGTGCGAGTTCATGCGGGCCTGCTTGGCCCACACGCTCACCCACGCCCGCCGCACGGCGAAGCGCAGCTTGGTCGAAATCATCACCAGGATCGGACCGGTCACAAAGCCGATCAGGGCCAGCTTCCAGTTCATCACAAACATGATCCCCATGACGCCGAGCAGGGTCAGGGCGTCCAGGATCACAGAGATCAACGAGTTCGTGAAGACATCCTGCAGACTGTTGACGTCGTTCTGGATGCGGACGAAGATCGACCCCGCCGACCGGGTGTCGAAGAAGCGGAAGCTCAGCCCCATCACGTGCCGGTAGAGATCGCTGCGCAGGTCACGGATGGCCGACTGGCCCACCAGGCTGGTCCGGGCCACCCGGGCCCGGGCGCTCAGGAAGTTGATGCCCCACAGGGCGAACATCCCCAAACCCAGCCACGGCAGCAACCCAACGTTCTTGTCCGCGATCGCTTCGTCAATCACCAACCGGCTCATCTGCGGCCAGATCAGGCGGCAGATGGTGCCCAGCAGTGTGACGGAGAAGGCGACCGCAACCTGCTTCTTGTAGGGCCTCAGGTAGTTGAGGAGCCGCTTGACCTGCGCCCAGTTGAGGGGGCGCTCCTTGGTCTGGTTATCGTTGTAGACGAAGCGCTGGCTCATGCCCCCACCACCTCCGCCCGGTCTGCGTACTGCACATCGTAGATGCGGTGGTACTGGCCGCCCTTTGCGAGCAGCTCCCTGTGAGTGCCCCGCTCGATGACCCGCCCCTGCTCCAGCACCAGAATCTCATCGGCATGATGAAGGGCCGAAATGCGGTGGGCGATGATGAACGTGGTCCGCCCTTCCATCACCACGCGGAGCGCCTTCTGGATTTCGGCCTCCGTTTCGCTGTCGACGGCGGCGGTGGCATCGTCGAGGATCAGGATGCGGGGGTTGCCTAAGATAGCCCTGGCGATGGCAATGCGCTGCTTTTGCCCGCCCGAGAGGCCCAGGCCCCGCTCGCCCACGACGGTGTCGTAACCCTGGGGCAGTTCGGCGATGAAGTCGTGAATGTTGGCCAGCCGTGCGGCCTCCTCGATCTCGGCCTGGGTGGCATCAGGCCGGCCGTAGGCGATGTTGATGCGGATCGACGCGCTGAACAGGAAGGACTCCTGGAAGACGAGGCCGATCTGCCGGCGCAGGTCGGCCAGCCTCACGTCACGGACGTCATGGCCGTCGATGGTGACGCTGCCCGCCGTCGCATCGTAGAAGCGGGGGATGAGCTGGAGCAGCGTCGACTTGCCGGAGCCGGTCTGCCCCAGCACGCCGATGATCTTGCCGGGCGGGGCGTCCAGTGAGAGGTTGTCGAGCACTGGCACGCTGTCGCCGTAGTGGAAGGAGACGTTCTCGAAGCGGACGTGGCCGGCGATCTCGGGGAGGGGACGGGCGCCGGGCCGGTCCTCCACGCCCCGGGGCCGGTGGAGCAGTTCAACCAGGCGGTCGCCGGCGGCCCGGGCTGCCGTCAGGTTGTTGACGTGGCCGCCCACGTTCCAGAGCGGCTGGATGATCTGCCACTGCACGCCCATGTAGGCAACATACTCACCGAGGGAGACGGCGCCCTGAATCACCAGATAGCCGCCGTAGGTGATGACCGTGGCGGCGCCCAGGTGCGCCCAGAGTTCCAGCAGGGGGAAGTACTTGGCCCAGAGCAGGGCGTTGCCCACGTGCGCCTGCGAGAAGCCCTGGCTCTTATCGTCGAACTTGGCAGCCTGCACCTCTTCGCGGGCGAAGGACTTGATGGTGCGGATGCCGCTGACCGCTTCCTGAATGGTGGAAGCCAGGTCGGAGACCGCCTTACGGATCACCGAGTGCCGCTCACGTGAGAGCCGGCTGAACTTCAAAATCAGGTAGGCGAAGAGCGGTACCACGGTCAGCGTCACCAGCGTCAGGCGCCACGAAATGGTGAAGCCGAAGCCAATGCCGATGGCGAGGCCTAACCCAAAGTGAAGAAACCCGTTTGGGCCCCACGAGAGAAAGTGGCGGACCGCTTCGACGTCTGCCGTGACCCGGCTCATCAGGTCGCCGGTGCGGGCGCTGTCGTAAAAGGCGAAGGAGAGCTCTTGCAGGGTCTTGTACAACTCATTTCGCAGTCCATAGACGGAGCGGATGCCGAAGCGCTCGCAGAACCGGAACTGCAGATAGCCGAGGAGCGACCGGAGGCCGGAGACCCCCATCAGCGCCGCCAGCAGGGTCAGCAGCAGTTCGTGGCGCCCCGCTACGAGCACGTTATCGACGATGTAACCGAGAACCCGTGGCTGCAGCGACTGGAGGATGATGACGCCAATCATGCTGCAAGCCGAGATGAGCCAGTACCACCGGAATGGCCAATAGAAGCGCTTAAGGTGTCTGAATACGTCCAATCGCCTAAACCCACCCTTAGAAATGCGGATTCGGGTGGGCGCCCCGCCGGCTGCAGAGTGCCCACCCGATCGTTATAGGGCCCGGAAGATGGGCCGAAGTGCCGGGAACAGCGGAATATAGCTATCATACACCCGCTTGTATGCTTCTGTAATCCCTGAACGTGGTGAGATGACCGTTTCCAGCCGATTTGAGACCTTGGTCCCACCGGCGCCCAGCAAGGCGGCGCCAAGTAGTGTCGCTTCCCTGATGTCAGGGACGACGACGGGGCGCCCGAGGATGTCAGCCTTGAGTTGCAGCCAGAGCGGGTTGTGCGTATGCCCGCCCGTCACGACGACCCGCTCAAAGGGGGCGCCGGTGAGGGATTCCATGGCTTCGACCATGTGGCGGAGTTCGTAGCAGGTGCCTTCAAAGACGGCTTTGGCCATGTGGCCCTTGGTGGTGGCATAGGTGATACCGACGAAGGCGCCCTTGGAGGCGGGCTCCACGGCGGGGGGGCCGCCTCCC
>JARBUG010000083.1 GCA_029239785.1 Symbiobacteriaceae bacterium | reverse complement strand
ATCAACAAGCCGTCGGTGCTGCTGGCCGACGAGCCGACGGGCAGCGTCGACCAGGAGACCGCCGCCCAGATCCTCAAGCTGCTCCGTGACCTTAACCGGGAAGGCCAGACCATCGTCATGGTCACTCACGACAGCACCGTCGCCGCCGCCGCCAGCCAGCTGATTACCATGCGCGACGGTCGGCGGACGGATCAGCCTGAGCCCGGCCGGGCCGCGCAGGCCAACTAGCAAAGGAGGAGTGACCCATGTCGCCCGTTTGGCAGAAGGCCCTGGCAGACCTGCGCCGCTTCCCCCTGCAGGCCCTGATGCTGGTGATTATCACAGCGGGAGCGATGGCGGTCTTCAGCCTGGGCATCCTGAGCATCGCCCAGTCCGGCGACCCCTACACCCGCCTGCACGAGTCGATCAAGGCGCCCCACCTGTGGGCCTGGTTCCCCGGCCAGGCCAACGGCTACCTGGACCGCATCCGCGAACTGCCCGGCACGGAGCAGCACGCCGCTTACAAGGCGACCTTCGTGCCCGCCAACATCGGCACCGACTCGCTCCCCGAAGATGCGTTCGTGATGGCAATGCCCGGCGGCACCGAGCAGGCCCAGGGCTTCCGGTTGGAAGAAGGGCGCCACATTAAGCCCGGTGAGACCGGTGCGGTGGTGCTGGACCGCACCTTTGCCCGGGAGAAGAAGATCAACCTGGGCGACAAGGTGACGCTCAACAGTCCGGATGCGCAGATGCCGCTCGAAGTGGTGGGGCTGGGCGTCCACACCTTCGCCTGTAAGTATCCGCTCTGCAAGCCCTCCTACATGTTCACCACCGAGGAGGTCTATACGGCGCTGCGGTTACCGGAAGATCATATCCAGATCAGCATGTTTGCCACCGACCCCAAGCAGGTCAGCACCCTGACCCGCGAGGCCCGGAAGATCGCCAACGACTACTCCGAGTGCGGCTGCCTCCTGACCGAGCCCCGGGTCTCGTCCTTCCTGGACGTCCGTGATGTCTACCAGTTCCTGAACTCCCTGCGCTACATCCTCCAGGTCGTCTTCGGCGTCTTTGCCATGGTGGCCGTCGGGCTCATTTTGGCCAACGCCATCAGCGGCATGGTGCTGGCCGAGTGGCGGACCATTGGCATTCTCAAAGCCCTGGGCTTCCGGCGGGGGCAGGTGGTGGGGGTCTACTTCCTGCAAAGCCTGGCTGTCGGCCTGACCGGCTCCGCCCTGGGGGTGGCGGTCGCCCACGCCCTGGCGCCCAGCCAGGTCAAGGAGCTCTTCGACTCCCTGGGCACCGAGCTTGCCCTGACCTTTAACCCGACCTTTGCCATCTCCGCGGTACTGATCGGCGGCCTCGTGACGGCGCTCTTCGCCATTCCGGCCGCCCTGGGCGCCGCCCGCTCCCGGCCGGCCGAGGCGATCGCCTACGGCTTCAAGGTCTTCGGCAAAAAGCCGTCCTGGCTGATGAAGCTGCTCTGGTCGCTCCGGCTGCCCATGCCGTTCGTCATGGGCGTCCGGGATGCTGTCGCCCGCCCGTCACGCTTCATCACCACGGTCGTGACGATTATGATCGCGATCTTTGTGATGCATTTCAGCTTCACCTTTGAACGGTATCTGGATGAGACGTCCAACACCCCGGCCCTGGAGAACCGCTACCACCAACTGACGGTCGCCTCCAGCAAGCTGCAGCCGGGTGAAATCGAAGCCTTCCTGACGGGCCGGAACGAAGTGGAGACCTTCCATTCCGAGACCCGGGCCCGGGTGGTCAACCCGGGCATCGCCTACACGGCTGCGGCCCTCGCCTACGGCCCCGGCGCCGAGAAACTGCCCTACTACGCCCAGGAAGGGCGCTGGTTCCAGGCCAAGGACGAAGTGGTGGCGGGCGTCTCCTACCTGCGGGCCGTGGGCGCCAAGGTCGGCGACACGATCACCATCACGATTTCGGATCAGAGCCGTCCGGTGACGATCGTCGGCCAGATCTTTGACATGGACTTCGGCGGCAACCTGCTGGTGATGAGCCTGGAGACCTTCCGGGCGTTCGACCAGGTGATCCAGCCGACCCGGTACATGGTCAAACTGCACGATGCCGGACAGGCCAAGGCTGTCTCCACCGCCTTCATGGAAGCCAGCGGCTTCGCCCTGGCCGCCAAGCCGCTCAACGCCGAGCCGCCGGCCGAGATCACATCGATGGTCACCATGCTGCGCCAGATGTCCTGGGTGCTCGCCGTGATCGCCCTGATCAGCCTGGTCAGCACCATGCTGATGAACTCCCGGGAGCGGGTGCTGGATACCGGCATTCTCAAGAGCGTCGGCATGGCCCCGGGCGGCACAGTCGCCACGGCGGTGATCGGTGCGACGCTAATCGGTCTGGTGGGCATCGCCATTGCGCTGCCTTCGGCCCGGGGCGTCTCCAAATGGATGATGGACGGCGGCAAAGATTTTGGCTTCGGTGCCTTCCACACGCCTGAACTGGGCGCCGGCATTCTGGCGCTGATCGGTGCCCTGGTGATCGTGCTGGCAGTAGCCTCCAGCCTGCCGGCTGCAGTCTGGTCGTCCCGGGTCTCACCGGCCCGGGTCCTGGCCCGGGAGTAGCCATGGCCGCCAACCCTTTTCCCATGCTGACCGGGACCGTCACCATGGTCGGGCAGCCGCCCGCCAGAGTAACGGCCACCCGGCGAATCCGGGCGGACGAGCCGTACCTGGCCGGCCACTTCCCGGGGTGGCCCGTGGTGCCCGGGGTTCTGCTGCTGAAGCTGATGCGGGAGACGGCTGCCCTGCTCTTTCCCGGCGCTGACCTCCAGCGTGTCGAAGGGCTGCGGCTGCTCCAGGCCGTCACCCCGGAGACCGAACTGGTGGCCGAGGCCAAGCTGACCGGCCCCGGGCAGGCGGCCGCCACCCTGACGGCCGGGGAGGCGCCCGTGGCCCGGTGCAAGCTCTACTTTTCCCAGCGGGAGGTCGTAGTGGATGGATGACCGGTCGCCCGTCATTACCGGACTTGGGATCATCACGCCGTTTGGCGTGGGTGGCAAGGCGCTGCACGCCGGACTGCAGGCAGGCGCCGAGCCCCACCGGTCGGTGCCGGCCGGCTTCCGGCCGGAGGCGCTGCTGGCCACCGTGCCCGAGATCAACTGGGGCGCCCTCTTGCGGCCCCATCCCATGCTGCGCCGCATCGACCGTTTCACGCTGCTGACCACGGCGGCCATCGCCCTGGCCCTCGAAGACGGAGGCCTGGGCGGCGAGGCTGAACGCGCCCATGTGGGGCTCATTGGCAACAGCCACGGCTCGTACCACACCCTGATTCAGTACATGGAGACGCTCTGCCGCCTGGGCGCCGCCGAAACCAGCGCCACCCAGTTCGGCAATACGGGCGTCGGCGCCGCCTTCGGCTTCGCCTCCATCTACCTGGGGCTCAAAGGCGCCGCCACGGTGCTGATGGGCAGCAGCGCCATGAGCTACGCCGCCGAGCTGCTGCAGAGCGGCAAGGCGGAGGCGCTCTGCATCTGCGCCACCCATGAAGTGGTGCCCATGATGGAGCGGGCCTTTGCGGCGATGGGTCTGATGGAGCAGGGCTACCGGTACGGCGAAGCCTTTGTCTGCATCTTGCTGGAGACGGCAACCCATGCGGCGGGCCGGGGTGCGAAGCCCCATGCCCGGCTGGCGGGCTGGGGCGAGGCGACCGAGCCCAAGGTAGAGCACCCGACCCGGCGCCCGGGCGCCGACGCCGCCTTCCGGCGGGCCATGGAGATGGCCCTGCGCAAGGCCGGCCTCGCGCCTGCCGACGTCGGCGGCCTTTACACCGCCGCCTGCGGCCTGCCTCAGCGGGATGACGGCGAACAGCGGGCCCTGTCGGCGCTCTTCGGCTCGCCCCCGCCGGCCGCCGCCCTCCGCCGGGCCATCGGCGATGCGCCGGGCGCCGGCGAACTGGCCGCCCTGGCCGCAGCCGTCGTCGCCCTTGCCGAAGGCGACGTGGCGGGCCAGCCGATTCATGGCAATGCGCTGCTTACGACCCACGCAGACCTTTGGGGTCCGGTCAGCAGCCTTGTGATTACATCCAACCAGATCTAGCCTGAGGAGGAAGAGAAGATGCAGGAGTTGCGCGCACGCATCAAGGAGATCCTGATCGCCCGCCTCAATCTCGACATCACACCAGAAGAGATCGATGATGATGGGGCGCTATTTGGCGCCAAGTCCCAGCTGGGCCTGGACTCCGTCGATTCGCTGGAATTTATCATGGGGATTGAGAAGGAGTTCAAAATCGAGTTCTCCGATGAGGCGGCGGCCCGTGTTCTGAAGAATATCGGCACTGTCGCGGCCTACGTGGCGGAGCAGACCGGTCAGTCGGTGCCGGCCCAATGAGCCGGGCGGAGGCCGCCCTTGTCACGGGACTGGGCGTCATCAGCAGCCTGGGCGCCGGCCAGGCGGCGACCCGGGCGGCGCTCCGCGCCGGGGAGCCGCATTTCTCCGATGTCACCCTGTTTGACATGACACCGTTCCGGACACGCCTGGCCGGCCAGGTGACCGTTCCGCTGGCGCCCACGGCGCCCGGCAACGACCGCGCCACCCAAATGGCGCTGATCGCCCTGACAGAAGCGCTCCAGCAGGCGGAAGTCACCCCGGAGACGGTGGCGCCCGAGCAGGTCGGCGTCGCCTTTGGCACCTGCTTTGGCTCAGACGGCGCCCTGGAAGATCAGATCCGCCGGGACGCCCGGGGCATGGGCATGGACCACACGGTCGGGGCGCTCGAATCGTACTCGCCTGCCCTGGCTGTGGCCCGGGCCGTCGGGGCGGCCGGCCCCTTCCGCTCCGTCGGCACCGCCTGCGCCGCCGGCCTCACGGCCATCGGCATCGGGCTGGAGATGATCCGCAGCGGGCTCTGCGACATCGTCATCACGGGCGGCGCCGATGCGCTGAACGAGGTGATGTTCAGCGGCTTCAGCACCCTGCGGGCCTTATCGCCCACGACCTGCCGCCCCTTTGACAAGCACCGCGATGGGCTTCTGCTGGGCGAAGGCGCCGCCATGCTGGTGCTGGAGTCGCCGGCATCGGCCCGGCGCCGGGGCGTACGGCCGATCGCCCGCATTCTCGGTTACGGCCTGAGCAACGATGCCTACCACCCCACGGCGCCGGACCCGGAAGGGGGCGGCGCCCTGCGGGCCATGTCGATGGCCCTGGCCGACGCCCGCCTCGCCCCGGCCGACGTAGACTACATCAACGCACACGGCACCGGCACGCCCCACAACGATGCGATGGAAGTGACCGCGATTCGCAAGCTCTTTGGCGACCACGCCGACGGCCTGCCCGTCAGCGCGCTGAAGTCGATGACCGGTCACACCATGGGGGCGGCCGGCGCCCTTGGCACCGCCGTCACGGCGCTGGCGATGCAGGGCGGTTTCCTGCCGCCCACCGCCGGCCTGCAGGAGCCCATCGACAGCGGCATCGACTTTGTGCCAAAGGCCCGCTCCACGGAGCGACTGCGCATCGGCATGATCAACGCATTTGCCTTCGGCGGCCACTGTGCGTCGGTGATCATCGGACAGGCTGATCTGTAAAGTGAAGGGGACGACCTGATGGAACCTGTCATTTCTAGAGAGCCGGTCATCTCAGTGACCAACCTGTCCAAGACCTACCAGAACGGCGCCCGGGCCCTCGACGACGTGAGCCTGAAGGTCCAGCCCGGCGAGATCTTCTGCCTGCTCGGCCCCAACGGCGCCGGCAAGACGACGCTGGTGCGCATCCTTGCCACCCAACTCTTGCCGAGCGCCGGGAAGGTCTCGGTTCTCGGGCAGGATGCCATCGCACACCCGGAACTGATCCGGGAAGATATGGCCATCGTGCCCCAGGAGGGGCGCCCGGGCCAGGACCTGAACGCATGGGACTACGTCTACTGGTACCTGCGGGCCCGGGGCATGGTCGCCCGGGAAGCGGCAGCCCGCACCGAGGCCACCCTGAAGGAGATGGGCCTCTGGGAGATTCGCCGGACCATGACCGCCAAGCTCTCCGGGGGCCTGCGCCGGCGTGTGCTGATCGCCATGGCGGTAGCCACCGGTGCCAAGCTGCTCTTCCTGGATGAGCCTACCGTCGGCCTCGACCCGGAAGCCCGGGTCGCCACCTGGGACCTGATCGCCAGGCTGCGCAAGCAGGCGACGGTGGTCCTGACCACCCACCTGATGGATGAAGTGGAGGCCCTGGCTGATCGCATCGGCATTCTGGCCCAGGGCCGGCTGGTCGCCATGGGCACCGCCCGGGAGCTGAGCCGCTTCGTGCCCAGCAAGACCAAGGTTGTCCTGGGCGAAGGGCTCGAGCTGCCCTGGCTGGCAGCCCGGGGCGAAGTGGCCGTTCGGGGGCGCCAGGTCGCGGTCTATCCGTTCGATGAAGCGGCTACCCGCGAAATCATCGACCGGGCATCGTCGAACGGCGTCAGCTTTGCGGTGGCCGCCGTCGGCCTGGAAGATGTCTACCTGCGGGTGGTCAAGGAGCACGGGGAGGTGGTGGCCTCGTGAAACGCACCCTGCGGCAACTCTGGGCGGTCACGATGCTCTTCGGTATCGAATGGTTCCGGCGCTGGCCGATCATCATCGGGCTGGCGATCTTTCCCGTCGCCATCTATCTCGTCTTCTTCCTCTTTGGCGGCGAGTCGGTGGGCAAGCAGGTGATGTACGGCATGCTGATCGCCGGGTCGATTACCACCGGCATCACCAGCCTGGCCCAGTGCGTGGTCTTCACCAAGTCCCTGCGGATTCAGGAGATGTTCGTCACCTCGCCCATCAGCCCCCTGACTTACGCCTTTGGCATCGCGCTCTCCCGGCTCTTGCCGGGGCTCATCTCCACGGTGCTTTTCATGTCCGTCATGCTGGCGGTCGGGTATATCGAGCCTGCCAAGGTGGTCGTCACCCTGCTGCTGGTGGAAGTCAGCGACATCCTTGGGGCGATGCTGGGCTTTTTGGTGGCGACCTACTTCCCCAATCCACAGCATATTGGCGGCCTGGCAGCCATGCTCGGTTTCCTGCTGACGATGGTGCCGCCCGTCCTCTACCCGCTGGATGTGCTGCCCCCGACCTGGCAGTACGCCATGGGCATCCTCCCGCCGACCCATGCGGCGCACCTGCTGCGGGCGTTCAACGGCGTTTCGGAGAATGCCGCCCTGCCCGTCTGGGTGAGCGCACTGGCGCTGCTCTTCTTCTTCGTCACATCGGTCTACCTGGTCGCCAGGCGCAGCCGCTGGCGTGAGGTGTAGCCATGGCGGAAGGGAATCGCATCGCGGTGGTCACGGGGGGCAGCCGGGGCATCGGTCGGGCGATCGTTCTGGCGCTGGCCCGTGATGGTTTTGATCTGGTGATTCAGTACCACCGGAACCGGGAAGCAGCGGAGCGCGTGGTGGCGGAGGTGGAAGGGCTGGGGCGGCAGGCCGGCGCCGTCCAGGGCGACTGCGCCGACCCGGAAGCGGCCCGTGCTCTGGCAGACTACACGCTGGACCGCTTCCGCCGGGTCGACGTGCTGGTCAACTGCGCAGGCATCGTCCGCGACGCCCTGATGCTGAGGCAGCGGCCCCTTGATTGGGACGCGGTGATCGCGACGAACCTGAGCGGGCCGTTTCACACAATCCAGGCCTTCCTGCCCCGCATGCTGCGGCAGCGGGCGGGGCGGATTATCAACATCGCCTCGGTGTCGGGGCTGGCGGGTGCACCGGGTCAGGCGGCCTACGCCGCATCAAAGGCGGGGCTGATCGCCATGACCCGGTGCCTGGCGCGCGAAATGGCCCGGCACGGCGTTCTGGCGAACGCGGTCGCACCGGGCTTCGTTGAAACGGATATGCTGTCGCACATGGATCCCGACCAGCTGGCCGGGCAGATCGCGCTGGTGCCGATGGGCCGGCCGGGCACGCCCGCCGAAGTGGCGGGCCTGGTTGCGTTTCTGGCCGGGCCGGCGGCCGGGTACATGACTGGTCAGGTCTACGTGGTAGACGGTGGTCTCCTGGCGTAAGATCAGCCTTCGTACCGGAACTGATACCCCTTCCGCCGGCCCAGGGCGGCCAGGAGCGGGAAGAGCAACTTCTGGAGCCAGACCGGGGTGCCCGTCAGGTAACTCTTGCTGCGCGTTTGGTGGAGGATGACCGCCTGGTGCAGCTGATCCAGGTTTCCGTTGGCCATCGCCTTGCCACGCTGGGCCGCCCTGGCGGACGTCTCGAAGTAGACATCAAAGTCCAGCCCCGGCGTGTTGCGCTGCCGGAAGTGGAGCGTCTCTTCGCCCACCCGCCACGGGTTGATGTGGCTGACGCCCGCAGGCACATCGACCCGGTCGCCTGGATGCAGGTCATGCCGCACCCCGTTCAGTTCCCACTGTCCGTGCCCCGCAATGATCTCAAAGCTCTCGGACTGGATCGCGTGCATGTGGGCCTCGGTGTAAGGACCCGTCTGCCGCATGAACAGATCGACCTCACACACGTCTTCCTGCACCTTCTGAAACACGAACCGGTCACCCGTGATCGGGTTGATCAGTTCGTCCCCCGCCTTGGCCATACCGCTGCCGCCTCCCTGGAATCTGGTGTATCGAAACATTTGTGTACAACAAAGTTTCTGACCAGATCCAATTCCCTGCGACGACGCTGGATTCCTGCAAGACGGCCGCCGATTTTTCACGCTACTGCAGCAACGACAGATCGATAATCGTGTAGTCGCACCGGTAGACAAAGAGCGCCTTGTTATCGATTCGGAACATGGTCGACTTATCGATCTGCGTCGAGAAGTAGGAGACATCGTTGCCGACGAAGGTGGCCAGGGGCTTGCCGGTCTGGGACCGGATCATGATGACGAACCGCTGGCCCGTGGTCAGGTTCTTCATCTCATTGACCATCCGGTTGATGAAGGGGACCGAGCGGTCCATGTTGGTCACATCGACCGTCTTAGCGTACTCGTCGAAGACGTCGACCAGGCCCTGCTCCCGCATGATCAGCGAGCTGCCGACATGCATCATGGACTTGCCGCCCACCGTCAGGTTGATGACGCTCGACTTCTCGACGGTCTTGCCTTCGGTATCTTTGAGGGCAAACTTGTTCTCCGGCGAAATGTCTACCGACTTGCCGGTCACACGGTCGATGATGTGGCTTTCTTCATCATAGGTCTGAATGACGGCCTCGCGCCCCTTGAACGCGCTCTTGATGTCGCTGAAGTTCTGCTCCAGAAGATTGCAGCCGGTGAGGAAGGTCAGGATCAGGACGGGAATTAGCAGCTTGTAGATTTTCATGGGTATGCCCCTCTCCATTTTCCGATGGTTGTTTGAATGCCATCGGATGATATCACTAGCCATTGATCATTTCAATAGGTGATTTGGTTCGGGAAGAAGAGTCGGCCTTTGCGGCGGGGGCCGACCAGGCGCCACCAAGCGTGAGAGCTAGCCGAAATTATGAAACGAAAGGATTCGCGTCGCCGCGGCCCGCCGCGAAAGGAAAAACGGAGCTACGTTTCGCCGCGGCTCGCCGCGAAGCGGAACCTCGTTCGCCGCGCCAACGCGGCCTGCCAGGCCCTGCCGCACCTTGCCGCACATAGCCTGGCGTGCCTCGCACACGGGGGTCTTTCGTTCGCCCCCGGTATTCCGGTGCGGCTCGTCGCGGCTCGTCGCGGCTCGCCGCGGCCCGCCGCGGCCGGAGCGCGTACATCAAAACTGGCCCCCATTCGTGGCATGTTGGCGCCGGTACCGGGTGTTCGTGGGCGGAAATCACCCCTCACAGCGCCCGACCGGTGCCTTTTTCGTGGCACGCACATGCCCGCAAACTCGTGCCGGGCGCCGGTTTCGGGCCGCATCCGAACGAATGTGCCGGCGTTTGCCAGCAACGGGGCACCAGTCCCGCTTTTTTGCTCTTCCTGCAACTTTTCGCCAGTGCGGCCCCTCTTACTAGATAGAGATGGGCACAGGGGGTGAGCCGAGTGGATGAACGGGACCTTGTACGCCGGTGCCGGGCGGGTGACCTGTCAGCCTTTGAGGCCCTTTTTCGGCAACACGCCCCCCGGGTGCTCCAAACCGCCTATCTGATCCTGGGCGACCGCCAGGTTGCTGAGGACGTCATGCAGGAGGCATTCACCCAGACCTTCCAGGTGATCGGACAACTGCGAGAGCCGGAAGCCTTCCGAAGCTGGCTTTACCGGCTCACGGTCCGCCGAGCATGGCAGGAGGCGGCGCGGGAGCGCACCCACATCGCGGCGGCCCGGCGGCTGGCCTCGCTGCCGGAAACCGCAGCGTCTCCGTTCGATGAAGCGGAGCGGCGCAGGCTGGTGGACAGGTTGATCAAGGATGGATTGACAGAGCGTGCCGCCGAGGTCACCGTGCCGGCGGACGCCTGGGAACAGCAGAAAGCGCTGCTGATGGCGGACGGGGCGCCCGCCCCCGGCGTCCCGCACCGGCCGTGGTGGCGGCGCTGGGCACTGGGAGCCGAAGTTGCGGTCTCCCTCATCCTGACGATCGGACTCGTGGCCGTGGGCCGCATGCATGGCCCGCAGCCCACCGGGGACGGAGTTGATCAGGTAACGCCGCCGCCGATGATCGATGATCTGAATCCACTGGCACCGCCGCCCGTACCGCGAGTTGTGCTGGCCCCCGACCTGCCCGCCGTGACACCGCCCGAAGGCTCCCTGCCCCTGGCGCAGATCATCGATGCGGCTGTTGCTGAGGTGAGCAAGGATTCACAGGTCAGAGGCGGACAGTTGACCCTGAGCCATATCGCATTGGTGGGTGGCCGATGGGAACTGAGCTTCCAGGGCGACGGGCGGGCGTACAGCTTCTCGGGCGGACCCGCACCGATCGATTCCCGCAAGGGCGCCTACAGCCATGTGGTCCCGCTCCGCGAGATCACCCTTCAGTTGACGCCCACGACCGGCGAGATATACGGCGCCCGGGTCACCGGGGCACCGTTGGCGGCTGGCCGCACCGACCTGGAACACTACCGGGGGTACATTGTGAGCGGCGGTCAGCAAACCACCCTGCGCTTGGTCCGTGCTGACGGCGGGCGTGAAGGCCGGGATCTGGTCATCTGGGTGCCGGGGCAGGCCCTGAAGGAGAGCGGCCTTGACCTGTGGCACCTGAACTACGGCACGGGTCGGCTGATCGATGTGTGGGGCCTGACCACCGCACCGCGCGAGGTGCTGGCCTATCGTATTGAGATGAAGGAACGCCCCGATGAGGCGCTTCTTGTCAACGATCTGATCCATGGCATTCCTGTTCCCGATGGAGCACAAGCGAACCGGGGAATCCGCGGGAACGGGGAGCGGTTCACACTGGAGGGCCACACCGTGGCCTCGCTGGCTGCCTGGTATGCGGAGCAGATGCCCGAGTACGGGTGGGAAGTGGGGAAACCGCTCACGCCCGCCAGCGGTGAGGCCAAGGTGCTGCGTTTTGTTATACTGGGCTGGCAGGCGGCCGAGATTACCATCCTGCCGGACCCGCAGGGCGTCCAGTTCACCCTTACCTGGAATAGTACCGGGTTCGGAAACCAGGAGCAGGCGGTAGACGCTGTTTTCCGGGATCTTGCGGATGACCCGGTCTTCCAGCGGTTCCCGCGCACCGTTGGGGCGGCCATGGGGACGATCAATATCGGTGGACCGCCGCCGGGCGTGACCATTCCGGCCACCTTCGAGACCCGGGTCCGGATGTACCCCGAAGGTGGGTGGGAGGTTGAACTGGTCCGATCCTGGGGTGATGCGGGTCTTCACACCACCTGGACCTTCCGGGTGGAGCAGGATGGCGTCGTACACCACCTTGGGCAGTCGGGCGACCAGCCCCCGGCGATTCCTTAGTTCACTTTTGCATGCTTATGCCTGTACTTCGCATGCGCGGCTGGTCGGAGAGGCGCAGAACTCCTGTTTTCGGGGCCAAATGTGCCTCTCCGTTCATTGGTGCACGCATTTTGAGGAGATGCCCGTGCAAATGCGGGTGGACGCCGATGTGAAACCTTCAGTCCGATTCCTGCACAAGTTCCGTGAACCTCCGTGCCCGGTCATGGCCTACAAACAGTGAAGAGACGGAGGTGCACACTGTTGGATGAACAGGAGTTACTTCGCCGCTGCCGGGCCGGCGACGAATCCGGGTTTGCTGGTCTGTTTCAGCAGTATCAAGTCAAGGCCTGGAGGCTGGCCTACGCCATTACGGCGAACGCTGATCAGCTTTGACGTCAATCCGCCCGCTCTGGATTTTGCCGGGCTGCGCGGGGCATCGTCGTACAGACTGCCCACCATGAGCGCCGCCACGGGCCTGGAAGCAGTGGTAGAGATGCCGGATGGGCCGTATGCCCGCATCTACGCCAGGCGGGTCCCCGGTAGTCGGCTGAAAACTCCCTGTTGACCTTCAAGTAGCTTGAAGGTTTATGCTAAGCACGTGGCCACGAAAGGAGGTCCCACGTGCTTAGCATTAAGTCCTTCAGCCGGATCACGGCGATCCCTGAATCGACCCTGCGCTACTATGATGAGCAGGGCATCCTCAGCCCCCGGGGCCGGGCCGAATCCGGCTACCGGATCTACGAGGCGGATCAGATTCTTCCCGCCAAGTTCCTCTACAGCCTGCGGCTGGCTTCTGTGCCCATGGCCGACGTGAAAGGCTATCAGGCCGCGCCGCCGGAGCGCCAGCAAGCAGCGCTCACCCGCTGGCACCAGGAGCTGGGCGAGCGCATTGCCTGGCTGACGCTGGCTCGCCAGTATATCGATGGCGTCAGGGATGGCCGCAAGGATGATGTCAACCTCCAGGTCACGCCTCCGGAACGGGTGGCCTGGTTCGTTCATGACGCGCCCATCGGCACGTTCGGTGAGCACTATATGCGCCGGCACCGGGAGCTGACCGCCGCGGGCTTCACCATTACCGACAGCTACTTCGAGTGGGTCGCCGACCTGCAGCCGGGCTGGGTGCGGGGGAAGGTGGGGTACACCGTCACCGGGAAGGGCAACCGCCTGCCCGAAGGCGGCGAGCTGGAGGAGCGTCCCTCGATGCTGACGCTCTCGCTGGAGCACCGGGCGCCGATCGCTGAGATCCGCCAAACATATACCCGGCTCTTCGCTTATATGACGGAGCATGGCTGGGAGGCGGCGGGGCCATCGCTGGAGCGGTACCCGGTCGGGCCGCCCGAGGTCTATGTGGAAGTGCTGATCCCCATCCTCTATTTAGGAAGGTGAGTTTCATGACGCAGACGTTTGTGAAGCAGATCTCCTTTGAGCGGCTGCCGGCGCCGCGGCAGAATCCCGCGGCCTGGCTGGCGCACGTGCGCCGCCACTGGGGTGGCGAAGGGAACTGGTCGGAGCCGCCCTTCCTGACCGCCGATGAGGCACGTGGACTGCTGGGGCGCTGCATGCCCGAGCTGCTGCCCGACTTCGATGCGCTGCTGCCGGTGGCGGGGGAGGCGCCCGGCGCCGTCCAGGGGTTGGCGCTCTACAATCAGCACCCCTTCTGGGCCGGGTGCAGCGTCCAGGTAGCGCGGCAGGCCGATCGCTCTACCCTGCTGCGCAACTATGACCTGGGCGTGGACGACTGCCCCTGCGCCTTCCGCCTGGAGGAGCTGGCCGGCGGCGGCTGGATTCTGGGCTCCGGCGAGGCCGGGTGGGGTTACCTGGATGGCATCAACGACCGGGGCCTCGCCATCGCCCTCACGTTTGGCGGGCGTTTTGTGGTCGGCCCTGGCTTCACCGTGCTGCTGGTGATCCGCTGGCTGCTCCAGACCTGTGCCACGGTGGAGGAGGCGCTGGCCCGGCTTGCGCAGTCCGGCATACCGCACAGGATGGCGCACAACCTGGTGCTGGTGGACCGGGGCGGCGCCCGGGCCGTGGTCTACCTTTCGCCCGACCGTGAGATGGTGGTGGAGCGGGAACTGGTGGGCTGCACGAACCACCAGGGGCGGGTGGAGGTGGCCGGGCACGGTGCGTTCACCCGGACGGTGGAGCGGCTGGACTTCCTGCAGGCCCAGGACGGGGCGCTGACCCTGGCGGACTTCCTGCGCCCGCCGCTGTACAACCAGCGGTATGTGGAGCATTTCGGGACGCTCTATTCGGTGGCGTACGACCCCGTGGCGCTGACGGCGCATTTCGCCTGGCCGGAGCGGGAGCTGTTGCTGGATGCGGGGAGCGAGGCGACGAGCTTCGTCGTGACGCTGACGCAAAGCGAATAGAAAGGGGAACTGCCGCCATGCAGCTTGACCGCAGCCTGACGCTGCCCCAGGTGCAGGCCTATGTCCAGGAGAAGCGCGTTGCCCGCCACCTGGTCATGCCCGTCCAAGACGTGGTGCTTCACCTGGCGGAGGAACTGGGCGAAGTGGCCCGGGCCGTACGCAAAGGTGATCAGGAGAACCTGCGCGAAGAACTGGCTGATTGCCTCTTCTTCATCTTGTCGGCGGCCAACGAAGCCGGGATCGACTTGACCGAAGCACTCCTTCGGAAGGAAGAAAAGAACAGAAATCGGTTTGGTGCATAGGGTTTCTGAAGGCATAGAGCGGTGAAAGAGCGAAGCGATTGGCAACGAAAGTTCTGGGAGGTCTGACGTTGCCCGCTGCTTACGTCGAACGCATCATTCGTTTTGCAGTTGCCTTCCTGCTGGCCGCTCTTTTGCTGTTCGTTCTGCTCAACCGAACTCCCGGGGCTGCGATTGACCCGGGCCTGTCAATGCGAACGGGTCAGCCGGTCGCCGAACTGGTGGCCCCGGCGCTGACCGCCACCCTGACCTCCTTGGCTGTCAACCTCGCCTGGGCCCTGCCTTTGGCCCTGCTGCTCGGCATTCCGGCGGGGCTGCGGCCCCACAGCCTCCTCGACCACGTGCTGCAGGCACCTGCCGTGGCCCTGATGGGCGTGCCCGCCTTTGTGGCCGCACTGCTGGCCATTTGGAGCCTCGTCTTCAGGCACCCCGGCTTCCCCCTGCTCCGGGCAACCCAGGTTGCCCTGGTGCTGCTGCTCGCCGCCTGGCTGGCCCGGGCGGTGCGGGGCGGGCTGGCCGACAGCCGGACGGATGGGGCGCAGACAGCGTGGGGAAAGGCTGCCCTGTTCATGCTGGGGCGGGTGCTTCAGCAGACCGGGAACTTCCTGGTCGTCACCCTCCTGGTGGATACCACCGGGGGCGGCCCTGCACGGGGAATCCTTGGTGTTCTGCTGCAAGGGGCCAAGGCCCGCGATATTCCAGCGGTGTACGGGGCACTCTGGGCGGTGATCCCCGTTGTGCTGATCGCCCATGTGGCCGGCGACTTGTTGGTCAGCGCTGTCGGAGGCCAGGGTGAAAGGCCGGGCGGCCGCATCTCCCGCAGTTGGCTGGTGCTGGGCGGCCTGCTGGCAGCTGTGCTACTCGTCATGCCCATGCTGGGCGGCGACTGGCAGCCTGACTTCTTAGATGTGATGCAGCGGAACCTTCCGCCCGGCCCCGGGCACCCCATGGGCACTGATCATTTGGGCCGGGACCTGCTGGCCCGGGCGGCCGTCGGGACCCGGGTTTCGCTCAGCATCGCCGGGGCGTCTGCACTGCTCGCCCTGCTCCCTGCGGCGATGCTGGCCACAGCGGGCTGGGCGATTGGTGGCTGGGGCATGGCGATCTTCACCCCGCGCACGGCGGTGCCCAACCTGTTTCTCCCGCTGGTGGCCGGGCTGCTGGGCGTGCTGATCATGGAACAGTCCGTCGCCGCGCTGATGTTCTCCTTCGCACTGGCCTCCATTCCGGCCCTGACCATGGCCTTCCGGCAGCTGTACCGGCCGGATCGTACCGTTGCACCACTGGGGCGGGCACTGCCGGCCCTGTTCGGCGTCATCATCCTGACCGTGGCCCAGAACCTGCTGGCCGAGATCACGCTCAGCTTCATGGGCTTCGGGGTGCAGCCGCCCATGGTCTCGCTGGGCAGCATCGTCAGCTTTGCGATGCCTTATCTTCGTACTGCCCCCCATGGACTCTTTGCAGTGTTGCCTGCCGTGGCGGGAATCGCCGGGCTTTTCCTGGTGGGCCACAGCCTGGCCGGCCCCGGGCGGGAGCGCATTTGAGGAGGACGTATGCCATGAGCTTGATCCCTGGGTACACCCGGTACGATGCCCTGGGCCTGGCCGACCTGGTCCGCCGGGGCGAAGTCACCCCGCCTGAACTGCTTGAGACCGCCATCGCAGCCGCCCAACGGCTTAACCCGGCGCTAAACGCCGTCATCCACCCCATGTACGATACCGCCCGGGCCGCTGCCGGCGGTGCCCTGTCCGAGGGCCCCTTCCGGGGCCTGCCCTTTTTGCTGAAGGATCTGATTGAGGCCTGCGCCGGCGCCCCCACCACCAGCGGTTCCCGGGCCTGCCGCAGCTTTGTGCCCGCGGCCGACAGCGAATCGGTCCGCCGGTATAAGCAGGCCGGGGTGGTGATTCTGGGCAAGACAAACACCCCCGAATTCGGCCTGGTGGCCTACACCGAGCCGGCCCTGTTTGGCCCGACCCGCAACCCCTGGAACACGGCCCACACGCCCGGGGGCTCCAGCGGGGGCTCGGCGGCGGCGGTGGCCGCGGGCATCGTGCCGGTCGCATCGGGTGGCGATGGGGGCGGGTCGATTCGCATCCCCGCATCGCACTGCGGACTCTTCGGCCTGAAGCCCAGCCGGGGGCGGACGCCCACCGGGCCGGAGCAGGGGCATCTGTGGCACGGGGCTGTGTCGCTGCACGTGCTGACCAGGTCGGTGCGTGACAGCGCCGCCATGCTTGATGTGACCCAGGGCCCCGAGCCCGGGGCTCCGTACGTCATCGCACCGCCGGTCCGGCCTTATGCAGAGGAAGTGCGCACCGGCCCGGGGCGCCTGCGGATCGCGTTTGATACCCGCTCCCCCGTGAACGGGCCGGTGGACCCGGAGTGCGTGGCAGCGGTGGAGAAGGCCGCCCGGCTGCTCGCCGACCTGGGGCACCACGTGGAGGAGGCCCGGCCGGAGATCGACTTCCCGGCCCTGGCCCGCAGCTATGTCACCATGTACTGCGGCGAAGTGGCCTACGAGGTGGGCCAGGTCAAGGAGCGGTTTGGTCCGGCCGCCGCCGCCGAAGTGGAGCCGGCAACCCGGGCCCTGGCGCTGCTGGGCGAGGCAGTCACGGCGGCTGAATTCAGCGGGGCGCTGCACATGTGGGACGCGGCCGGCATGGCCATGGGCCGCTTCTTCCAACGCTATGACCTCTACCTGACGCCAACTGTGGCGCGGCCGCCGGTTCGCATCGGCGAACTTCAGCCGAAGCCCCACGAGCAGCGGCTGATGGTCGTGCTGAACGGCCTGGGCTCCGGGCGCCTCTGGAAGGCGACCGGGCTGGTGGACCGGATCGCCACCGAGAATCTGGCCCCCACGCCCTTCACCCAGTTGGCCAACCTGACGGGTCTGCCCGCCATGTCGGTGCCGCTACACTGGACCGCCGCGAACCTGCCTGTCGGGGTGCAGTTTGTGGCACCTTTCGGTGAGGAGGGGCTGCTCTTCCGGCTGGCAGGGCAGCTTGAGCAGGCGGCGCCCTGGTTCGACCGGCGCCCGCCGGGCATGTAGCGTAACGGAGGAGCCTACCGAAGAGGACGAACGTGCAGGGACTGCACGGTTCGTCCTTTTTTCATTCTTGTGAACTGATGACTTTTAATGGCACTAATGATATTGTGGTATAGATAAAAAGCCCTAACAATGACCCGTTCAAAGTAGCCGGGAGGTACTGTTGTATGACACGAATTCCTGCGTTGGCGATGACCTGCATGGCGGGTGGCCGGGCGCTCATGAGGGCGCTGCTTCCGGCAGCCTTGGCCGCGGCCTTGCTGTTCCTGGTTCCGACACTGGCTTACGCCGATGCCACCTTTACGGTTGACAGGACTGACGACGTCGCAGCGGCGAATGCCTGTCTTGACGCGGTGCCGAACGACTGCAGCCTGCGCGGGGCCATCACCAAGGCGAATGGTGCCGCTGGCACGGATACCATCATCCTGCCGATCGGCATCTACCGGCTGACCCTGTCCGGGGCCGACAACGCGAACGCCACCGGCGACCTGGACATTACGGATCACCTCAACATCATCGGCTCCGGCGGTAACCAGGACGGAACGGCGTCGCAGACCGTCATTCAGTCCGGCAGCAACGACGTGGCGCCCGGTTCCGGCATTGACACGATCATGTCAATCAACCCGACCTGGAACAAGGTGATCAATGTCAGCATCAAGGCGGTCACCCTCCGGTACGGTAAGAACACCGACGACGTCGCTTCCTACCACTATGGCGGCGCCATCGACTTTGAGGCGACACCCTACGATAATGCAGCGCTGCCCGGCATCGGGTCGCTGACGATTTACAACTCTGTCCTTACATACAATAGCAGCACCCAGACCGACGGCGGGGCGATTTCGGTCCTGAACAGCCTCAATCGGGCCGGGACGGCACTGACCATCATCAACAGCGAGATCTCCAACAATACGACAACCCGCGGATATGGCGGTGCATTCGCGACCGGTGCTGCCTTCAGTATTTCGGGCACCTCGATCAAAAACAACAGTTCCGTCTCCAGCAGCGGCAGCGGCGGCTTCGGGGGCGGTATCTATGCCACCATGGGCGGTACGATTACGAACAGCACCATTTCTGGAAACACGGTCTCCCCGGCACCGGTAGGGCGGGGTGCGGGCCTGGTCATTACCGGCGGCCTGACCATGACCAACGTTACGTTAAGCGGCAACACCGGCGCCGGTCAGGGCGGCGCCATGTGGGTCAACGGTTCCGCTAACGCGCTGACCAACTTGACCGTAACGGGCAACAGCGCTACCGACGGCGGCGGCATCTACTGGGGCGCTTCCGGTACGATCACCATGAACAACTCAATTGTCTGGGGGAATAGCAATTTCGGGGCCGTGTCGGGCAGCAACAACCTGATCGGGATCGACCCCAAATTCGACGGGGGACTGAAAGACAACGGCGGCAAGGTATTCACCTACGCCCTTCTGCCCACCAGCCCAGCCATTGACGCTGGCAGCAATGCGGCAGCCACAGCGGCAGGCGCAACCAACGACGGCCGCGGTGCCCCCTTTGCCCGCATCGTCGACGCTGATGGCAACGGCACCGCGATCGTCGACATTGGTGCCTTTGAGGTGCAGTCGGCGGACGTAACCGTTACAGTTGGCGCCCCGGGCACCCTCCAGGAGGGCCAGACCAACGCGCAGTATTCCATCATCGTTACCAACATCGGGACCTCGCCCACAACGGGCACCGCGTCCGTCGTCCTTGATGTGCCGGCGGCGCTGACCAACCGCCAGCTGTCCGGCACAGGCTGGACTTGCAACGCAGGCACCCTCGTCTGCACCCGGAGCGACGCGCTGGCGGGCACTGCGTCCTACCCGACCATCACCTTGACGGTGGATGTGGCAGCAGATGCCCCGAACAGTGTCACGGTCGAGGCCTCGGTCGCCCTGCCCACCGAATCGAACGCCGCGAACAACACGGACGCCGAGACGACCACGGTGAAGCAGAAGACGACTACAGCTGCCAGTGCCGTCACCACCACCTACGGCAGCACGACATCGGTCAGCGCCACGGTTACGACGGGCGTGGCCGGCACCGTCACCTTCTCGGCGAGCGGTCTGGGCAATATTGGCACCGCAACGGTTAACACGGCCACGGGTGTGGCCGCAACGCCAATTGTGATGGCCTTCGCCCCCGCCAACTATACCCTGACCGCCACTTTTATGCCGTCCGATACCAACACCTATCTGACAAGCTCCGGCACGGCGTCCTTCACCCTGAACAAGGCCACGCTGACCGTTACGGCTGAGAACAAGAGCCGGACCTACGGCGCGGCCAACCCGACCCTGACGGCCAGTTACTCGGGCTTTGTCTTTGGCCAGGATTCCACCTACCTCGGCGGTGCGCTCAGCCTGACCACCGCGGCTACTACGACCAGCGTCCCAAACAGCTACGCAATCACGGTCGGAGGACACACGTCCGCCAACTACGACATCACGTTTGTCCCCGGCACGCTTACGGTCAGTCCCGCTGCGCTGACCGTGAAGGCGAACAACCAGAACCGTACCTACGGCACTGCCAATGCGGCCCTCACGGTGACCGTAACGGGGTTTGTGCTAGGTGAAACCGAAGCGAATCTGGGTGGTGTCCTCAGCGTTTCGACCCCGGCCACCGCCTCCAGCGTTCCCGGCACCTACGCGATTACGCCTTCGGGCTATACCTCCGCCAACTACACCATCACCAACGAGCCGGGCACACTGACCGTGGCGAAGGCGACCCTGAACGTGACGGTCGATGCCCAGAGCCGGAACTATGGTGCGGCCAACCCGGCCTTCACCGTTTCGTACAGCGGGTTTGTGCTTGCTCAGACCGAGTCGGTCCTGGGCGGCACGCTCAGCCTGAGCACCACGGCCACCGCCACGAGCCCGGCAGCCACGTACACCATTACGGCCTCCGGCCAGACGAGCGCCAACTACGACATCGTCTATGCGCCCGGCACGCTGACCGTGACCCCGGCGCCCCTGAGCGTGAAGGTCGACGATGCCAGCCGCCTGTACGGCGACGCCAACCCGGCTTTCACCTTTACCCCGACCGGGCTGATGAACGGCGAAACGGCTGCCGTGCTGACGGGCACGCCCGTCTACACGACCGCCGCCGTCCCTACGAGCGCACCAGCCGCCTATCCGGTTACGCTGACCGGCCTGGCCAGCACCAACTACACGATTACCTACCAGCCCGGTTCGCTGACCGTCAACCTGCGGCCCCTGACCGTGACGGCTGAGGCGAAGTCGAAGCCGTACGGCGACGACAACCCGACGCTGACGGTGACCTACAGCGGGTTTGCTACCGACGAGGACCAGTCCGACCTGGGCGGCAGCCTCAGCCTGACCACTACCGCCACAGCGGCAAGCACGGTCGGGACCTATCCGATTACGGCGTCGGGATACACCAGCACCAACTATGTGATCACCTATACCCCGGCCCTGCTGACCGTGACGCCGGCGCCGCTG
>JARBUG010000082.1 GCA_029239785.1 Symbiobacteriaceae bacterium | reverse complement strand
TTGATGACCGCCCGGGCGATGGCGACGCGCTGCTGCTGGCCGCCGCTCAGTTCGTTGACGCCCTTGCTCAGCAGATCGGTTATGGCGAGGCGCTCGGCCAGTTCGTCGCGCCTGGTGCGCAGTTCACGGGCGGAAAGGCCCGCCAGGCGGCCCGGCAGCTCGATATTGGCCGCCACCGAGAGGCCCTGGACCAGGTGGAAGAACTGAAAGACGATGCCCACGTGCCTGCGCCGGAATGTGGCCAGCCGGGACTCGCTCATCTGATCGATCTGCTCGCCCGCGATCCAGACTTCGCCTTCATCGGGCCGGTCCAACCCCGCCAGCAGGTTGAGCAGGGTCGACTTGCCGCAGCCGGACTGGCCCATGATGGCCACGAACGCCTTCTCCGGCACTTCAATATCCACGCCCTTGACCGCCGGGAAGGTCGCCTTTCCAGACCGGTAAGCCTTGTGCAGTCCAATTCCTTCGAGCATGGTCGATCTCTCCTTTTAGCGCTTGTTGCCAGACTGACTGAAGCCAATCAGCCGGCCGGAGGCTACCGCTTCGCCACCAACCGTAATGGTGGCTTCCTGGGTCTCCCACCCGCCCCGCTGCAAGGTAGCGCGGGTCTCGATCTCGCAGACTTCTGCCGCCCGGACGGGCCGGCTCCATTCAAAGCGGTCCACTGCCGCCAGCATGTGGCGGGCCTCAGGGTCGGGGGCTGCCTCAGCCAGGTTGATCAGCAGGCCGACTTGTGCGGCGGCTTCAATCAGCAGTTCGGGCGGCACAAGCGCCTCTTTCTCCAGATCGGAGATCGCCTGCCAGAAGCAGACCCGCCCCCTTGCCCACTTGCCCGGCTCCCGGTCCACCAGTTCGCTGACAAACCGAAACGGGGGGCGCATGGGCAACTGGTCGATCAGATCGCGCAGGGGGACTCACCTCATTTCCGGATGCGTCAGCATCAGGGACGCAAAGTTTCCGCCAAAGCCGAAGTTGTTGATCAGCACACGCCGGACGGGCAGGAGTTCGGCCCGGCCGATGACGTGGCGGATCTCGCCACACTCGGGGTCGGGCTCCTCCAGTCCGACCGTGGGCGGCACGGCCTGGCTCTGCAGCGCCGTCAGTGCGGCTCCGATGGAGAAGAAGCCGGAGACCCGCAGGCCGTGGCCCATGGCGCCCTTGTGGGAGCTGACGGGTACATTGAAGGCGCCCAGGAGCGATTTGACGGCCGTTGCTTCGGCGATGTCGCCGGACCGGGTGGCGGTGGCGTGGGCGTGTATGTAGTCGGGCCGCTCCCCCGCCATGTTGATCGCCTCCGCCATACAGCGCGTCATGGGGCTGGTTTCGGGACCCACCATGTCGTAGCCGCCTACGGTGGCGGCGCTGGCGGCCAGCCAGGCCAGCGGCCGGCCGTCACGCCGGCGCAGGCTCGACTCCGTCTCAAAGAGGGCGGCGCCGGCGCCTTCGGCCAGGAGCACCCCGTCACGCCGCCGGTCAAAGGGGCGTGGCCGGGTGCGGGAGGTGGCACGGAGCACCTCCATGGACATCCAGTCGAAGGGGTTGATCACCTCGGCGCCCAGGACCAGGGCCGCCTGCGCCTGTCCGCTGCGCAGCAGGTCGTGGGCGACGGCGACCGCGGCGCCCGCCGAGGCACAGGCTGCGGCCACCGACAGGCGGGGCCAGTCAGCCGGGAGCAGGTCCGGCCGGGCGGCGAGGGGATCCTGGAGCCAGCCCCGGCCGGGGCCCGGCCCGGGCGCCCGGGCCAGCGGGCCCCCGGCCACCGTGGTGCTGATCACCACGGGCGGCTCCAGGCCCCGCCAGCCCGCCAGTCCCTCCTGCAGCGCCGTGCCGAGCATGTGGCAGGCCAATTCCTGGTGGTCGGCGCCGGCCAGGTCGACTTCGCCGGCCAGGGGGTTGCGCAGGTCCACGCTGCGAAAGCGGGTGATGGGCCGCAGGGCTGTTCTGCCTGTGAGAAGCCCGTCTGCCAGGGCGCCGAGCCCGGCGCCCATGGGCGAGACCACGCCAAACCCGCTCAGGGCGATCCGCTCGGTCATGATTTCACCTCCGGGCTGCCGGCCAGCAACAGCAGCCTGGCGGTATCCACCTTGCCGTTGGGGTTGCGCGGCAGCTGCTCCACGAAGATGATCCGCCGGGGCACTTTGTGGGGCTCAACCAGCCCGTGGAGTTGGCGTCGCAGCAGCCCCGCTGGCGGTGCCGCACCCGCCGTGGCCACAAAGGCGGTCACCACCGCGCCCCGCCGGGGGTGGGGCAGGCCGAGCACCTCCGCCTCCCGCACCTGGGGCAGGCGCAGGAGCGCATCGCGCACTTCGGCGGGAGCGACGTTGGCGCCGGCGGTGATGATCAAGCCTGACCGCCGCCCCAGAATCCGGAGGCGGCCCCGGTCGTCGATCTCGGCCAGGTCACCGGTGCGCAGCCAGCCGTCCTCTGTCAGCACCGACGCCGTTTCAGCCGGGCGCCCCCAGTAGCCCTGCATCACGCTCGGGCTCCTCACGAACAGCTCAGCCGGCTCGGAGCCGGACACTTTTCGCAGTTCTACTTCGGTGCCAGGCAGGGGCAGGCCGACGGTGCCGGGCTGCCAGGTCTCGGGCGTCGCGATGGCCACGTTGGGTCCGCACTCCGTCAGCCCGTAGCCGTCGAGCAGGGGCCGGCCGACCAGCATGGAGAACTGGCGGACCAGCGATTCGGCGGTCTTGTCGCCGCCAACGCCCCAGATGCGAACCGTGCGGGCCAGGACCCTGGCGGCCTGCGGTTCCCGCTGCAGGTAGGTGCAGAGCGAGGCGTAAACGGCCGGCACGGCATCGACCGAAGTACAGCCGTGTTCCAGGAGGTGGGCGGCCATGCGGTCCGGCGCCTGGAGGCTGGTGAGCGAGAGCGCCGCCCCAGAAGCAAACGCGGCCAGCATCACGGAGAGTCCGTAGCTGTGCCAGAGCGGAATGGGCAGGTAGAGCTTGTCGCCCGGCCCGTAGCCCAGCACGGCGGCGGTCGCCTCCGCCTGGTAGGCCAGGGCGCCGGCGCCCAGCATCACCCCACGGGGCGCCCCGGTGGTGCCCGACGTGTATAAGATGACGGTCGGGGGTTCGTGCCCCTCCGGTTCGGCCAACTCGTTCGCCCCTGCCGGTGGCGGCGGCAGGAAGACCGGCTCACACCCGCTCTGCCAGTTGATATCAGCGAGAATCAGCTTCACCCCGGTCTCCCGGGCGATCCGTTCCACGACCGCCTGCGGAGCGACCCCGCTGACGGGGACAACTGTCACTTCCAACCGGCGCAGGGCGGTTAACGCCGCCGCCAGCCGCAGGTCGGAGGGCAGCCGGAGCAGGACCCGCCCGCCCGGGGCGGCGCCCGCCTCACGGAGCCGGCGGGCCAGCCGGTCCACCAGGGTCGTCCACTCCTCGGCCATGCAGGAACCATGTACCGGGTCGCTGATGACCGGAGCTTGGGTTTGCAGGTGCACCGTCGTCACCCCCGGGCCGCCGGCCCAGGCGGCCCGTAGGCCCTGAGAACTCCCGGCGGAATCTCTTCATCTGTCACATGTACGCGTACCAGGACCGGGCTGCCCTTGCGGTTCTGCTCCAGCGCCTGGCTCAGCGCCTGGGTCAACTCAGTGCGGCACGTCGGGCTGAAGACCGGCATACCCAGGGCGCCGCCGATCGATGCCAGGTCGGGCGAAACCGCAAAGGCCGACCCCGCCGGGCCGGAGCCCGACTGCCCCTGGCGGTACCGGACCCAGCCGTACCCGCCGTTCTCGAGCACCACGAAAGTAACGCCCATGCGGTGCGTCACGGCGGTCGCCAGGTCCGCGAGGATGAACTGGAATGCGCCATCGCCCGTAATGCAGGCCACGGGCTGATGGGTAACTGCGGCGGCGCCCAGGGCAGCGGCCGCGCTGCAGCCCATGGCTGTCTGCTCCGCCGGTGCGATTACCCGGCTCCCGGGCGGCAGCGTGAGCAGGGGATAGTGAAATCCCCACATGTCCTGCAGGCCGTTCTCCTGCGCCAGAATCATGCCCGGGCCGAAGACGCCGGCGACCGCAGGCGCCACGGCGGGCGCCGTAATCGGGTCGCTGCCGCCGCTGGCCTGGCTCCAGCCGGCAGCGTCATCGGCAAGGCGGCGGCGCACCCGCGCGGCCAGGCCCGACCACTCGCTCCGGTCCGGCTCTGCGGCGCCCGCCAGCGCCCCCAGCAGCTGCCGGGCCACCAGCGTGCAGTCCCCCGCCAGCCCCAGCGCATCGGGGTAGCTGGTGCCCAGCCCCTCGGGGTCGATATCGACCTGGATCAAGTCGACCTCGGCCCGGGGCAGGGTCCAGGAAAGCGTCGCCGTCTCTTCGAGCTTGCTCCCGAAGACCAGGAGCAGGTCGGCCTGGTCCAGCAGCCGCTCCGACGCCTCAAACTGGTAGATGCCGGCGACGCCCGCCATTGCGGGGTGTGACTCATCGATCACCCCGCGCCCGCTGGCGGTCACGAAAATCGGCGCCGACAGGCGCTCAGCCAGCGCCACCAGCTCGGCGCCGGCCCCGGACCGCCGGGCGCCGCCGCCCAGCAGCAGGGCCGGGCGCCGGGCCCGGCGGCACAGCTCGGCCGCCCGCCCAACCTGGGCCGGGTCGGCCTGCGTGCGCAGCGCAGGCGCCAGGAGCGTCGCCACAGGCGCGACGTCAGACGCAAAGGCAGGAAGTCCATCGGGAATCTCCAGCAGAACCGGCCCCGGGCGCCCGTTGACGCTCAGGTAAAAAGCACGGCGCAGCGCCCAGGGCAGTTGGACCGGGTCCGTCACCGTGAACTGCCACTTGGTGAAAGGGCGGGCAGCCAGCCCGTGGTCGAGGGCCTGAAACCCGCCCCGCTGGCGCCACGTCAGGTGCGAACCGGCCACCAGCACCACCAGGGGCGCCGAGGCCGAGCAGACCTCCAGCAAGGCGGTGAGCGCATTGGTCAGACCCGGGCCGCCGCTGACGGCACAGACCCCAGGCTGACCGGCAGCCAGACCGGCGCCCCAGGCCATAAACGCTGCATTGCGCTGGTCGCGAGCCGCCACGGCTGTAACAACCGGATCGTGCGTGAGCGCCTCAAACAGGTCGCCGCCGTCTCCGGGCAGGCCAAAAACAGTCCGGACCCCAGAGGCGGCAAGACTTGCAGCTACATAGCGCCAACTCATGCGCGGTCACCTCGCTCTCTACAGGTAGGACTGACCGTCAGGTGAACGCCACCGGCCTCCAGCGAAACAGGCCCGTCCCCCTCCAGGGCGGCCGCCACGGCGCTGAGGCCGGGGGCGCCTAAGTCCGCCTTCCCGGGCAGCCAGCGCCACCCGGTAATCAAACCCTGACCGGTCTCCTCCGCCCCCAGGTAGAGCCAGACCATGCGGGACGGGTTCGCTTCCCACGCCCCGACCACAAAGCGCTCAGCCCGGCCTGACTCCAGCTGCGCCACGGCCCACCCCAATGCGTGCCAGCCGCCGCCCGGCCAGCCGCCGAAGGTCGTGCAGGGACCCTCCGTCCCCAGCGCCTGCACCAGCCTGCCCGTTGGCAGCGACGACTCGATACTCAGCGAATCACGGGGCCGGAGCGATGCAGGGGCGCCGGTCACCTTCGCCGCATACTCGGTCAGATACGGCGCCATCAGGGGCGTGGCGGCGCAGGCGAACCCGCTTGAAACCGGAATCTGCCACGCAACGGCCATCGCCCGGGCCTCGGCAGCCAGCAGCCTGATCGCCGGCTCGCCAGTAACGTCATCCAACAGAACAATCTGGCGGGCCAGCACGGCTACCATGACCGCAGCCGCCCGACCTGGGGCGCCCGGGCAACCTCGTTGGAAATCAGCATCGGCCGCGCCCAGCGCTGCCCGTTCAGCGCACCGAAGTTGGCCCGCGGCCCGAAGCCGCCAAAGGGCCGGTTCCCGTTCTCCAGGTCAAGGAAGCTGCGGTCCAGGGCAACGGTGTGCCACTTCGAAAGCGGCGTTGCCAGCCAGGGGGCGCCATAAATGCTGATCCCCATGCCGCTTTCGGTAAACTGTGGGGCAGCCAGCCGTTCGAGCAGCTGCTCGTCATCGTCGTAGACGACGACGTTGAAGATCGGTGCAAAATACTCCACCGGCGCTGGCATCTCCGCCAGGTCGCTGAAGAGGATCGTCGGCGGCACCCACCGCCGCTCCGCATCTACCGCACCGCCGTAGACGACCTTCTCCCGGTACTCGGCGACGTAATCGCCAATCGAGCTGGCCACCTTCGGGTAATAGAGCGGCGTAATCAGCGCTTCGGGGTCCTCCCGGCTGCCGATCGGCAGCAGGCTGACTTCGCTGATCAGCTGATCGCGAAACGCCCGGGCAATGCGCCGGTGCACGAAGATCACATCCGGGCAGATGCAGTCCTGCCCGCTGTTGAGCGTCCGCATCGTGACAGCATCACGCACCACCGTCTCCACGTCGGCCTCCGCGCCGGCAATCATCGGGTTGACGCCGCTGCCAAAGAAGAGGAAGAGCTGGTCACGGGCCGCTTTCGCCGCGATCTGACAGCCGTTCTCGTAGCTGCCGGTAAAGACGATCACGTCGGCATTTGCGACTTCGCACTCCCAGAACTCCCGCTGGGTCATGTGGGCAAAGCGAATCGGCAGATCCGCTGCCCCCCGCAGCAGCCGGTTCAGTTTCATGTGCGTCGATTCAACCTTGGCCGAAGGGCGCAGCACCACTTCGCCCGCGTACAGCAACGGGATGACCCCGTAAAGTACGTATGAGTACAGAAGAACGTTGGAAGGCATATAAACGGCCAGTTTCTGAACCGGCCGGGGACGGGTCCGCCCCATCTCCTCCAAGGCGCCGTACAGCGCCCGGATGGAGCGGGTCAGTTCGTCCACGGCAAACCGATGGGTCGTCGTTTCGGTCAGAATCTCCAGCACACGGGCCCGCTCTGCCCAGAGGGCTTCGGCAAACGCCACCATCCTGTTCCACCGGCGGGATTCCGGCGGCAGCGACGGCGAATGCTCCCGGCCCTGCGGCCATGAGGTCACACGCGTCTCCCCCTTTTACACCACCAGGTGGTATCCGCCATCAACCTTGATGGTCTGCCCCTGAACCATGGCTGCCAGCGGCGAGCAAAGGAGCGCCACCACGCCGGCCACATCATCGGGCTGCACGGCCCGGCCGTTCGGCGTGTACCGCCGGTTCTTTTCCAAAAGATGCTCTCGCTCGGGCCAGGTCGCAATCCCCTTGGTCTCGACGATGCCAGGGCAGACCGCATTGACGGTGATGCCCAGCGGCCCCAGGTCGACCACCAGATGGCGGACCAGCGATTCCAGCCCGCCCTTGGCGATGCCGACCAGCGTATAGTCCGGCACCGCCCGGGTGCCCCCATCGCTGGTGATGGCAACGACCCGGCCGTCCCGGCCCTTCATATGCGGGAGCAGCACCTGCACCAGGCGGAGCGTCGCCCAGGTGTTCACATCCGTCACCCAGCGGAAGTGCCGGTAGGTCAGTTCCTCCATGGGCCGGATGACGCCCGTGGCGGCGTTGCTGATCAGAAAGTCCAGGCCGCCGAACTGGCTGACCGTCTCGGCCAGCGCCTGGTAGGTCGCATCATCGGTCAGGTTCCCGCCCACCGTTGCCGCCCGCCGGCCGAGGCGGGAGACCTCCTCCGCCACTTCCTCGGCGCCCCGGCGGTTACGCAGGTAGTGGATGATCACGTCGGCGCCCTGGCGGGCCATCAGGGTGGAAATCGCCCGCCCGATGCCCCCGGAGCCGCCCGTGACCAGGGCGACCCGGCCCGTAAAGTCCATCACATTCGCCACGCTCCTATGCAGAGGGTGCGGCGGCACGCTGGGCCGCCCGGGCCATCAGCCGGCTCCGCAGCTCACGGGGCAGCTGCGCCATGGCATTGTAGAGCGCATGGTAGCCGACCACGATCCAGATCGAGCCGGTCGCCTGCCAGAGCAGGCTGAGCAGCAGCCCCTGGCTGATGTGGACCAGCACCACCACCGCCAGGCGGTCTCCCCGGGTCAGCTTCATTTGCGGGGGGAGCCGGAACAGGTGGAGCAGCCCGAACAGCACGGAGACAGCCGCCATGCCGCCCACCGTGCCCAGTACGGAGATGAGGAACGGCTGGCCGAAGACCCGGAAGAGAATCTCCTCGGGCAGGGCGCTGGTGAAGATCTCAAAGAGCAGCCGCCAGGCGAAGGCGCCGGCCAGTGCGCCCCGGGAGGCGAGCCGCACCACGGGCCGCAGGCCCAGCACCATGCCGGTCAGCCCAGCCGCCACGGCGGCCAGCGTCACCAGCGATACATACAGGTCGGGCCAGCCTGTCCATGCCCGCACATCGGCCCGGGCCCAGACCAGGTAGAGCACCGCCGGCAGCGTCACAAGCACCGTGCTGCCAAAGAAAGAGCCAACAGAGGCTTCACGCTGGGGCAGCAGCTGGTCGACCCGGGGGCGCCGGAACAGCTCGGTCACGCCCCAGATCACCCCGATCCAGCCGAACCAGATCAGCACCACCGTTGGCGTGATGCGCAAGTCGGGCAGGCTGTTCGGAGACGCGGCCAGCAACAGGATCGCGGCGCCCGCCAGGGCGGTCAGCCCCGGCAAAAGAATCCGGCGCAGCTCGGCAGATGGCCGGCGCAAGGCGTGGAGCGCCGCCCCGAGGTAGAGCCCGGCAAGCAGGAGCAGCATGCCGCCGCCGGTCCACAGGCGAAATCCCTCAAACCATGCCGTGATCATACGTCCACCACCGTCAGGCAGAGCCGCGACGCACCGTAGAAGACGGTCTGGTGCGCCTGCGCCACCGCATCTCCCGGGGCGCCGGCCAGAGCGTTGCGATTGCGATCCCACTTGGGGAAGCTGCTGCTGCTTATTTCTAGGCCGATGCGGTGGCCCTTCCGGAACCGGTAGGCCGTGTGGCCCGCATCGATGCGAATCTGCATGGGAACGTCCGGCAGGACCTGTCCGAACTCCGGGTGGGCGCTGAGCCGGCAGATGCCGTCGTGCACGTAGAGCGCCTTCCCCTCCGGCGTCAGCTCCAGGAGCTTGGCCGTAAAGTCGGTGTCCGGGCCGGTGGTCGCCACCTCGCACTCGACCGTCACCTGCCCGGCCACATCCAGGTCCGCCGTGAGCGGCGCCGAGGCGTAGACCAGCAGGTCGGTGCGGTTATGCAGGGGCGACTGGTCCGTGGGTCCGGGCTGCATCTCGTTGGTCCACGGCCAAATGCAGCCGCCCAGCGTGGGGGGCGGGTTATGCGGGTCGTACTCGTAGCTCTCGCTGGCGCCCGGGGCCGGCGGCTCGGGGAGCAGCTGCCGTGGCGCCAAATAGAGCGAATGGGGCCTGCCGCCGGGCGGGGGCCAGGCGGATGCGCCGTGCCAGCGGTTCTCCCGCATGGCGAAGTAGGTCGTGCCTGACTCCACCGACATCTCGGCGCCCTTCATGTAGTGGTCAAACCAGCGCCCCAACTCGGCGAGCAGATCATAATCGGTGCCGGCGCCAAACTCGTTATCTTCCGGGGGCGTCCAGGCGACCAGCCGCCGCTGGAAGGGGTGCCACAGGGACTGGTGGTCCCACGGGCCGATGATCAGCCGGTGGCGCTCTGTCAGCCCCCGGCGCTGAACCGTATCGCGCATGAATAAGTACTTGTCGATCTGTGAATCCAGGAGGAAATCAAACCAGCCGGTAATGTGAAGCGTGGGCACCACGGCCAGTTCGCTCCACGGCATCTCACCGAAGCACTCGGGCTGCCTGATATGTCGCCAGAAGACGCCAGAGAAGTCGTCGCCCACCACCGCCGTTTCCAGCGGCAGGTGCTCCAGGACCTTGAGCCAGTCGGCCGCCGAACGCCGGCGGTCGCTCGATGATGTGGACTGCCGGAGCATCAGCGCCCAGGGGAGCGCCCAGTGCAGCGGAATCACACCGCCCCGGGCGATTTCCCGGGGGTCGAACAGCCCGGCCATGGCAACCATCGCCTTGACCCGCACCCCTGCGGGCAGCGGCTGGCTGATCGCCGTATAGGCCAAATAGGTCTGGTATGAACTGCCAAAGAGGCCCACGTCGCCGTTAAACCAGGGCTGCTCCCGCACCCAGAGCAGGGTGTCACAGGCATCCTGGCCTTCGGCCTCAAAGTCGAGCTGGCCCGAGGAGCCCGCCCGTCCGCGCACGTTCTGGACCATCACGGCAAACCCGCCTGACGCCAGGTGCCGGGCCAACTGCACAAAAATCGGCGTGGTGCTGGGATAGGGAGTCCGCATCCAGAGCATGGGGAGCGGCTGCTCGCCTTCGGGCAGGTAGAGGTCGTGCAGCAGATCACCGCCGTCGCGCATACGGACGGGCTGCCGGAACTTCATTGTGACGGATGGGGCTGCGGTCGCTGTCATGGGAATCTCCTCCCCTTCGCTACTCGCCGCTACCGGGGCAGGGCCATTTCGCCGCCGTCGACCGGAATGGTGCATCCCGTCAGATGGCCGGCAGCCGGGCTGACCAGAAAGGCCACTACATCGGCTACCGTCTCCGGGGTGGCGACACGCCCCACGGGGATCTTGGTCATCAGCTGCAACTTCTCTTCCGGTGTCAGGTCACGCCCCAGTTGGAGCCGGGTGAAGCCGGTGCCCACCACCGAGCCAGGACAGACGTTAATCACCCGAATGCCGTTGCGCCCGTACTGGGCCGCCAGGCTGCGGGTCAGCCCGCCCAGGGCGGCCTTCGTGGCGCTGTAAACCGGGTACCGGGGTGAGCCCCGCTCGCCGGCGATGGAGCCGATGAGAACCACGACGCCGCCGCCGGAGCGCTTCATGGCATCCACGGCGGCCCGGGCGGCCAGAATCGGTCCCCGCAGGTTGACGCCCAGCACCCGGTCGAGGTCCTCCTCCCGCAGCTCCTGGAGGGCGCCTCCCGGCTCAATCGTACCGGCGGCACAGACCAGCACCTTCAGTCCCCGCTCATCAAGCACGGCCATCTCCACGGCCCGGGCCACGTCAGCCGCCTTCGCCACGTCACCTTCGCAAAACTGCCAGCCCTCGGCCGGCAGTTCACCGACCGGCGCCTGCAGGTCCAAAATCGTGGTGTGCAGCCCCAGGCCCACGAACCGGCGGGCAATGGCCAGGCCGATGCCCGAGGAGCCGCCTGTCACCAGCGCACTATGCATAGCGCTCACCTCCTAGGCACACTCAATGGGTGCCGTAGCCCGTCAGGCGTGGGCCTAATCTCGACCGGCCCATGCCGAGAGGGCCTAGCCACCCGATTCGCGCACCTGGCTCATGAAGCGGGAATCTGCCGGGGCCACCCAGATCCAGGAGCCCCAGCCCTTGGGCGCCGGGTTCGGGAAGGGCGGCATAACGCCGGTGGAAACGGCCCGGTCGGCGTTATGTTCCAACACCAGCCGCAGTGCCGCCTGCCGCATCAGGACCCGCTGCTCCGGAAGGGCGTCGGGCCAAAGCTGCTCCATGCCGGTCAGGGCGGGCGCCACGTAGCGCTGTACGCAGTGGCGGCTCACGTCCTCAACAGCGTCGATCAGCCGGTCGCCCGATTCGTACCGAACCACGGGAATGGCCGGCTGAAGCGCAGCGGGCGCCAGAATCCCGAAAAATCGAAGCCGCAGCAGCGAGGCCTGGGGGAGAACAGCCGCCTCGCCTTCGGCGAGGATCGCCTGAACGGCCCGCACATCTTCCGGAAAGAAGGTCGATGGCCGGGGGATATCCCGGTGCCACAGGTGGCCCACGCCAATCTCCTCGCCCTGGTTGCGCCAGATCTTCACCCCGTAGGCGTTCTCGCCCCCGGTACCGCCCACAAAGGCGATCGAGTAGAACCCCTCGGGCAGGTGCTCAAGAATCTTCGCCTGCAAAACCGCCCCGCGCAGACCCAGGTCGAGGCAGAGGGCCGCGAGAATCGTGTGGGCGACTTCCGACCAGGGCTGGGTGCGTCCGCTCTCCGTCCAGGCCTTTTGAAGCAGAGGGACCGCCTCGGCCTTCAGCCAGCGCATCTCCGCGGTCAGGGCCGGGTCCAGCACCCGCAGCATCTCCTCCCGCAGGGCCGGACCCACCACGCCGAGCCGCGGGCCGGCCGTCAGCGTGCCCTCACGCAGGGTGACCAGTCCAACCGCTTCCGCCTGCCGTGCCGTTGCCAACAGATCAGCGGGCACCATCGTCTGGCCGCCTGCCAGGTCGGCCATCAGCGGCGTCAGTGCCTGGAGCAGTTCCCCCGTCTCTTTGGTAGCACGCCCGAATGTGATAAACCGAACCGTCACATTGACGCTTCCTCTCGTTCCCGCCGCTTGGCCGCCAACAGTTCGTTCATCCGCTGCCGGTAAGAGAGCCGGTGTATGGCGGGGAACCGACCGGCTTCAGCCATCGACTTGCAAATGGGATGGGGTTCATCGAAATCGCCGTAGGCTGTTTTGGCGTACGCACGGCACGAGCCCTTGCACTGGAACTTGTACACACAGTCACCGCAGATGCCCTTCAGCCAGTCCGCCTCGACGTAGGCCACCCGCATTTCGTCAAAGCCGTTCCGCAGCCACGACTGGAGCAGGGTCAGGTTCCGGATGTTGCCAAACCGGACGTCTTCTTCGCTGCGGGTGTGGGCGCAGACGGTGATGTTGCCATCCGGCAGCACGCTGATGATGGGGAACGAGCAGCTAACGGCAAGACCCATCAGCTTGTCGCCCTTCTCCTTCGCCCGGCCAAGCCGGGGCAGCAGTTCTGGCAGAATCACGGCCGGCGGCAGCTTCAGAATCGTCGGCACCGGGTAGCGCTCCAGGCACTGGAGAATCTGCCGCTGCACCGCGTAGATCTCGTCCCAGTTCAGGTTGATCTCATCGAGGTACTCCAGCGCCCGGCCGACTTCGTGTAGGAAGGCGAACTGGAGTCGCGAGACCTGCATCTCCTCGGCGATGGCGTACAGGCTGGCAATCGTGTCGCGGTTCTTCTTCGTCATCACGACCTGCAGTTGGACGTGAATGCCCACATCCAGCAGGTTGCGCAGTCCGGCCAGGACCTTGTTGAAAGAGCCGGGCCCCCGCAGGAAGTCGTGTGAGGGTCCATCGCCACCGTCCAGGCTGACGGCAAAGCTGATTCTGTGTCCCTCATCCAGCAGTTCACGGAAGAAAGCGGCTGTCGGTGGCGTAAGCAGCATGCCATTGGTCTCAATGCCGACAGCCAGGTTGGCGTCGACCAGCGCACGCATGATGCGCTTGAAGGACGGATGGAGCAGCGGCTCACCGCCCGACAGAATCACGGTGGTGGCCTTCAGTTCCTGGAACTGCTCGATCGCCATCAGGCACTCCGCTTCGGTCAGGTCGCCGGCGGTATCGACGAAGGGTGATGATTGCGGGGCGCAGTGCTTGCAGGCCAAGTTGCACCGGAAGCTCAGGTACCAGTAAACCGACGGCCGAAAGGGGCTCGCTTCGGATGTCTGCTCGGGCTCCAGGCCTACAGTCATCCGGCGACGACCCCCTTTCCCCGGGCGATGGCCAGGAACTCCTCCACGTCGGCCTTTACCACGTCGACTTCAGCGCCCGGAAAGCCTGCCGCGATTTCGGCGGCGATTTGATCCACGGTCCGGACCCCATCGCAGAGTTCGAGGATCTTGGCGCCCACCGGATTGGTCAGCATCAGGCGCCCGCGTTCCGTCTCCAGCACGGAGATGGTCGAATCCTGCACATCGATCACGCAGGTGGGAGAAAGCTTGGGTTGCTCGGCCATGGTGCAATAGCCCCTTTCGCTTGTCCTCAGTATCCGGTGTGACCCTCACCAGGCCAGCGCCTGGCGAGGGTCACGTGGGTCACGGGAAGTTACAGGCTACCGCCGGTCACGCACACGCACCAGTCGCAGGCCGCGCCGTTCATCTCTTCGAGATCAACCAAGATCGGCTTAACGTACACCTCTAGCAACTCCCTTCGTCCCGGATTGGGTCGGAACTCGGTTACAGGCTGCCGCCGGTAACGCAGACACACCAATCGCACGCCGCGTTCTCCATCTCCATGAGATCGATCAGTACGGGCTTCTGATACACACCAAACCCTCCTTCCCTGTGAAACAGCGTCGGCGCAGGAGTACGAAAACGGACCTGCGCCGCAAAACTGTCTTATATTTATAAAGCGAAACTTCAATGTTTTAAGTAGTGTTACTGATACGGTACTTTACGTGAATCTTCATATCAATAGGACTATCCGACTGTTGCGGCAAGGGACTATAGTCCCGCAAAAGAGATAGGACACCCCATCCGGCTGTAGATAGAAATGAGGACAGCCAGGGCGGTGTGTGACCGTCCTGGCTGCCTGTTAGGGAATCGCCTATGCCCTGGCCATGACGACCCGGGTTAACTTGATCTGTTCGTACGTGTACCGCTGCTCCAACTCCGTGAAGACCACCGAGAGGCCCTCGTCCGGGTGGGCCCGCAGGCTCTGGCGGATCGTCCGATAATCGTCTGGGCTGATCACCAGGCGAACGGCCTGCTTCCAGGCACCGGTCTCGTCGGCTGCAACCCAGTCGAGGAAGTACTCGTAGACGGTGGTGACCGCCCGGTTAAGTTGCACCGCAGCCTCGGCCGGGGCCAGGCCGCTGGCAAAAAGTTCGCCGGCCCGGGCGATCATTTCGGCCCGGCTTACCCGGGGCGCCGGTGCAACGGGCTCGGGCTCGGGCTCGGCGGAGACGATCTCACGGACCGAGGCTTCGACCTCGGCCAGTACCTCGGCGCCGTACTGCTGAAGCTTGACCGGCCCGATGCCCCGGCAGGCGGCCAGGGCGTCCAGGGTGCGTGGTGCGGCCTCGGCAATCGACTGCAAATCCCTGTCGCCGAAGACCACAAAGGCCGGGACGCCCATGTCGGCGGCCTTCTGCCGGCGCCAGGCCCGGAGCCGTTCGAACAGCGCCTCCTGCCCGGGCGCCGGGCCGGCCGGCTGGCCCATGGGGCCCGCCCCGTGGCCCGCGCCACCGACCCGAGCGGCTGCCTTCTTCTTTCTGCCCCCGCCCGGGGCCACCACCACCGCCGGCAGCGGCCGCGGCTCGCAGAAACTGCAGCACCCCTCGGCCTGCGGCTCCGTTTTCTCCCCGAAGTAGCGCAGCAAAAACTGCCGCCGGCACTGCCCATCCAAATAGACAAAGCTGCGCATCCGGCGGAAGCGCTCCATGCGGCTCCGCTCATGCTCGGCCATCCGCTGCCGATCCTCTTCATCCACCGGCGCTGTAAACTGCTCCTGACGCAGCAAATGCTCCCGCAGCTTCACATCCAGCCCCTGCACCAGCACCATGGTACAGGCCGAGGGCAGCCCGTCGCGCCCCGCACGCCCGATCTCCTGGAAGTAGGCCTCCAGCGAATCCGGCACCCCGGCATGAATCACGGCCCGGATATCCGCCTTATCGATGCCCATGCCAAACGCGTTGGTCGCCACCACCACCCGACAGAGGCCGGTCATGAACCGGTTCTGGACCGCCGTCCGGTCATCGGCGGGCATACCGGCGTGATAGTAGGCCACCGGTTCGGCCATCTCACCCGCCAGATAGTCGGCCAGCGTTTCGCAATCCTTGCGGCTGCTGGCATAGATGATGACGCTGCCCGAAGTTATGCTGGCCAGGTGTGCGATTTTCGCCTTCTTCTCGGCCACGGTGGCGCAGGCCTCCAGGCCGATCCACAGGTTTTCCCGGTCGGCGCTGGCGCTGAAGATGCGTGCGCCCGCGATGCCCAGCTGCACCATGGCGTCGTCGCGCACATCAGGCCGGGCGGTGGCGGTAAGCGCCAGCAAGGGCGGCGCCCCGATCGCCCCATGGAACTCCTTGATGTACCGATAGTCGGGCCGGAAATCGTGCCCCCACTGGGAGACGCAGTGCGCCTCATCCACCGCCAGCAGGCTGATCTCGATGCGCTGGCACGCAGCCATGAAGGCGCTGTTAGAAAGGCGCTCTGGCGCCACGAAGGCCAGCTTCACTTCGCCGGCAGCCAGTGACTCCAGTTTTGCCCGCCCCTCGGCAGGCGTATCTTGACTGTTAATGGCGATCGCCCGAATTCCCCGGGCCACCAGCGCATCAACCTGATCTTTCATGAGGGAGATCAGCGGCGAAATGACCAGCGTCACCCCGGGCAGCACCATGGCCGGCAGCTGGTAACAGAGCGACTTGCCGCCCCCGGTGGGCAGAATGGCCATGGCCGGGCGCCCGGCCAGGACTTCGGTAATGATCTCGCGCTGCAGGGGCCGGAACTGCTCCATGCCGAAGTGCTGGCGCAGGGCGGCTTCCAGGTGTAGGGTCCCGCCGTGAGGCATCGCCACGCAGTCTCCTCCTTGTGCTCCATTCTCAGCTCGGAGAGTTCGACATTGGCACCCCCGAATGCCTGCTCGGGTCCAACAATTTCCAGGTACCAAAGCGGCGGACGAGCCTGTGCCTCCGCACCTGGCCCGTCCGCTCCCTACTCAGTCGAAAATATCAAAGACCTCGCCCAGGAAGCCCTTCTTTTTCTTCTTAGGCAGTTCACGGTCACGGTCCCAGTCGGGCCGCGACTCGCGGGAGCGGTAGTCCGACTCCCACGACTCGCCGGTGGCGATCAGTTTGTCCAACTCGCCGCCGTCAAGCCAGACGCCTCGGCACTCGGGGCAGACGTCAATCTGGACGCCGCGCCGGTTCACTTCGCGCATGGGTACGCTGCATAATGGACAACGCACGTATCATCCCCCAATTCTCACGGATTTCCAAAAGTATATCATGGCCGAGGGGCAGGAATGGGACATCTTTACCGCGGATTACGCGGATTGTTGGATTGTAGGATTGGAACAAAACATGTTTGAACTGGCTGCTGACAATGGACTCAGGGCTTCACCGAACGATACGATAACTCGTTGTATCAATCTGCGTAATCCGATAATCCGCGAAATCCGCGGTAAAATTGTCCGGTTTGCGTGACCCGAACCCACCAGCCGGGCGCCCCACTAATCCCGCCCAGCCCCGGCCCCAGGGTGCTCCCGCAGCTCCCGCAGGGCCCGGCCCCGCTCCCGCTCCGCCGCCTCCAGATGGTAGCTCTCCACAAAGGGCCGGCCCCGCAGGCTCAGCGCCCGCTCCAGCCAGCGCAGCGCCTCCTCCGGCTCCCCCGCCGCCCGGAAGACCGCCCCAACGACCAGATCCCGGTGGGCCGCCGTTGCGAAGACTGCATCCCAGTCACGGATCGGCTCCATCTGCGCCCGGGCCGCAGGCAGGTCGCCCAGCGCCAGGTATGCCTCCGCCCGGTAGATGCGCTGCTCCCGGGCCAGCACATTCTCCGGCGCGATCCACCGCTCCACATGGGTCAGTTCGGCCACCGCCTCCGCCGGGCGCCCGGCGATGACCAGCGCCTGGGCCAGCCGGCCCCGGGCGCCCATCTCGGTCACATGGTCACCCCGCAGGGCCGCCGCCTCCGCCACCGACCGGCAGAGCGCCATCCCCTCGGAGAGGCGACCCGACCAGGCCAGCAGCATGCCCAGTTCATTCAGCGTCCGGTCCCGCTCCATCTCCACCCCTTGATGCCGGCAGAGCTGCAGCGCCTGGTCGTAGAACTGCCGCGCCTTCTCCCAGTTGCCCGCCCCCCGCTCCAGGTTGCCCAGAACCCGCAGGATGCGTGCCTGCGGCTGCACATCGCCCACCGCAGCGGCCGCCAGCAGCGCCTCCCGAAACCAGCGCCTGGCCCGGGCGGTCGTGCCGGCCAGCAGGCCCGCCCGCATGCGGGACGTGGCCGCATCGGGGCCGCTGCCCAGGGGAAGGCGTGCGATCGCCCGCCGGTTCCACTGCTCCGACTCCGCCTGCCGCCCAACCTGCAGCAGCACGGCGCAGACCAGCGTGGCCATCTCACCCGTCAGCTGCCGGTGCCCGAGCCGTTCAGCCTCGGCCGCCAGCGCCAGCGCTTCATCCAGATGCTGCGGCCCCACCTTGCGGGAAAACGCCAGCCGCAGCCCCAGCGCCCGGGCGCCCAGCGCCTGCAGCGCGGGCGTCGCCTGATCAACCAATCCCGTCGCCTCTTGCCAGACCTCCTCCGCCCGGGCCATGGCCCCGGAGAGCCGGGCCGACTCGCCCAACTCCAGGAGCAATGGCATCAGGTCGCCCTCCTGCAGGACCGCCCTGTGCCGCAGCACATCGGCGCAGCGGTCCGCGGCAAGGCGCGGGTCACCGCTCAGCCGAATGGCCGTGGCCAGCCGCAGCGCCAGCGGACCATACCAGCGGCGGTACTCCCCTTCATCCAGCGCAGCGGGCAGCAGCGCCCAGGCCCGCTCAAAGTGGTGGCGGGCGCTCTGGGTGTCGTGGGCGCCCATCGCCTGGTCGCCGGCCGCCACGTGGGCGGGAAAGGCCCTGGCCGCCAAGCCCGCCAGGTCGAAATGACGGGCCAGCACCCCGGCGGGGGCGCTGCGCCCGGCCGCCAGCACCTCGCCTGCCACCCGGTGCGCCAGGCGCCGGGCCTGCGGACTGAGCGCAGCATAAGCCGCCTGCTGCAGCAGCGAGTGGGCAAACCGCACGTCCTCGTCACCATCCGGCACCACGACCCGGGCCCGGACCGCCCTCGCCTCCCAATCAAGCAGGTCGTCTCGGGCGGCCCCGGAGACCTCAGCCAACGTCTGGCGGTCAAACCGGGTTCCCAGCACGGCGCCCAGGCCCAGCCAGTCGCGCACCTCCGTCTCCTGGTCGCCAATCCAGCGGGCCAGCGCCTGCCGCAGGGTCGCATCAACCGACGCCGACGCCGACGCCGACGCCCGCAGCACTGCGACCGCGTGAAGCGGGTTGCCCCCGGTCAGGCGCCACAGCCCGTCCAGGTCCGGCCCGGTGCCCGACGGCCCGGTGCCCGACGCACCGGCCCCGGGCGCCCCCGGCAGCATCGCAGCCGCGAGCCGGCCCAGGTCGGCCCGGGTCAGGCCGCCCACCTCAAGCGTCGTCAGCCAGCCCTCCGCCGCCCCCTCGGCTCGGAGCCCTTCCCAGCCGGCCGACCCCTCATCCTCCCGGCCCGTGGCGATCACCAGCACCCGGCGCTTTGCCAAATAACGCCCTGCCATCCGCAGGCTGAACAACGAAAGATGATCAGCCCGCGGCAGATCATCCACCAATAAGCAGACCGGTGCGCCCCGCCACAGCGCCCGCCGCAGGCGGCGCCCCACGCCCGTAAGCGACGACCCCGCGGCCGACCGCCCGGTTCGCCCCGTCCCCAGCGCTTCCAACCACCGCTCCACCGGCCGGTAGGGCGTCACATCATCGGCCGGAGCGGTATGGACCGTCATCCACCCGTGCGCCCCGGCGACCTCCGCCACCTCCTGCAGCAGCCGGCTCTTGCCCGCCCCGGCCGGGCCCTGCAGGAAAACCACCCCGCCCCTGCCCGACTGCGCCTCCTCCAGCCGTGAAAGCAGCGACTCCCACACCACTTCCCGGCCGATCAAGGGCATCTGCTCCCCACCGCAGCCCGCGGCGTCCCCGGGCGCATGTGCCAAGTCACGGGCAAGCCGCACCGCCCGCCTACCCGACCGTTTGGCCGCATACATGGCCCGGTCGGCGGCCCGCATGACGGCGCTCAGGTCGGCCCCGTCCTCTGGCCACGCCGCCACACCCGCGCTGAAGCGGACCGGCACCGCCACCTCCGCCCCGTCAGCCAGCCGCTCCGGCAGCGCCTGCAGCAGCCGTTCCAGCGCCAGCGCGGCCGCATCGGGCGAATGATGGTCAAAAAGCACGGCGAACTCGTCGCCGCCGAGGCGTGCCACCACCGCACCCTTCAGGTCAGCAGCCAGCTCCCAGGCCACGGCCTGGAGCACCCGGTCGCCCTGGTCGTGGCCCAGGGTGTCATTCACCTGCTTGAACCCGTCCAGGTCCAAAATGGCCACCACCACAGACCGGCTCCGGCGGGCCGCTTCCGCGAAGCAACTCATCAGGTACCGGCGGTTGTAGATGCCGGTCAAGGCGTCGCGAATCAGCATCCGGCCCATCTCCAGCAGCCGCGGGTCGGCCTCGACCTGCTCGGGATCATGCCCCGACCACAGGCCGATGATGCGAATCTCGTCGAAAGTCAGCGCTGTGGTCACAGGCACCCCTCCCGGCCCCAATCATCATGCGATTCCTTATTATGACGGAATAACAGCACCCTCGTCTATCAGCGCCAGAAGGTATTTCGCATTTGAGACGACAACCACCCTATACAGAGTCAAATTGTTCCACGCAGCAATGACCCCTGCCATGGAAGCGCTCGCCGCCCGACCAGTCCGGCCCCTCTCTTCGAGGAGGGGGCCGGCGCTCCCAGCCCGAGTTCCCGGCGTCACGGCAGTACGTGCGGAGGTAACAGGTTCCCCCCGCTCGGCTTTGCATGCACTACCTGCGAATAACCATGCGCGAATGGGCGGAGACGGCGATCTGACCCCGAAAACCGGGGTTTTCGCCCTCTCCGCCCATCCGCGCACGCGTGTGGCAGGTGCCGTGATGCAACAGTTGTCTCCCCAGGCCCGGGAACGGCGATCGCTGCCCCCGCAGGCCCGCGGCAACGACCCCTACTCCTCCAAAAGGTTTGTCTCCACCACGGGCCGAGCGGCATTCACCGGCACCCGGAACGTCTTGATCTCACACGGCCCGAAATCGGCCGCAAACGCCCGACCGAAGTGAGGCAACCGAATCGTCGCCCGCACCGCCGCCTTTTCGGTCTCATACGCCCGAATGATCAAGTCCTCGCTATCCTCATGCCGCTTGACCACCTGCACCACCACGTTCTCCGCATCCACCGACAGGAAGGAATCCCGCAGCGGCAGCGGCCCCGCATGATACGTCTCGATGATACCCACGGGCAGCTGGTTCAGCTCCCAGCCCCGCTTCACCGTGCCGGCCTGCTCCCACCCGCCCTCGTGGGGCAGCAGCGAATACGTAAACCGCTGCACCCCCTGCTCCATGAACACATACCGCCCCTCCGCCGTGGGCACGTACGGGTCATGATGCGCATAGATGGGGCTGCGCAGCACCGTCAGGCTCATCTCCTTCTCCTTCACCGAGAAGCTGTACTTCCCGTCATTCAGCAGCGAGATGCC
>JARBUG010000081.1 GCA_029239785.1 Symbiobacteriaceae bacterium | reverse complement strand
TACGCCCCTGTCCCGGTCCGTCAAGGCACCCCAAAGGGGCCCCGCCTTGACAGCCCGGGAGCAGGGGCGTTTTTCCTTGTCAAGCCGGGCGGCATGGTAGTGTATTAGCGTCCGCGTCCTGAGTCACGCCCCCGGTCACGCTCGCGCTCGAACCTGCGCTCGTATTCCCGGGCCATCGCCCGATCACGCTCTAGCTGCTCTCGTTCCCGCGCCTGGCGCTGCCGATCCACTGCACGCTCGAACCCCTTGAGCCCCTTCTCCAGGAACCCAAGGGCGCCCTTGATGTCTTCCGCCCGCTGTCTCAACTGAGGGACTTCTGCCCTCAGTGCTGTGAGCTGACCTTTGCGTTGGGTCAGATCGGCCTCAGAGGACACTCCAAGGTGCTGAAGCGTGCGCTCAGAGGACTTGACTCGCCACTGGGCTTCCTGGTTGGCCTCGCGGGCTGACTGGCTGAACCACCGCTTAACCGTTGCCAACGGCGTTTCGTGATTCTTGAGGGCCTCCTGGGCGGCTCGGTGCAGGTGAAGCTCTCGTTCCGCCTCCCGTATCGTGCTGTCCAGGACGTTCACCTGACCGATGCGTCGCTCTATCCCGCTCAGGGCCTCCTGCTGCTCCTCGTAGAGATTGCGCACTCCCTGCTGCGTCAGTTCGGCTTCCCCGGCATAGTGGGACTCAAGGTAGGCCAATAACTTGGCGTCGTCGGGCGTCCAGCCGGCGCCCAGACGCCGCGCATACCGTTCGTCGGCCGCCTTCTCCATGGCCAGAGCTTGCCGTTCGTTCCGTGCCTTCTCCAGGTCGATGACGACAGCGTTGTGCTGCTGTACTTGGCGGTTGTGGTCCCCCTTCTCCGTTGCGACGCCCTGCCGCTCCAGGGCAGACGCATGCGGCCCTAGGTGGACCTGGGGAAGGCGCTCCACCCCCTGCTCTGCCAGACTTCGATGGTCGATTCGCTCCTCGCGGCCTGCCCGGTCAAGTTCGCGGTTGGCGTGCTCCGCCCACGACGCCCGCCACCGCTCCAGGGCCTCGGGCCGATTCCACTCCCTGTTCTTCTTGGCAGAGAACCCTTCCGGCCCGATCTCCCGCAGAGTGAGCATGATGTGTGCGTGCGGGTTGTTGGGGTTCCGGTGGATGGCCACGTCCGCCACCATCCCCTTGGAGACGAACTCCTCCCGCACGTAGGCCCGGATCAACTCCCGCTGCTGCTCTGCGCCGAGTTCCTTGGGGAAGGCTAAGACGATCTCCCGAGCGACCTGGGCGTCGCCCCTGCGCTCTGCCTTCTCCACCTCGTTCCAGAGACGGGAGCGTTCCTGTACCCACTCAGGCGCCCCCTGGGGCGCCAGGATCTCCGACTCAATCTCACCCCGGCGCCGGGTGTAGTCGTAGACCTGCCCGGTGCGCTCGTCGACGATGCGCTCCCCGGCCCGGTAGGCTGCCGCACCGGTGGACGTGCGGCCAGCGCTGCGGCCGATGATCTGGACGTTCATGTAGTAGATCGCCACTCGGTGCCCACCTCCCTGGTTCGGATGCTCGGGTGCTCCTTCCGGCACCGGGCGGGGGTCGCGTCACGCATCGCAGATGCGTGATCGGCGCCCGGGCCGGGGGTGCAGGGGGCAGTGCCCCATGCCGCAACACATCGGCGCAGCCGATGTATAGTTGCGCCCTTCGCTTCGCTCGGGATTAGGGTAACACCCGGGGCCGCGACGTGAGAATGGGGATGCCTTCGTTTTCGCTGGGGGGTGCGCACACGCTCGGGGCACGTGTGCCACCAGGAGAAACACGCGCCGAAACCGAGCAAGGATCGCCCAACCTGCGTAGTCCAACGTAGAGACCTACGAGGGAGGGCGCAGGCGATGGCAGGAAAGTCAGTAGAGCAGCGAATGAGCGACACGGAGACCCGCATTCGTCAGTTGGAGGCGCAAAAGCGCCTCCTGGCCCAGCAACTGAAGCAGCAGGCGAGGAAGGAACGCACCCGGCGCCTGATCCAGATCGGCGCCATCATGGACCGGCTGGGGATGGACACCCCGGCCAAGGCGCAGGCGTTCCAGGACCAGGTGCAAGAGACCGCTGAACTCAAGGTCTGGTTTGCCCAACTTATGGCAACCGTCGACACTCCGAACGAGCAATAGAACCACCTGTTGGTTATGCTCAGAGCTAGAACGATGCCCGGCCAAAGGAATTGGCCGGGCTTTTTCGGTACTCTTACGTTGGGGGGCCGAAACCGCGTCTTCCCACATACCATTAAGTGACCGCCGCCATCAAAGGAGGTTGTGCCTTGGCGCTGACTCCGGACTGGTTCGACAAACCCCATGAGGAATGGCCCGAAGCTGCCAAGGAGTTCTATCGCCTCCTTTACATCGGGCAGCGCCGGGCCAACGAGCGCAAAGCTAGAGCGCAGGCCGGAGCTCTACACGCCGGTCAGGAAAGAGCAGGATCTGAACCCTGAACGCCCTGACAAACTGCTGCAGCAACGCCTTCTGCTCCGGCATCTCCAGGGCTTCCCAGGACTCACGGAAGTTGATCGCAAAGGCGCCCAGATCCGATAGTGACGGTACCTCGACCGCTTGCGCGTCGTACTCGGCGAGTCGCTCCTTTAGTTGCTTGATCCGCTGTCGATGTGGCTTTACCTCGGCCAGATACTCCTCGTCCTCGATATGTCCCTTCTCAAAGAGGCGCTTCCAGCGGTCGAGTGCTCCCTCGGCCTCGGCTAAATCCTGCTCCATACGCTTCCTCTCCGCCTGCGTCAGCCCCGTCCTGGTCGCCGCCTCAGCCGCAAAATCGGCCAAGAGGCGTTCCAGGGAGGACGGGTCCTGGTGCAGGCGTTCAATTTCCCGTATCAGGTTCTCTTCCGCGAGACGGGCTGAAACGGATGCAAGGGACCGCTGTCCCGCCGGGGCACATCCGGTGCCCAGGGCGTAGTTGTGGCACTTATAGAGGCGGTTCTCCTTGTTCTCGCTCCGCAGATTCCCGTCGACACGTCCGCCACAAATCCCGCAGCGGGCAACACCCGACAGGGGGAAACGCCCGGTTGCTTGTCGCGGCGCGTAAGTCTTGTGGATCTCAAACATCTCCTGGACCCGCTCGAACATCTCCCGACTGATCAGCGGCTCATGAGTCCCCTGGACCCGCACCTTAGGCCTGCCACGCCGGCGCCGTCCGCTCTCGACGTCGCCACAGTAGATCGGATTGGTAAGGATGCGCCGGACGGTTATGGCGTGAAACTTACACCCTTGCGGAGTACGGGCGCCCAACTCGTTGTTGAGCCACAGCGCCACGCCCCGGATACCCAGACCGGATAGGTACTTCTCAAAAATCAGGGGGATGAAGTGGGCACGCTCAGGGTCGGGCACCAACTTCAGAAGGGAACGGCCTGCCTTCGTGCGCTCAGAGGGGACGCCCATGTAGCCAAGAGGAACGGTGCCCCCTCCCCACTCGCCCGAAGCTGCCTTCTTCTGCTTGCCAAAGGCTGACCGCTCCGCGATGGTCTCCCGCTCCCACTGAGCCATCTCAGCGACCATGCGGATGAACAGGCGCCCCGTGGCGGTCGTGGTGTCAAACTGCTCGGTGACCGACCGGAACAGCACGCCCCGGGTATCGAACTCCCTCAGAAGGTCGTCCAGGTCCCGCACGCTGCGGGTGAGTCGGTCAAGCTTGTACACCAGGATCACGTCGCCCTTGTCGACCTCATCCATCATCCGCTGAAACTCAGGGCGGTTAAGGTCTTTGGCTGAGACGCCCTCGTCGATGTATCGGCCAGCGATCTCCCACCCCTGCGACACACAGAACGCCTCCAGGCGTTCTTTTTGCGCGCCAAGGGAGAAACCCGACGTGGCCTGCTCTTCCGTGGAAACCCGAGTATAGATCCGTGCGTACACCGTCACCTCACCTCGGGCACTATGTTACCACATTTCAGAGACAAGATGTACTTTTTGGTAACGCCTCCCTTTACATGCTTGTAGAACTCGTTGGGCAGCGACATATCGATCAGCAGGACCTGATAGAGGTCGGCGTCGATGGGATGCGCCTTGTTGTAGGCATCGATCATGCCGCGAATCCAGGTCACATCCCACACGCCCATATCATCCATGGTGCTGGTGATCAGCTTGCGCAGGTCCCGGATGCCCAGGTCAAAGGAGACGCCATCCAGGTCGATGATCCAGATGCCTCCCGGCCCCATCTGGCCGTTGGACCATCCATAGTCCTGACAAATGATCGCGAAAGCCAATACGAAAGGGCGGCAACGACCAGACAAGTCGCTGCCGCCCTATTTGCACGCCTTTCCTAGAACAGCCCGGTACCGAACGTGGCCGCAAAGACCAGCGCCACGATCGTCATCAGCTTGATCAGAATGTTGAGCGACGGGCCGGAGGTATCCTTGAACGGATCGCCCACGGTGTCGCCCACGACCGCGGCCTTGTGGGGCGCCGAGCCCTTGCCGCCGTGCGCGCCGCCTTCGATGAACTTTTTGGCGTTATCCCAGGCGCCGCCGGAGTTGGCCATCTGAATCGCCAGCAGGACGCCGGTGACCAGGGAGCCCGCCAGCATGCCGGCCAGGGCGTTGATGCCCAGCACGTAGCCCATGGCCAGCGGAGCGACCACGGCCATGATGGTGGGAACGATCATCTCTTTGAGAGCGGCGCCGGTGGAGATCTCCACGCAGCGGGCGTAATCCGGCTTGCCGGTGCCCTCCATGAGGCCGGGGATCGTCCTGAACTGGCGGCGGACCTCCTCCACCATCTGCATGGCGGCCCGGCCCACGGCGCTCATGGTCATGGCGCCGAACAGGTAGGGCAGCATGCCGCCGATGAAGAGGCCGGTGATCACCTTGGGGTCGGTCAGCTCAACGGCCTTCAGGCCGGAGGCGGTGGCGAAGGCGCCGAAGAGGGCCAGGGCGGTCAGGGCAGCGGAGCCGATGGCAAAGCCCTTGCCCATGGCAGCGGTGGTGTTGCCGACGGAGTCGAGCGTGTCGGTGATCTTGCGGACATCCTTGCCCAGGTGCGCCATTTCGGCGATGCCGCCGGCGTTGTCGGCGATGGGGCCGTAAGCGTCAACGGCGACGGTCATGCCGGTGGTCGCCAGCATACCCACGGCGGCGAGGGCGACAGCAAAGAGGCCCTGGTTGCCATCGGGATGCGACGCACCCACCGTGTAGGAGACCAGGGTGGCCAGGCCGATGACGATCATCGGCCAGCCGGTGGACTGCATACCCACGGCCAGACCGGCGATGATGTTGGTGGCGGGGCCGGTCTCAGAGGCCTTGGCGATGCCGGCCACGGGGCTGCGGTCGCCGGAGGTGTAGTACTCGGTGATCAGGCCGATGGTGATGCCGGCGATCAGGCCGGCCGCCACGGCGGTGAAGTAGATGTGGGTGCCGTAACCCAGGAAGGAGACCAGGCCAGTGGTCAGCAGAGTGAGGCCGCCAGCGGCAAAGGTGCCCATGCGGAGGGCCGTGGCGGGGTTGGACTTTTCATCGCCCCGGACGAAGCGGGTGCCGATGATCGAAGCCAGCGTGCCGCCGGCGGCGATCAGCAGGGGCAGAACCGCCAGGGCGGGATCGATCGCCTCATCGACGACGGCGATGGCCATCGCTGCGATGATGGAGCCGACATACGACTCGAACAGGTCGGCGCCCATACCGGCGACGTCGCCAACGTTGTCGCCCACGTTGTCAGCGATGACGGCGGGGTTGCGGGGGTCATCTTCCGGAATGCCGGCTTCGACCTTGCCCACCAGGTCGGCGCCCACGTCGGCCGCCTTGGTGTAAATGCCGCCGCCCACACGGGCGAACAGGGCGATGGACGAGGCGCCCAGGGCAAACCCGTTGACGATGTTAGGATCCTTGAAGAAGTAATAGGTAAGGCCGACGCCCACGAGGCCGAGGCCGACCACGGAAAGGCCCATGACGGCACCGCCGGAAAAGGCGATGTCGAGGGCGGCGTTCATGCCCTTCTGGGCGGCGTTGGCGGTCCGGACGTTCGCCTTGGTGGCCACCTGCATGCCAAAATAGCCAGCCAGAACGGAGCACCCGGCACCGGCGACGAAGGCGATGGCGGTGTAGGGGCTCATGGCATCGGTAGTAAGTCCGGTGACAACAATGACAGCGGCCAGCGCGACGATAAAGACGAAGAGGGTCCGGTACTCCCGGCGGAGGAAGGCCATGGCACCCTGGTGAATCGCCTCGGCGATTTCACGCATTTTGGGTGTGCCAGCATCTTGCCGGCCAATTTTGCTGGTAAGCAGATAGGCCACGAGGAGAGCAAGAACGCCGGCTGCGGGTGCAGCCCACCACAGGTTCGCCATGTAAAATCTCATACCCCTTTCTGTTGTCACGCACAGATCATAAATAGGGTACTTGGCGGACCTTCCGAAAAAGTCCTATCAGCCTCACGAAATTCACTTATGCGTCGTGATTATTCCTCACATGCAAAAGTGGATGCTATAGGAAGTATTCAGGGTAGAAAGACCCACTGATAGATAGCGTAAATTAGCCAGCAGCAGACCCTCCGGCCAGAGACGCAACTTGCGCCAAGGGCGGCTGCGGGAATGCCAAAACCCGCAGAAAGGGTGCCTGGCCCTGGGCATAGGGTATCCCCGGGGGGGATGCCCGTGCAGGCGATCGACCCGGCCCGGGTTGCCATTTACATTCGCTGGTCGACCGACGATCAGTCAGAAGGCACGACTCTGGCGGTGCAGCAGGAGCGGTGCCGCCACTTTTTGCTCTCCCAGGGCTGGATCTGCGATGAGTCCCGCATCTATATCGATGATGGTTACAGTGGCGGCAACCTGGAGCGTCCGGCGCTCACCCGGCTGCGGGCCGATGTGCGGCGCGGGGCGGTCGAGTGTGTGGTTGTGTATAAAATCGATCGGCTGTCACGATCGGTGGTCGATATTGTCGATCTTGTGTTAAAGGAGTGGGAAGGCCGCTGCTTTGTGCGCTCTACCACGGAGGAGATCAACACCGTGACGCCGGCCGGCAAGATGTTCTTCTACCTGCTGATTTCGTTCGCCGAGTATGAGCGGAACTTGATTCGGGAGCGCACCATGTCGGGGAAGGTGAAGCGGGCCGAGCAGGGGTTTAATCCCGGCTTTCGCCCGCCGTTTGGCTTTGTGCGGGGGCCGTCGCCGGGCACGTTTGCCGTTGTGGAGGATGAGGCAGCGGTGGTGCGGGAGGTGTTCAGGGCGTACGTGAGCGGTGAGGGGCCGGCGGAGATCGCCCGCTCCCTGGGCCGGGCGGGTACGGGCCGGGCGTGGACGGCGCTGGCGGTGCGGCGGGTGTTGGCCAACCCGGCCTATGCGGGGGTGCTGGAGTATGGGCGCCGCAGCCGGGCGGCCATGCTGGCCCGGGCCGAGGGGGCCTTCCCGGCGATTGTGGACCGGGCCCTGTGGGAGGCGGCGCAAGCCCTGCGCCGGGGGCGGGGCGTGGCGTCACCCGGGGCTCCCCCGCCCCGGGCCCGGCCCGGCCCCTACCTCCTCTCCGGCCTGGCCCGCTGCCAGTGCGGGGCGCCCATGGCGGGCAAAGGCGCCGGGCAGCACCGCTACTACTGCTGCGCCCGGCGCCGACTGGCGGGCAAGGCCGCGTGCGGCGCCCGGCACGTCCCGGCGGGCGATGCCGACGCCATCATCGCGGCGCAGGTCCGGACCTGCCTGAGCTCCAGCGGCTTGGAAAGCGACCTCGCCCGGGCCATGGACACCCTGCAGGCCAGCCGGCGGGCGCAGGCCGAAGCCCGCAACCGCCGGCAGCTCTCCGCCCTCGCAGCCCGCCGCCGCCGCCTGGACGCCGACTACCGGAGCGGCGACCTGGCAGCCCCCCTCTACACCCGGGAACTCGCTGCCATCGCCCGGGAAGAACAGGAAGCGCAGGCACGCCTGGCCCACGGCGACCCCAAAACGACCGCAGCGCCTACGGCCACAGACCTGTGGGAAACGCTCCCGATCCCCCGCCGCCGCTGGCTCCTCCAGCAAATCACCGAGTCAGTCACCCTCTTCCGCCCCGCCACCGGGCCGCCCAGCGTCACCATCGCCTGGCACCGGGACCTCCCCGGGGCCGTGGCCGGCGTGGTCAGCCGCCTCGTTGGCCTGGAAGATCATCTATCCTGATGCACGATGCCCCAAGCCTGCTCGCCCCGGGCGACCAGCGACTCGTACGCCGACGCCTCCAGCCGGGCGATGGCGTCCCGCGCCTGCTGCTCGAAGGTATCAACCACGGAGAGCAGGGTCTGCGAAACCGGGAACTCCCGGTACGCCTGCGCAATCTCGCGGAACCAGCCGATCTTCGACAAGATCTTCCGGTAGGCATTCGGCCACCGGGCCAGGCGCGTGGTGTACCGGGCGCCCTGCGGTGGCACGTACCCCCGTGACAGCTTCTGGAACTCGCCCAGGCCGTGACAAAGGGCGGCCGCCCCCTCCAGGTCCACCTTGGTGGCAGGAATCAGGGGCTCGATCCAGTCGGTCACAATCCAGAGCTTCCTGCCCGTCTGCACACAAATCTCCCCGGACCGTGTGCGGACCAGGGGCGGGACCCGGGCGCCCTGCTTCACCAGGTACTCCTGCGCCCCGATGCTAAACAGACTCCGCTGTGCCTCCCGGTGCAGCAGCTTGAGGCTGCGCGGGCCGTGGTTCGTCTCAATCCGCCAGATGGCGCCGCCTTTATCCGGCTTGCTGGTAACCAGGTTGATGGCGCTGACTCTCATGTCGTACAGCTTCATCACAGCCTGGGCCGCCGTGTCGACATCGGCGGGAATGGGCACTTCGCCGTCAGGGCCCAGCCGGGTCACTTCGGCCTCTGGCAGGTCCCACGAGTCGGGAATCTGCCAACTGCCGGAGGCATGGGCCACTGGCAGCCGCTCGGCGAAGCGAATCGGCCCGCCTGCCCTGCCCCGGGACGATCCCGTCTTCTGGCCCGACCGGCTTGATGACGAAGACTCCGACGACTTGCCGGATTTGGCCGCCCGGCCGGACGAGGACTCTCTGGACGCCTTCTCCGACCGCCGGGATGAGGACTTCGACGGCCGCTCGTCAGTGCGGCGCTTCTCGCTGCCCGCCGACGTTGCGCCTGCCGGTGGCTTCGTCTCAGGCTGCCCGGGCTGCCGCCCCTCAGCCTGCTTCGGCTTCCCACTGCTCTGCAGGCGCCGTGCATCCACGTTGGACGACACCAGGACCGGGGCCCCAGGCGGAAGCCAGACAACTGGCTTCATGTTGTCGGTTTTGGGACGCTCGGCCCTGCTCTTGCGTGCAGAACCACTTTCCAACATCGATTCCTCCCAGTTCCGGGCGCCGTCCCGGCAACCCTTGCTCCTCCATGTTATGTAGCATGGGCAAAAACAGGCACCCCGGGGATTCAACCCGCGGGGTGCCTTTCATTCACAGATTGCGCTGCAGTTGGTGCTCCATATCGGTCCAGGCTTCGCTCAGGTCGGACCGCAGCCAGTACCACGTCCGGCTCCGCCGAAAATGGGCGCCGCAGGCCAGCAGCGCCTGGCGCTCGCACGGGCCCATGGGCAGTTGGGCGGCGGCTACCTTACAGGGAATCGCCCTGAGCAGGGTGCGAAGTGCGTCGGCCTGCTCCTGCGCCACGTCAGGCCAGGTGACCTCCAGCGCCACTTCGAGGCACTCCCGGAACGCAAACGGGTTCCGCACCGATACCTGTGCGGCGTCCACCGGCACACCCCCTCAGCGAAACCTGCTCTACCATCTCATACGTGAATGGTACGCGTCAGGTTCGATCGGCATACGCGATGGATGATAACGGAATGCGCGGCCCGGGCCGGAGCTTCGGCTCCATGCGCCCCGCCTGGCTGCGGTAAAAGAGCCGGTTGACGATGCCCACGGCCATCGCCTCCCGCACGATATCGGCCTCTGCCACCGACTCGCCGAACAGGTGGCAGGCGACAGGCGAGCGCGCATCGCCCACGGCGGTCTCCAGATCGGTGCCCAGCGACCAGTCCAGCTCACCGGCGATCCAGGCGTTCGGCCCCTGCCGGAAGCACCAGCGCGCTCTGGCCACCAGCCAGGCGCCCAGGAAGCGGCGGGCCGGGCTGCCCGCGTGCAGGCGGGCCAGCACCCCGTCGCGGACCCCTTGTCCGACGGGGCCGTTCAGCACTTCCAGCACCGCCTGCTGGACGTCAAACACGGAGGCCTCCCGGCGCAGCTCACGGCATTCATCAGAGAGCTGTGTGACCACCGAAATGGCCGGCTCTCCGTACCTGATAAGCAGGTTTGTGGCGATAAAGCCGCCGTTCTCTTCAAGGGCATACCCGGCTGCGGGCGGTGTGGGATTGGTCGCCCACTGCCAGTAGGCATCAAGCATGCGCTCGTTTTGGTCGTGCTGCTCCAGGAGCTTTTGGACGCGGTCTCTCACTCCAGCGTTCTGCATTGGACAACCCCTCCTGGTCAGGGAGTATTGACCAGAAGGGGTTGCTTCAAACGAGTCATGCCGCCGGTTTTGCCGCCGCATGTGCGGCATGATGGCGGTGCACGCCGCCTGGGTTCGGCGTGCCTCCGATCACTTTTGCACGCTGGCACCCTCGTTTGGCTTGCGCGGATGGCCGGAGAGGTCATTTTCGCCTCGGAAACGGGGGTTTCCGGGCTCTCCGACCATCCGCGCTCGGATCTTTTGGGGCCGCACGTGCAAAACCGGTCGGAAGTAAGCGCAGCGCCCCCCCAGGACGACCGGTGCCAGATGTGCCCCGCTAGACCGTTTTCATGGCCTCGAAAGGCTGCTTGCAGCCATCGCAGTAGTAGATGGCCCGGCAGGCGGTGGGGCCGAACAGGTTCTCCATGTGGGTATCGCCGGAGCCACAGAAGGGGCAGGGCGGGACCTCGGCCAGGGAGAGCAGCAGGCCGGGACCGGCGCCAGGGCCGGCGCCCAGCCCACACCCGCCCCCTGCCCCCACCGGGGGCGCAATCCCGAAGGAGCGCAGTCGCTCCCGCCCCTCGGGCGTCACCCGCTCCGACGTCCAGGGCGGGTCAAAGACGAACCTCACCTCCACGTCCGTCACACCATCGACCAGCAGCAGCCGGTCCACCACATTCCGCCGGATGATCTCCAGGGCGGGGCAGCCCACAAATGTGGGCATCATCTCAACGGTCACCCGCCCCTCCCCCACGATCACCCGGCCCACCATGCCCATATCCACCACGCTCACCGGGGGAATCTCCGGGTCCTTCACATCGGCCAGCGCCGCCCAGACCGCCGCCCCGGTCACCATGCGGCGCCCGGCGCCGTCCGGTAGACCTCCCCCATCGTCTCCAGCAGCGCCGACAGATCTGCCGTATGCTGCCCGGCCCGCCCGTCCAGCGCCGGGGCCGGCATCACCAGCGGCCAAGGCAGCCCCACGGCGTCAAACTGTGGCCGCAGTTCCGCCGTCCACCGCTCCAGCAGCGCCGCCGACGTCGTCGGGAAATAATCAGACGGCGTCATCACGAATAACCCACCGGCATCCAAAAACGTCTGCTCGATGCCCGCCACCAGGCGCCGCCGGGACTCCTCCGTCCCCTCCGCCAGCCGCTTGAACCACGTCACATGGTGCAGGAGATGATACCGCTCTTCGCGCCGAATCTTCCCCGCCAACTGCGCCAACGGCTGATACGAACAGCCCGACGCGATGCACTCCAATCGAATGGCATCAAACAGGTCATACGCGAGCCGCCGGGCGACCGTATAGCCCCAATCGAAGGCCGGGTCCTGCAAATAGGTCCCCGCCCCGTTGGGCCGCTCCAACAGCACGGCGTTGCGCCGCTCGGCAGCGCCCCGCAAGAACGCGAGGTCATCCGCCACACCAAGGCCCAGGTCCGACAGCAGCCGGTAAAAGGCGGTCGCGTGCCCCACCTCATCCTGTGCGATGGAGCCAAAGGCGATATCTTCCTCGATATGGGGCGCCAGCCCCAGCCATTCGGAGTCGCGGTGGCCGATGACCAGCTCGTCGTCGGCCAACTGATACAGGAGTAGGGCGAGAATCGGATCGGTCATGGCTGCCATCAATCCTTTACAAAGTCCTTTTCAAGATCCAGCAGGTTCTTCTTATACTTGCGCCACTTCTCTGCGTTGACCTTGTTATAGCCGGTCAGCATCCGATAGGTCTTATCCGTTTCACGGGCAAAGAAGTCGCGATCCTCATAATCCGTCCGATGGACCTGCTCCTGCCGCACCACCCAAATCGAGACGGCAGGGTCTCGGCGCAGGAAGTTCTCCCGGGCCAGGAGCAGGGCGTCATCCGGGGATCCGGCATCCACCGAGCCCACCCAGACATGGGGGCTGCCGTGATCCTTCTGAATAAAGACCTCGTAGACGTTGAACATATCCACCCACCCCTTCTTACGCGATGGCGCCGGCGCCCGCCTTGCCCAGCAGGGCTTCCCGGACCCACTTGGTCTGCTCGTACGACATGCGCCGCAGGCCCAGCCGGTACTGCGAGAGCGGCCCCTCGTTGCGGGCGATCGCCTTCAGCTTGGTCCAGTCGGGCTGGGTGTAGTGCCAGCGCTGGGCCGCCTCATTCCAGCGGAAGTCGGGGTCGGGAATGGTCAGCCCCAGCGACCAGATGCGGGGCACGTACTTGTCAAAGAACTTCTGCCGCAGCTCTTCGTTGGTCTTGGTGCGGAACCGATACTTCATCAGAATGGTCGCAGACGCAGAATTCGTATCGGCCGGACCGAAAAAGAGCAGCAGCGACTCCCACCAGCGGTTCAGCGCTTCCTGCAACATCTGGCGCTGCTCGGGCGTGCCTTCGGCCAGGGCGAGGCAAATGGACTCGCCATGCTGAATGTGGAAGCCCTCCTCGGCGCAGACCCGCTGCAGCACACGGGCGTAGGGGCCGTAGCTGGAATCGAGCAGCGCCGCCTGCGACACCACCGCCGCCCCATCCACCAGCCACCCGATGATGCCCGCATCGGCCCAGGTGGGCGCCGGCATGTGGAAGACGTTGTGAAACTTGCAGACGCCGGTCAGCAGTTCGCCCACCAGCTCTTCACGGCTCTTGCCCAGGGGCTTTGCGAGGTCCTCGGCCACGCGCAGAATCAGCTGGCCGTGGCCCATTTCGTCCTGCACCTTGGCCATGAGCGAGAGCTTGCGGGCCAGGGTGGGGGCCTTGGGCACCCACTCTTTCTCAGGCAGGGCGCCCATCACTTCGGAGAGCGCGTGCATTTGCATGAACTTGACCAGGGTGATGCGGTACTCGTCGGGCATCCAGTCGGTCGATTCGATCTTCTCGCCCCGCTCGATGCGGGCCATGAACTGGGCCAGCCGCTCCTCGTGGGTCATGAACTCGCCCCCTCCTCCCCGTTTGTCAGCCCGTGCAGCACTAGGTCGGCAAACTTATCGGCCACCGCATCCGGCCCCAGGGCGCCGGCGGGATCGTACCACTGATAGAGCCAGTTGAGGGCGCTGAGCACCAGCAACCGGGCGAACTTCGCATCCACCGGCCGGAACTCGCCCGCCTCGACCCCCTGGCGGATAATGGCCGCGAGCCCTTCTTCATACGCGTTCCGCTTTTCTGCGATGATGGTGCGGCGGTCGCCTGTGAGCGCCTTCCATTCATGCAGGTAGATGGCCGCCGCATCCCGCGACAGGGCCATCACCCGCAGATGGCTCCGCATGGCAGCCCTGAGCTTGTCAGCCGCGGGCTGGTCGCTTTCCAGCATGGGGCCAATGCCGCTGATGAACTGGCCGGCCGCCTGCTGGACGATGTCGAACAGCATCTCTTCCTTGCTGCTGTAGTGGGCGTAGAGGCTGCCCGAGAGCATGCCGGCCTCGTCGGCGATGTCGCGCACGGTGGTGCCATGGTAGCCCTTGCGGCTGAAGAGGGCGATGGCGGCGGCCAGCACATCATCTTTACGGCCCTGTCTGGGCAAGCCGTCACCTCCTGTTACCAAGCGCTTGCTTGGTAACATTCTATTCGAATAAGTCAGGTTTAGTCAACAGTTGCGGCGGGTGCGCATAGGAAAAACCGCCTGCGTCGGGTTGCAGGCGGTTGACAGCACATTCGTTCGGATCTGACTGCAAACCCTTGAAGGGCAAGGGTTGGAGGTGCATCCACTCCCTATGATCGCCATCGGCCCGGTGGTGATGGGAGAGCTTCTCTCCCTCAGGTGCCCCGGGTTGGTGTCGTCATCAGACCGCTTGGCCCCCCTGAGCCCCATTTTGAACTGGTTGAAACTCCCTGGGACGAAGATCGACGAGATAAATCTCCTTGAAACTCCTTGCGAGCCAGGTTGTCACGTACCGCCAGGCCGCATCCGGCAAGGCCTTGCTGACTGAACCGGATCGGACGTCCCGACTCATGAGGAGAACGAAGCATTTTTGCCCCGGTTTCTTGGAACGCAACGAAACGCAATGAAACTCCTTGAAGCTCGTTGAAACTCCCTGAAGCTGGTTGAAGCTCCATGAGCGAGATTGGACGAGAAATCAGGTCAGATCAGCAGACTGCAACTCATAGAAACATCCTGTGTCACGGGGCAGCCTCAGCCGGTCTTCTGCCATCCCTTCTCCATCGAAATCCGGTGCATCACCCGTCCGAACGCCTCCGGCTCCTCCAGGGCAAAATGCCGGAAAGGACAAAGCCAAACCGCCTGCCTGCGCCGTTCCCCAGCACAAGCAGGCGGTTCGATTTATATGGACCCATCACCGGAAGAGCCGGGACAGAATCGTCGCCACCTGGTGCCGGTAGCTCAGCATTTCGGGGCCGAAGCGCAGCTCGGCGCCCGGGAAGCCAAGAATCACGCCGTACCCCGCCAGGGTCTCAATCGCATCCTTCGCCCACACAAACGCCGGGCCCACATCGCTGAAGTTGGGCGCCGTCCCCGGCCGCTCCAGCCGCAGCGCCCGGTGCAGCAGCACCGCCATCTCGGCCCGGGTAATCCAGCCGTCGGGGTTGAAGCGGTTCTGGTCGCCCTGCACCAGCCCGGCGCCCCGGGCCTGGCGGATCAGGTCGTAAGCCCAGTGGCCCGGGGGCACATCGGCAAAGGGATCGCCCGGGGAAGCGCCGCCCAAGGGGTAAGCCCGCATCACCACGGCCAGGAACTCGGCCCGGCGCACCGGGCTCTCCGGCCCGAACCGGCCGTCCGGGTAGCCGTTCATCAGCCCGGCGGCGCTGACCAGGTCAACAGCCCCGGTGAACCACTCCCCCCGCCCCACGTCGCTGAAGCTGGGCGCCGGCGCCCCGGCCGGGGGCCGGGCAAGCAGCACCCGCCCGGGCAGCGCCGGCTGGCCCGGCGCCCAGGACGCCGGCGGCGGTGCCGAGGCTTCCACCGGCTGATCGAGGTTGACCTCGACGGCGGGCGAGCTGACGATCAGGCCGCCGACATCCTTCGCGAAAACCCGGTAGTTCCGCACGCCATCCTCCCAGACCCGAATCCGGGCGCTGGTCTGCCCGGTCACCGTCAAGTGGCCGATGGGCAGCCCGAGCGGGTCGGTGTAGGAGACCACGGTATACTCCAGCGGCCCGCCCTCGGGGTCGGCGGCGCCGGTCCATTCCAGATGAAGATACCGGACTGCCCCGCCGGGACCCGCCGCGCCGTCGCCGCCCACCGCCTCGCCCGTCACCCTGAGCCACGGGCGGCTCGGCGCCCCGTTCAGCGGCACGCTCAGCCCCGACAACGTGAGCCAGTAATCCCGGTAGCCCGGCACCTCCGCCGCCAGGGGCAGGGTCAAATTCTCCTGGGGCACCAGGTTGTGCATCGAGTTACTGAACCACGCGCTGTAATCATCAAAGACCGTCGACCGCCGCGCCCGGGGCGAACCAAACAACTGCGCATAATCCTCCGCCGCAATCTCACCCGGCAGCCACCCATGCTCGTCGCTGTTCGCACTGATCAGCGGCTGGTTGCGCACGCCCCGGGCATCGGCCCAGCGGCCTTCCTTCCAATAGTCGAAGGTCGCCCGCTCTCGCATCCACCGGTAATAGATGGTGAAATGATGCCCGTACTCATGGGACAGCGTGCGGGCCAGGCTCTCCAGGTCTTCATCATCGGCGCCGAACAGGTCGATCACCCGGTCATCGGCAATGCCCCGGTCGTTCCAGGTCGACCAGTGCTCGGCATGGTAGAGGCCGCCCCCGCCTTCAGGCCAGAGGTTGACCATGCCGAGCAGGGCCATCTCCGGCCCGTGCAGGTTGGCGATCAGTTCCTGATAAACCCCCTGCAACTGCGCCACGGTATCCCACTCGGTCGAGTAACTGCGAATCTCCACGCCGTTGGGGCCCTTGTAGCTCGCCACCAGGGGCAGGTCAGTCGGCGCCTCGCCCGGGTACACGGCGGCCAGGGTCCCGTCGCTCACGGTGTACCGGAAGACCTGCACGGGCGGAGCCGGGGCGAAGAGCGCCGACAACAAGCCGAGAAGCATCACCCAAACGACCGCCCGCTGTCGCATTGCCTAAACCTCCTACATGCCCAGGAAGTTGGCCAGAATCTTGGCCGCCTGGTCCCGGTTCAAGTTGGCCCCGGGCATGAACCGCCCATCGGGGAACCCGGTAATCCAGCGGGCATCGGCCAGAATCAGCACCGACGACCGCGCCCACGCCGGAATCTGCGCCTCATCACCGAATACCTGCGCCCCCGACCCAACCTCCTCATCGGCAATCTCCAAATACCGGCCGATGATGGTAGACGCCTCCGCCCGGCTGATCGTCCGGTCGGGGTAGAAGTAGGTCTTCCCGCCCACCACCTCGCCCTTGATCAGGCCTGCCTCGTACAGGGCCGAAATATAAGGCTTCGCCCAGTCATCTCGCATATCAGCGAACGGCACCGGGGCATATCCGGTCGCTTCCAGCCCCAGCGTCAGCGCCAGCATCTTCGCGAACTCTGCCCGGCGCACGGGCTGCCCGGGAGCAAAGAGCCCCTCGCCCCGGCCGCTCAGAATCTCCAGGTGGTACATCACCTCAACATGGCGCCGCGCCCAGTGGCCGGCCGGCACGTCGGCAAAGGCATCCACCCGGTCCACCAGGAAGGACTCCTCCACCACGCTCAGGTTCGACCCACCCTTCGCCTTCGCCAGCGCAGCGACGTTGTAGATACCGTCCGCCATCTCACGCGGGTCGAAATAGGTCGGCGTGATGGACCCGTCAGCCGCCAGCGCCTTCGCATTGACAACCTCATCATCCAGCATGATTCGGACCGCCTCGGTATCGGACGGGTTCAGCAGTTCGGGGGCGAAGGCAAACCGCCCATTCCGGGTCGCATACGGTTCGCCCGGCGTAAAGCGCATGGCCGGCGTCACCTTGGACATCGTCAGGTCAAGCCCCTTTACGTTAATGTGCCAGGCCCGGTTGGGCGCCAGCACCAGCGTGTAGGTACCCGACCGGGGCAGCTCCACGGTCTCATACTGCTTGCCGGAGCTGCTGAACCACGCGTCCAGCAGCACCTCCGGGGTCTGCGGATCCTCCAGCACCACGTTGGTTTCGCCCTGTTCGGGCCACCCGTCGAGGTGGATGGTGAGTGGCCCGGCCTCCGCCTGAATCTTGTAGATCTCCGTCTGGATCACGCCATGCGACATGCGGTTGCTAGGAAACGAAACCGTCCGCTCATACGCCTGGTCGCTGGTGCGAACCATCAACACCAGATCCTGCGGCAGCGGCACGCCCGCCTCACTCAGCACGCCGCCCATGCCGCCCTTGATGCGGATGGTATAGGTCTCGTTCTTCGGCAGATGGCCGTTCTCCTGAGGAATGTAGAAGTAGATCAGATCGCCCGAGCCGGCGCCCGGGCGCCAGCCTGCGGCCTGGCCCTTGCTGTCGGTCACCGTCACGTTCCCGGCCACGGCCACCGAAGCGCTGCCGATGCGGCGGGTAAAGCTGATCCGCAGTTCCCTGGCGTCGCGGGGGATGATGCCCCCATCCGTCACCGGCCCGACGGCGCCGCCGAAGGCCATCATATCGGTGATCTCGAAGGGGCGCTGCTCCACGTGGAGGGGAATCACGAGGTCCTCGGGCAGGGTCGATCCATACTCACCCTTGATCCCGTCAGGCCCGCCCTTGATCCGGATGGTGTAAGTCTCGCCCCGGTTGAGCGCCCAGTTGGGGTAGAGCATGAAGCCGGTGCTGACATGAACTTTCCAGGGCTGGACTTCGCCCTGCGAGTTGGTCACCGTCAGCTTCTCCTTCGAGGCTGCCTCATCGAGAAAGTAGTTGAAGTAGATGCGCAGCTCCGTCAGGCCCCGGTCGATGGTGCCGCCCGGCTGGAGGTTGCCTTCGTGCCAGATGTCGCCGTAGGGCATCAGCTGCCGCAGTTCCAGTGTGGATGCGGCAGCGGCGGGCCGGGCCGGGGCTGCCAGCCCCAGAAAGAGGGCGAGAATCAGGAACCACGGAAGTCGCTTCACAATAGATGTGCCGCCTTTCGTGACGTTTACTTCACGCCGAGGAAGTTGGTAAGAATGCGGGCCGCCTGGTCGCGCTGGAGCGTCTGCAGGGGCTGGTAACGCCCGTCGGGGAAACCGTTGATCCACTTCATTTCGGCGAGGATGACGACCGAGGGGCGGGCCCAGTCCGGAATGGTGTTCCAGTCGGTGAAGTCTGCCGTTTCGCCGTCCAGGTCCAGATCGGCGATGGTGAGCAGCCGGCCGATGATGGTGGCCGCTTCGGCCCGGGCGATGGTCCGGTTCGGATAGTAATAGACCTTGCCGTTCACAGTTTCGCCCTTGATCAGCCCTTGCGCGTAGAGCGCATCGATGTGGGGCGTGGACCAGTCGTCGGGCACGTCCTCGAAGGGCGCCGGCGACTTGGGGTCGGGCTTCAGGCCCAGGGTGAGGGCCAGCATTTTGGCAAACTCCGCCCGGGTCACGGGCTGGCCCGGGGCGAACTGGGGCAAGGCGCCGGGCTGCGCAGCCGACCTACCGTTCAGCACGCCGATATGGTGCATGATCTCGATATACCGTCTAGCCCAATGATTCGGGGCGACGTCGCTGAAGCTGTCGGTGCGGTCGACCAGGAAAGTGCTGGCCTGAATCGCCTGGTTGCCAGACTCCCTGGCCGTGGCGACCCCGGTCAGCAGGTAGATGTTCTCCTCCATCGTCGTCGGATCGATGGTAAGCGGAGCGACGGTGCCGTCGGTGCGGAGCAGGTTCTGGGCCAGGGTCTCCTTGCCCAGCGTCACCTGAAGCGATTCGGTTGCCTGCGCGTTCAGCAACTCGGGCTGGAGGGTGAAGCGCTGGTTGCGGGTCTCCCACTGCCCCATGCCGGGGAAGCGGAGGCCGGGCATCAGCCCGGAGACGTCCAGGTCGGGGCCGTGCAGGGTGATCGCCCGGGCCACGTTGGGCGCCAGCAGCAGCGAGTAGGTGCCGGCAGGCAGGTCCCGCCCACGGGACGGCTGACCGGCCTGGTACTGCTCGTTCAGTATCACTTCGCCCGTCGCCTCACTCTTGAGCATCACGCGCATCGGCTGCGCTTCGGTCAGATCATTCAGCACGATGCGCAGCGGGCCGGCGGCAACCTTGAGCTTGTAAATTTCGGACTGCAGCAGATCGCTTTGGCCCCACTGGGTCGAGATGTCGACGATCTTCTGGACCGGGGTCTCATCGGTGCGCAGGGTTACCGTGATATCAGAAGCCAGGGTAGCGCCGGTGGTCGACTTGATGCCGGCGGCTCCCCCCTCGATGTGGACGGTGTAGGTGGCGTTCTTGGGCAGGGTGCCGCTGGTCTGCAGCCAGACACAAGCGTTGGCCCAGTCCGGCTGGGCGGTCCAGCCGGCGTCGGCACCGGTGCTGGTGGTAACGGAGATCGAGCGGGTGATGGTGGCCGGGTCCACGGGCTGGCTGAACTCGATCCGCAGGGGCGAGTTCCGGGGGATGACCCGGGTAGTGCCATCCAAACGGACGCCACCGTCCACCGGGAGCATGGTAATGAAGGCGAAGGGCTCGGCGGCTTTAGCAGGGGCCGCGAGCAGAGAGAGGGTCAGCAGCGCTGTCAGAACGCCGGTCAGAGGCCGGTGCAGGTTGGCCAAATTCAAGCCCCTCTTTCTTGAATAGATAAGATCACTTTAGTTTACATAGGATGGCGGTTGCGTTTCAGTAGTGGGGTTATGGCACGGGAGGGAGAAAAACACAAAGACGCACCCCGCGCTGAGGTGCGTCTCACGTTGACAAACGATTCTTCCCAAAACAAAGGCCGACAACAGTTCCGGCGAGGGCTAGATGGTCCTCCGGCCACTGTTGCATGCCGATCCCACCATTTACCATGCGCGGATGGCCGGAGACCCCCCGAAATGACCCGGAAACGAGGTTTTTCGACCGCTCCGACCAACCGCGCACGGTTTTGCGAGGGGTGGGCATGCATAGGTGGGTGGAGAGTCTCTCCCCTGGGGGTAAGTGAAGACGCGGCAAAGCCCGGGGCAACCCCGGGCTTTGTGCTTGCTACCCTAGCAACGCAAGGATCGTGTGCGCGCCCGGCCCGGTCAGGGCCAGGCCGACCGCCACAGCGATAATCGCCACGTTATACTCGCACCCGCCCTCGGTAATCCAGTACCCCTTTGGACCGTGTACCTTTGCAATCGCGACGAGCATGGAGACGGTGACCAGCACGGCTGCCACCGGGGACCATAAACCCAGGGCGAGCAGCAGGCCACCGGCCAGTTCGCCCAGCCCAGCAACCACGGCCAGGAACTTCCCGGGTCGCAGGCCGATTGACTCAAAGAAGCCACCAGTGCCCGCAATCCCGTACCCGCCAAACCAGCCAAACAGCTTCTGCGTGCCGTGGGCCGCGAATGTCAGACCGAATACCAGGCGAATCACCAGGAGGCCCAGGTCGTTCATCTTCAGCCCTCCCCCCATGCTCCCGTCCCTGCTGGGTACATATGAGCCCATGCAGGCGGATATGTGGCCCCGAGGGTCTTGCGCCACCTCCACTCGTCTCTATCGTTGACATTTTCTGGAAATTATGGTTTGATCATAGTACGTCGATCTGTAAGAAACGCGAGGGGAGTGCGCACCGATGAAAAAAGTCCTGGTCTCCGGACTCACTGCCGCCGGACTGATTCTCACGGCCACCGCATCGCTATCGGCGCCCGTAAAGGCCCCGCCCGCGGCCCCAGCCGCGGCGCCGGCCCTGGCCGCCTCCCTCGCGCCAGCCGAAAAGCTTCGCCTCCAGGAACAGCTCGAAGGCGACGGCCGCATCCAGGCCCTCAGCGGCCCCCGCACCCTGGGCGCCCTGGTCAGCATCGGGGGACGCAAAATCCAACTCCCCGCCGACGCCTTTATCGCCAAGTTTGTGGTCGGCATCGACTGCATGCCCGGCGGCCCCTGCCCCGATGAACTGCCCTTCCTCATCCTCGCCCGGGGCCAGTCACAGGTCTGGGTCGGCCCCAGAACGGGCCGCATCTTCCACGAACGCACAGCACCTGGCCACGACCAGGCCTTTGCATTCCTCCGGGAGGTGACCCAGCCATGACCAGACGGCCATTTCTGACGACCCTGGTCGCTGCTGCGATGGCCCTCATGTTGCTGGCCGGCACAGGCTCCGCCCACCACTTCACCTACCTGGGTGAAGACCCCGATTTTCAGGATGGGCGCTGGTCAGGCGTTGAGAATTACGCCTTCTACTGGTGGTCCGCCGCCTCCTCATCACTCTGGTGGTGGGCCGAATCCGACCTGCAGACGGGCACGCAGACCGCCGTAGCCAACTGGCAGAGCGCCACGGGCCTCCCCTTCTACAAGGCGCCAAGCCGCGCCACCGCCGATCTGGTCATCGTTGAAAACAACGACCTTGAAGCCTTTGGCATTGTCGAGCTGACCGAGGTGGCAGCCGACCCGGGCCGCGACGCCAACTACACCTACCGGGCGCAGGCGACCATCCGCAACAGCGGCGAGGCCCCCGTGGGCGGGTGGCAGGCGACCATCGCCCATGAAATCGGCCATGTGATCGGCCTGCACGAAGGCTACCAGGACGCCAACAACGAGGAGGAAGGCGAGGCATTCTGCAACCCCCAGTCGACCATCATGAACTCAGGCAGCTGTGCAAACCGGCCGGAGAAGCCCAGCTCGCTGGATATCAACCGGGTGATCAACCTGTACCAGACCGGCGAGATGCTGAACCTGACCTCCTCCAGTTCCTGGTTTACCAACAGCCTCCACGTCACGTGGCAGGACGGCGCCTGGGGTGAGTACGAGCACCGGCTCTACCTCTACTACTGGGACGGCGCCAAGTGGGCGATGCTCGATCACGTGAGTCACACCGCCCAAACCGGCACCCGGGAGAGCAACTGGAACAACCGCACCCTCACCCGCACCTTCCCCCGTAGCGCCTACGGCAAGCCCGCCGGCTATTACATGGTCTGCGGCTACCCCCTGTTCCGCCACGGCGGCGTGGGGACGTGGCGCTGTTCGAACTACAGTTGGGTCTATTAGGGATTGACAACGCCGAACGGGCGGATATACAATCCTGAATAACCCAGAGAGAACGCGATGACGGGATTCGTTCATCTCAAAGCCACGCCTTCAGAGAGCTGCTGGTCGGTGCGAAGCAGCGGTACTGTCAGAGATGCCTCCTCCCCGAGCGGCCGGCTGAAACCGGGCATGCGCCCGGAACCAAGTAAGCTGAGGACGGAGTTGTGTCCTCCGTTATCAAAGCACCGGCGTGATGGCGCCGTTACGAGATCGGCAACCGGGCGTACGACCGGCAGCCGAACAAGAGTGGTACCGCGGGAGCTATGGCCCCCGCCTCTTGCAACTGCAAGGGGCGGGGGCTTTCTGCATACCCCGGTGCGTCCTTGGCCCTGGTGGTCTCTCATGGGGCATTACCACCAAGGGAGCGATTGAACCATGAACCAGAGCTTTGATTTCGCCCGTTACGAACGCTTTTGGCAGCAGCGCTGGGATGAGTCCGGGGCACATCGGGCGGCGACAGATGCCCGCCGACCGTTTATGGTTGTGCCTATGTTTCCGTATCCGTCCGGGAAGCTGCATGTGGGGCATGTGCGGAACTACACCATCAGCGATGTGCAGGCCAGGTATTGGCGGCGGCGCGGGTTTGATGTGATGCATCCCATCGGGTGGGATGCGTTCGGGCTGCCGGCAGAGAATGCGGCGATTCGCACGGGGGTCCATCCGGAGGAGCATACCCGCCGGAACATCCGCGAGATGACGGCGCAGCTGAACGAGCTGGGCATGAGCTATGACTGGACTCGCGAGGTGGCCGCCTGCGATGAAGGGTATTACAAGTGGACGCAATGGCTGTTCATTCAACTGTTCAGGGCGGGGCTGGCGTACAAGGCGCAGGCGCCGGTGAACTGGTGCCCGTCGTGCCAGACGGCGCTGGCGAACGAGCAGGTGGTGGGCGGTCCGGCGCCGACGCAGGTTGCTGCGGCTGGCACCGCCCCCGCTCCCACGGGCGTCTGTGAGCGCTGCGGCACTACGGTCGTCGCCCGTGATCTGAAGCAGTGGTTCTTCCGGACCACCGCCTTCGCCGACGACCTGCTGGCCGGCCTGGATACCCTGGAGCAGTGGCCCGAGCAGGTCCGGACCCAGCAGCGCCACTGGATCGGCAAGAACGATGACGGCACCTACCACCTGCGCGACTGGCTGGTCAGCCGGCAGCGCTACTGGGGCGCCCCGATTCCCATGGTGGATTGCCCGGCCTGCGGCGCGGTGCCGGTGCCCGAGGAGCAGCTGCCCGTGCGCCTGCCCCGGCATGTCGACTACCGGCCCCAGGGCGAGCCGCCCCTGGCCTCGGCGCCCGACTTTGTGCAGACGACCTGCCCCCAGTGCGGCGGCCCCGCCCGGCGCGAGGTCGAAACGATGGACACCTTTGTCGACAGCGCCTGGTACCTGTACCGGTTCGTCTCCCCGACGGATGACGGTCGCCCCTTCGACCCCGCCGCGGCGGCTCGCTGGCTGCCAGTCGACATCTACGTCGGCGGCGCCGAGCACGCCATACTGCACCTGATGTACGTCCGGTTCATCTGCCGGGCCATGCAGCAGATGGGCTGGCTGCCTTTCGGGGAACCGGTCAGGAAGCTGTTCACCCTGGGCATGGTCTACCTGAACGGGGCCAAAATGTCGAAGTCCAAAGGCAACGTCGTGACCCAGGACGAGGTGGTGCGACAGTACGGCGCCGACACGCTGCGCCTGTGGACGATGTTCATGGCGCCGCCCAGCCAGCAGGTGGAGTGGGCGACGGCAGGAATCGAGGGCTGCCACCGCTTCCTGAAGCGGATTTTCGCCCTGGAGGGCGCGCCGAATCGCCCCGCACCCTCGGCGGAGGCGGAGCGGCGGCGTCACCGGACGATCCGAAAGGTGACGGAGGCGATTGAGTCCTTCCGCTACAACACGGGCATTTCGGCCCTGATGGAGTTCCTGGCCGAGGTGGAGCGGCAGCCGTGGCTGGACGGCGTGGTGACGCTGGTCCAGCTGGTCAGCCCGTTTGCGCCCCACGCCGCTGAGGAGATCTGGCACCGCTGGGGCCGAAAGGGCTCGGTGCACCAGGCCCCGTGGCCCGCATACGATGAGGCACTGACCTCGGTGGCGGCTGCGGAGATTCCGGTGCAGGTGGGGGGCCGGGTGCGGGGCACCGTGGCGGTGCCTGCGGGGGCTTCCCAGGCCGATGCAGAGGCGGCGGTGGCTGACCATGCAAGCCTGGGGCCGGCGACGGCGGGGCGCCGGGTGCGGGCCTACGTCCCGGGGCGGATGATCAGCTACGAGTAGGGGCGCCAGCGGCGCCCCGTCCGCCGCCCGAAGTGGATATCTGTGCGGTACAAAGAGGAGAACTGCCCGCTGGAAGCGAAAACGTGGTAAATTGGATGCATGAGCCTGGAAGCGTCAAGACACGCTACATAGGTAGATCTGAAAGCAAGTATGGAGGGGTTCCCATGGCATATTACACGACATCATATACGTTCAACAATACTACGACCAGCACGGCCGCGTTGATGATCTGGCGGGAGATCTCCAATAGCCTCGAGTTCAAGCAGGCCCCCGTGTCGCTCGAGGCTCTGATGGCCGCCACCAACCTGAGCGAGGACTACATCAACAACCTGTTTGGTCAGAGCTATTACCAGCGGTATTATGGCTTCCGCCGCTTCGATACGCTCGAAGCGTTCAAGGAGTGGGCCACGAGCACCGGCGTCCTCTACAACCCGGCACTGCACGACCGCAAGGTCGAACAGCCCGCCGCCAACGATGATGACGAAGAGTTCGAAGACGAGGATGAAGAATAGGATTTGCTTGCAACGAATAACGCCCCCGGTCGTGATGACCGGGGGCGTTTTGCGATTACCCAAACAGCGTAGGCAGGTACAACACCCCGGCGCCCAACCCGCAGCACTGCAGGGTCTCCACCCCCGCTCCCGCCGCCGGACGGGCCGCAGCCTGCAGGGCCGAAAGCACCTGCGAATAGGTCTGCTCGCCCCGGACGGTCATGCCTTCCAGCAGCAGGGCCGCGGCCCCGGCTACCAGCGGCGTTGAGAAGGAGGTGCCGCCGTCCATCCGCACATACCCCGACGTCCCCACCGAGACGCCCAGGCCGTACATATCTTCCGTATCATCCGGCCCGGGCCGGTCCAGGTCCTCGCCGCCGGGCGCCGCAATGTCGCCCCGCTGAGAGTACTTGGCCCGCTGGTCGGACAGGTTGCATGCCGACACAGCAATCACGTTCGGGAAGGCCGCCGGCACCTGCGCATGCAGCAGCGCCGAAACCTTGGGCGTGCTATGAGCTGCGTTCCCCGCCGCCGCACAGACCACCATGCCCATATCCGTTGCCTTCTGCAGCAGCGCCCGGAGCGCCGCAGACCCATCGACGCAGAGGCTGCCCAGGCTCAGGCTGAGCACAGCGGGCTTTCCCGCGGCCAGAGCCACAAACGCCTCAATCGCCTCCAGCAGCGGGAAGAGCCGGCCGTGGCCATCCTTGCCGCACGCTTCGTACAGATGCACCTGCGCCTTGGGCGCCACCGCATGCACCAGCGAGGCACAGAAAATGCCGTGGTCAGAGATATCCCGGTCATCCCAGGGGCCTTCGCCCGGCACGTTGGCAGGGTGCAGCGTAAGCCACGGGTAGCTGACCGCCTGCGCCGGCATCGCATCGAAGATGCCAACCAGGACACCCTCACCCTGGTGGTTGGCCAGAGCCGGCAGCCGCTGGCCCGCGCCATCGGTCAGGCCGATCTTCTGGAAAGCGCCCTGCTGCCAGAACAGGGCCTCGCCTTCGGCCGGGGTGGCCCCGGCAGGCATGACCAGGGGCAGGGCATCCTCTCCCCAGGCCCAGGGGTCTTCGCCCCACGCCCAGGGGTCCTCCCCCCACGCCCAGGGATCTTCGCCCCAGGCCCAGGGGTTCAGGTTCCAACCCCGGGCGCCCCGGTCGCGCCCGTTCGGGTGACCGGTGGGGCAGTTGGCCTCGGCCTTTACGGCCAGTCTGTCGGCCCGGGCCAGGTCGGCCAGCCGGTCTGCCAGGCTGCGCGCAGAGCCGTTCGTTTTCACCAGAGCGACATCCAAGTTGCGGGCCTTGTGGCCGATGGTCAGCCGGCGCTGCTCGTGCAGCGTCTCACCTGCCGACTTGCCGCATTCCTGCAGCCGCCGGACCGCTTCGGGACTGCCCGTAATGATCAGTTCATCTGTGTTCCGAGTACTTGCCACGCCAATTCTCTCCTGTCATCTCATTAGAGCGGTCCACTATGGCCAACCAGGCAGAACGCTGCCCAGTAGAGCGGGTGCAGTCCCTGTTCGGCCAGCAGGATCTGTCCGTGGCGCAGCGCCTCCGCCTTGCCCTCGCCGGCGAGCAGTCCCTGGTAGAAGCGTTCCATTAAATCGGCCGTGTTCCGGTCGTCGACCCGCCAGCGGCTGGCCAGCACCGAAGCGCTGCCGGCCTGCAGGAAGGCGGAGACCATGCCCATCAACTCCTCGCCCCGGGTCACCCGGCTCAGCCCGGTTTCGCAGCCGCTCAGGGCCACCAGGGCGCTGTCGAGGTGCAGGGCGGCGGCATCGGCGGCGGTCAGCGGTCCGTCGGCCAGCAGCAGCGTGGAGAAATGCGGGTTGTCCAGCCGGAATTCGCCGTGGGCCGCCAGATGGACCACCCGCCGCGACCCGGCCTCAGCCAGGGCGCCGACCGTTGCCTGGTCGTGCAGCAGCGGCTCCGCCTGGAGGGCCGCGGCGACGGCGCTCGCCTCCACATCAATAAACGGCAGGAGGCCCGCCACGTTATAACCGAGAACGAAGTCGGCCAGGGCCTCGCCCCCCGCCCCCTCGGCCCGCTCCAGGCACTTGAGCCAGGCCGCCCGGGACGGCGCCAGCGAAATCTCGGCCTCCTGCACCAGGTACCGGCTGCCGCTGTACAGGGCCTCGAACGGCACCAAATGCAGAATGCCATGGGGGATGATGACGACCGCCTGGTATTCACCCAACTTCGGAAGCAATGGCTCCCAGAGGTGGCGGTAGAGCGACTCCAGCAGCGAGCGGGCGTTGCGGGCCAGCCCGGGCGGGGCCTGACCGGCGCCCAGCACCGCTGTGTCAAGGTTTAGCTGCAGCAGCTCCAGGTGCCGGCGAACCGGGTCCGGCGAGCCGAGGTCGACCCAGCCTTTCAGCCCGGTACGGTCGGAGACGAAGGCGATCAGGCGGGCGCCCGTCATGAAATACTCGACCAGGGCCGTGCCAGGGGCCAGTTTGCGGGTCGCTTCCCGCACGCCCGGCAGATGCCGTGCGGCGGACTTCCCGGCGCTGCCGACCTGCCGCAGCTCCCACTCGTCCCAGAGGGCAGCCAGCCGGGCCTCCAACTGGGCCCGCTGGGCCGGTATGCTCAAAACGCTGCCACGCAGGGCAATCGCCTCTTCCGGCCCGAGCTGCATGGGCGCCGTCAGTTCCTGGTACTGCCGACGGATCAGGTTGATCTCCGCCAGCAGCTCCTGATCAGCCGGTGCAACCTGATGCCGGCGCCGCTGCGGCATGACTGTCAGCTCATCGACCAGCGCCCGCGACTTGGCTAGGTCGACCAACCGGTGGGCCTGCCGAACTCGCCCCTGGAGCAGTTGGACCCAGACCAGGTCTGCGTAGACGCTGGCTTTGTCATCAAGAAAACTGCGGCGGAAGCTGACATGCACGGTGGAGCGAATTCGCTCGGCCGTGGCAATGGCTCTCGTGAGGTACTTGTGGGCGGCCGCCCAGTTCTGCCGGCGCATGGCGACCCGGGCCTGCAAATGGAGGCACCGGAAGGCCGGGCCGGGCATGCGGGCCTTGTCAAACCGGGAGAAGGCCTCAAAGGCTGCCATATCGGCGGCTTTGACTTTGCCTGCCGCCAGGCTGCTTTCGGCCATCAAAAGTTTGGCTCTGGCCTCTTCGGTGGGCATGGCGGCGGCAGCAAAGAGGCGTGCCGCCTTGGCCGCCGCCGTGCTGGCCTTTGCGGGCTCGCCGCCGGCCAGCAGCAGTTCGGCCTCCTCCAGGCGGGCCTTGCCGGCCCAGGCAGAATGGCCCCGCTCCTCAAACCAGCCGCAGGCCTGCGCCAGGGAGCGACGGGCCTCGTCGGGGCGCCCGGTCCGGGCGAACGCCACGCCTTCATACAAATGCACCCAGGCATGCTGGAACCCATGCTGGGCCGGGTCGAGGACCTCCGCCACCCGCCGGGTGCGGGCCAGCATCTGGTCGTACCGGTTCAGTTCCAGGTAGCAGGCTGCGATATACAGGTCGCACACCGCCACATCACGCGCCGATGAGAGCGACTCAAAGAGGCCTCTGGCCCGGCTGAACCGCCGCAACGCCTTGCCAAAGTGGCCCATGTGCAGGTGGGCGATGGCGCCCGCCTGCAAGGCCTTGGCCAGCATTACCGGGGCGCCGCGCCGGCGCCAGTGGCGCAGGGCCCGGGCACATGTGGTCACCGACTCGCGATGGCGCCCCAGCTGCTGGAGCACCAGGGTGCTGTTCAACTGCAGGCGCGCCTGGTAGTCCGGCTGGCCCGTCTCCCGCGCCAACTCCTCTCCGTCGGTAAAGCACTTGAGCGCATCGGTAGGGCGGCCCATGTTCCCATACATGGCGCCCATGTTGTTGAGCAGGCGCGCAGCAGCCGGCTTCTCTCCATTCTTCAGGAGGAGGCCCAGTGCAGTCCTGGCGGCCTTGATGGCCACCCGGTTGCGATCCAACTGGACCAAAATGGGCAGCGCCGAGTTAATCGTGCGCGCCCACTCTACCTCGTCACCGGCCTTGCGCCACAGGTTCTCGGCCTCTGTCATGGCCTCCAGGGCTTCCGGCAGACGGCCCAGCGCCCGCAGACTATTGCCATAGGTACGCAAAGCAAGGGCCCGGACGACTGGTCCTGCCCCTGCTGCAATCGCCATCGATTCTTCGGCGACGTTGTGTGCTTCGGTTACGTTCTTCATGCTGATACGGGACCACTCAGCCTGCAGGTCCCGCAGCCGTTGCTCCAAATCGTCGGTCACACGCTCACCCCACGCACCCAGATGCGGGTGCCGTCACACTGAATGCCCAGGTCGTAGGTACCCGGTTCAAGGTCAGAGATGACCAGGTTGCCGTGGCTGTCCACCCGGCCGCCGGAGAAGAGGCGATTTTCCTGGGAAAGCCAGGCGCTGCCGTGCTCCAATGGGTATCCGTCTTCGCGGGTGACCAGGGCAAGCAAGTTCTTGCGGCCCCGTTCCCCTTCCTGCACGGTCACGGCCAGCCAGAGGTGCGCAGCGCTGAAGGTCTGCGCCCGGGTCATGGTCCCGCGAATGCCGGCCAGCGCCAGCGCGGGCTGCTGTATGGGAGAGGAAACCCAGTTGAAGACCAGCTCTTTGATCTCTTCCCACGGGCTCTGTTCATCGGCCGTGTCCCAGAACTCGCGCAGTTCTTCCACTTCGCCCCGGCACGCCGGACAGGCGCGTAAGTGTGCAGCCACGGTCTCTGCTTCGGCGGGGGTTAGCAGATTCATGGCCGCCTCGCCCAGCACATCGGGCGGCGGGCACTCGGTCCGCAACTGGTCGTGCAGCCTCGCTTCGAGGCGCTCGAGTTGTGTTTCTTTGCGGTTCAATCCATCCACCCCTGCGTAGTCCGTCTACCAAACGAAACGATGCGGACCACCATATTCGCGCATACTACTTACAAAAATTCGCGAAGTCTTTTGTCACGACTCAGGCGTTCTAGCAGGTTCCGTTTGATCCGGTACACATCGGCGACGCTGTCGAAGAGGCCCGGGTAACGGCCGGCGATCTCCCGCGGGGGCAGTCCCCGCACCAGGCCCGCCATGACCAGCACGCGTTCCTCCTCCGTGCGAACGTGTGCGTTGACGGTAGACCAAAGTTGGTCACGCCGCACCCGCGTCAGCGCCGTCTCTTCAACACCCGGCGTCGGAGAGGGAAGGTCGGCCATTTCGTCGACCGTTGCGGCGACGGTGGCCATTTCAGTGCGGGCGCCCCGTAATTCATCCAGAATGACGCTATGTACACAGAGCTTAAAGTACTGAATCAGTTGGGCAGGGCTCGCGAACTGGGCTAACTTCTCCGCATCGACCGCCCGCCAGAGCTTTTCAAAAGCCCGGTTGACGAAGTAGTCTACTTCCTCGCCCGTATATCGGAACTGCGGATGCCGCCGCACCCAGCCGCAAACCCGGGGGCGCCAACGTGTCCACACGCCCTGCCAGGAGTCGGGGTCCCGGTCCATAAGTGCCCGGTAGAGCGCCTGAATGTCTTGGTCTGTTGCCTGCATGGGCGCCCTCCCTCCGCCAAGATTGATACCTGTTATGGTTCCGGAGGAAGGGGCAAAATCCCTTTCAAATAGGAACTTTGTTCATAGAAAATACTCCTCTATCGATAGATTGGGCAGAGACAAATGATTCGACCGCAGCCCAGGGTTGGCTGCGGTCGTCTCTCTTATCGCTTGCCGGCTTCCCAGGCGGCAAAGGCCTTAGCGGCTGCCGCTCGGATATCGGCCAGGGGGCTGCGGTGCGTTACGCCGCCCACATCGTGCATGTGCTCCTCGATGAAGAGCTCCGCCTCCTCCAGGGCATCGACGTAACCGTCATACTCGGCCAGAAACTCGGGCGGCAGGAGCTTGTCGGGCAGGCAAAGGAAGGTGCGGCACTGCAGGGGCATGCGCTCCCGGGGCAGGGTGCAGCCGCAGCTCCGGTCGTGGAAGACGCACCGGCCGGCGCCCAGGTAGGGGTGCCATTTGACCCCGTCCATTTCGCCCGGCAGGGCCAGCACCCGGGCGACAAACGCCTCGTCGCCGGCGAGCAGCGCCGCCCCGATGTCGGCCAGGGAGAAAGCGCACCCCTCGGTGCAACAGCCGATGCGGCTGTCGCCGGAGAGCACGCAGGCCAGGCACCGCTGGGCATAGACCCGCCCTTCGGTATAGCCGGTCCCACCCATGGTAGCTTCCAGGGGCCCATCGTACTGGCCGGGCAGCGCTTCGTCGCGCTCTCCGTCCTTGCGCAGCGTCCAGCCCTCGGCCCTGAAGGCCGAGGTAAGCAGGTGGGCCAGTTCCCGGGCGCGGCCCTGCACGGTGTCGGCGGGCAGGGGCAGGGTCACACGGGCAAAGCGCTCCCCGGTGTCAGGGTCGGTCTCTTCGCAGAGGCTGGCCAGGGTCGGGTCGGCAACTTCCTCAGGCATGGTTCCGGCCCGCAGGGCGCCGTGGCAGTATCGGTCAAACCACCACTCGGGTGTGAGCTCCACGCCCTCGTCCAGGGCGATGATCACGTCAACTGTGTACAATATCGTTCCTCCAAAATGAACGGCCTTACAAAGCAAACGGCCTTCCAGAGCGGAAGGCCATTGCCCATCCTGCATCTATTTCGTCAGCGGAAGAAAGGTTACCTCTATCTTTGCTGGCTCCAGGTATCTTCATGCGTGACGCCGCCGTTGGTGTAGGTCCAGGCGATGGTCTGGAAGACGAAGGTAATCTCCTCCATGGGCATGCCGGTCGCTTCGTCCATGACGATTTCGACGGAGGCAACCCGGCCGTGCCGAATTTCGATTTCGTAGAAACGTTCCTCGGCGCCGTCACCCGTGGGATTCGGGCGGTAGAACCCGAAGGTGGCGTCGACCACGCTGTTCTCGGTCAGTGCCTTCATGAGCAGGGGTGAGGCCTTGTCGATGCGCTTACGAATGAGCAGGGGCTGGTACTGCCGGCGCCCGGTGGCCATACCGCTCCCGGCCTCCCGGGCGGTGGTGACGCTCTGGTTGAAGGCCAGCACTTCGATCTGGCCTTCGCGCTTCCGGTCGTAGGAATCACCTTCAATCTCCTGCCCGTTGACGCTAAGCCTCATCCAGGTGGAGTGGCCGCTCTGCTCGTGGGTGGCTGCCGTCGCTTCCGCCGCTTGTGCGCCTTCTGTCCCACCGTCCTCGGCCCGGGCCAACCGCACTGCACTCCCGCCGAAACTGAAGACCAGCGCCAGAATCGCCGCCGCCATGATCGCGACAGCCCCCACCGATCGCTTTGCTTTCAGAAACATTTTATCGCCTCCTCATTTTTACACGTTCGGGATAAACGTATACGTTTCCTTCTCGGGAATGGGGGCAGATGGAAAAACCCCGGGCAATTCGCCCGGGGCTGAACATCCGTTATCGTCTATGAAAAATTACCGCAGGCCAAGGAGCGCCACGAAAATCGTAATTGCGGCCAGCACGACCCGGTAGGCTGCAAAGACGAAGAACGAGCCCCGGCGCAGGTAGTCCATGAGGAAAGCGATGACCAGGTAGCCGCTCACCGCACTTACGATGATGCCCGTCCAGAAGGCGGACGTGAGCATACTCGGGTCGATGTCCTTCAGGTGGAGCAGCCCGCCGCCCAGAATAATCGGCCAGCCCAGCAGGAACGAAGCCCGGGCGGCTGCTTCCCGCTTGAGGCCGAGCAGGAGCCCGGCGGTAATGCTGGTGCCCGATCTGGAGAAGCCCGGAATTAAGGCAAACGTCTGGCCGATGCCCATCCAGAAGCCATCCATGACAGTGAAATCTTCCAGGGAGCGGTTCTTCCGTCCGCCCCGGTCGACCAGGTAGAGAATGACGCCCATGACCGCCAGGAGGACTCCGATCATCAGGTAGTTGGCCCGGAACCGCTCATCGATCCAATCCTCCAGCAGGAAGCCCGCCGCGACACCGGGCAGGGTGCCGAGCACAATCCCCCAGGCCAGCCGGCCCATGGGAGAGCGGGTCCCTTTGGTCAGCCCCTCCGTGGCAAGCCCTAGCAGGTCGCGCCAGAAGTAAATGGTCACGGCCACCAGGGTGCCCATATGCAGCGCCAGGTCAAAGTCGATCCCCCCGGCACTAAAACCGAAGAACCACGGAATCAGGATCAGGTGCGCCGAACTGGAAATGGGCAGAAATTCGCCCAGGCCCTGAACCAGGCCCAAAATGACGGCTTGGATAATGGTCAAGTCAAAAGACCCCTTCTCGTAAGGCTGCAGCCATAGGACGTACAGCCATCGGTAGACTACGTCACCAGAGGGCCTGTCATTCTACGGCAAACGCCAACAGTTTACCACAACCGCCGGGAACGGTCACTCACACGCTCCCGACCGCCGGCAGTTGACCGCCCAGCGCCTCCTCCAGGAACTGCGACGCTTCCGTAACGCTGAACCCGCCCCGGTCGGAGCGAATGCGGCAGCCCGTCAGGTAAAGCAGTTCCCGCGCCCGGGTCATCGCCACATAGGCCAGCCGCCGCTCCTCCTCCAGGTTGCCTTCTTCCAGCGCCCGGCGGTTGGGCAGCATGCCCTGCTCCATGCCTACGACAAAAACCACGGGGTATTCCAGCCCCTTGGACGAGTGGATCGACTGAATCTTGACCACATCGTCGCCCTTGTCACCGTCTTGCGCATCGGAGAGCGACAGACGGTCGAGGTAGCCGTGCAGGGTCAGGTTCGGCCAGCGCCGGCGGCTCTCGTACAGCGAGGTGATGACCGAGCGGACCATGTCGGCCCGGCGCTCTTCTTTCTGCTTGTCCTCCGCCTCCAGGGCGCCGATCAGGCCGCTCTCACGCACCAACTCCTCCACCACCTGGGGGAAGGGCCGGTCGGCGTCAATCTCACGGCGGGCGTGTTCGAACAGGGCGTGGGCCTTCATGGCGCCGGCGGCGGCCTGGTCGGTCAGCACCTTCTCGTCCACCGCGACCTTCAGGGCATGAATCAAATCAAGCTCCCGCTGCGAGGCCAGGGCCAGAAGCTTCTGGTACCCCCGCTCACCGATGCCCTTCTTCGGCGCCGAGAGCACTCGCTCGAAGCTGACCGAGTCCTTGGGGTTGTCCAGCAGGCGAACGTAGGCCATGCAGTCCTGCACCTCACGCCGGTCGTAAAAGCTGGGACCGCCCACCACGGTGAAAGGCACCCCCTCCTCCCGCAGCCGGTCTTCGAAGACGCGTGACTGTGCCCCGACCCGCACCAGCACGGCAAAATCCGAGTACTTTCGCCCCAGCGCTGCGGCCTTCTTGATTTCGGCGACGACGAAGCGGGCCTCGTCAAGATCGCTGTCGGCCTCATAGGTGCGCACCGGCCAGCCATCGCCGCTGGCGGTGAAGAGCGTTTTGGCCCGCTGGTTCTTGTTATGGCTGATCAACCGGTTGGCCACCTTCAGAATGGAGGCCGAGGAGCGGTAGTTCTGCTCCAGCAGGACCATTTTCGCCCCGGTAAAGATCCGCTCAAACTCCAAAATGCAGCGGATGTCGGCGCTGCGCCAGCTGTAAATGGACTGGGCGTCGTCGCCGACGGCCATCACGTTCTGGCGGTCGCCGGCGAGCAGCTTGACCATTTGCAGCTGGGCGATGTTGGTGTCCTGAAACTCATCGACCTGAATGTAGTGGAAGCGGCCCTGGTACTTCTCGCGCACGGCGGGAACGTCCATCAACATCCGCACGAAGACGTTGATCAGGTCATCGAAGTCGAACATGTTCGTCGCACGCAGCTTCTCGTCGTAGCGCTTCCAGATCTCCGCCGTGAGGCGGTTAACGTACCGGTCGGTCTCACCGATCATCGTCTGGACCCGGGGCCAGTCCATGAGCGGGTTATTGGCCCGCCGGTAGAGCAGCGTGTCGGCATCGGCCATTTCGTTCTTGTAGCGACCAATGCGCCAGAGAAAGGTCTCGGGCTTATTGGCCTTGATGTCGAAGTTTCGCTCCGCGATCGCTTCTTTGACCAGGGCGAGCTGCGCCGACGGGTCGGCGATAGAGAACTTCTTGTCGCGCCCAGCCTGGGGGTACTGGTGCAGGCTTTCACGCAACAGCACGACGGCAGCCGAGTGGAAGGTGCGAATCATGACCCGTTCGGCCGCGTCGCCGACCAGTGCTTTGGCGCGCTCCCGCATTTCTTGGGCGGCCTTGTTGGTGAA
>JARBUG010000080.1 GCA_029239785.1 Symbiobacteriaceae bacterium | reverse complement strand
GACCGACCTTCTCAAAGGCCGCCACGGCGAAATCCAGATCCTCACGCGTGTGAGCCGCCGACACGATCGTCCGCACCCGGGCCTTGCCCCGCTGCACCGTCGGGAAGGCGATGCCCTGCGCAAAGACGCCCTCCTCCATCAGCCGGTCGGACAGCTTCATCGCCTTCACCTCATCGCCGGCGATGACCGGCGTGATCGGCGTGTCGCTCTTGCCCGTGTTAAAGCCCAGCGCCTCCAGCTTCGCCTTGAAGTACCGGGTATTCTCCCAGAGCTTCTCAATCAGCTGCGGCTCCTGCTCCATGATCTCGATCGACTTCAGGCAGGCCGCCGCGACTCCCGGCGGATGCGAGGTCGAGAACAGGAACGGCCGCCCCTTGTGCCAGAGCAGCTCGATCAGCGCCTGCGGGCCGGCCACATAGCCCCCCAGCACGCCGACAGCCTTCGACAGCGTGCCGACCTGGACCGTCACTCGGCCGTTCAGCCCGAAATGATGGACCGAGCCCTGCCCGTTGCTGCCCAGCACGCCCGAAGAATGGGCGTCGTCGACGTAGGTCATGGCGCCGTGCTTTTCGGCCAGCTCCACAATCTGCGGCAGGGGAGCAATGTCACCGTCCATCGAGAAGACGCCGTCGGTGATGATCAGGCGGCGGCGGTACTTGCCCTCCGTCTCTTCCAGCACCCGGGCCAGGTCTGCCATATCGGAGTGCTTGTAGCGCAGGGTGACAGCCTTCGACAGGCGGCAGCCGTCAATAATCGACGCGTGGTTCAGCTCATCGGAGATGATGGCGTCGCCATCGCCCACCAGAATGGGAATCACGCCGGAGTTACAGGTAAAGCCCGACTGGAAGACGACGGCCGCCTCGGTGTGCTTGAACTCGGCCAGCTTCCGCTCCAGTTCGTTATGGATCGACATCGTGCCGATGATGGTCCGGACGGCGCCCGACCCGGCGCCCCACTCCTCGGTCGCCTTGATCATCGCTTCCTTGAGGCGGGGGTCATCGGCCAGGCCGAGGTAGTTGTTCGACGACAGGTTGACCACACGGCGGCCGTTGATGACCGACCGGGGCGCCTGCGGGCTCTGCAGCTCCTTGAGGGGCCGGTAGAGACCCGCTTCCTTCAGGGCGTTTAGCTCATCTACGAGAAAGTCGGTGACGGACATGGATACGAGACCTCCCTACTTGGCAGCCATCTCCGGGTTCAGCACAACCTTGCCGCACTTGCCGGCGCCCATCAGCTCCATCGCTTCGTGGACACCTTCCAGGGGCAGTTCATGGGTGATGAGGGGCTTGAGCCGCTCGGCGAGGCCGGCCCGCAGCATGGAGCGGACCTGGTACCAGGTCTTCCACATCTTCCGGCCGGTAATGCCCTTCAGCACCAGGCCGCGCATGACCACATCGGCGCCGAGGTCGAGTTCCATGGGCTTGGAGGGCAGGCCCAGCAGGGAGACGCGGGCGCCGTTCCGGGCGGACTTGAGCGACTGGCGAATCGCCGTCGGGTTGCCGGACATTTCCAGCACCACGTCGACGCCGTAGCCGCGGGTGTGCGACCGGACGACTTCGATGGGATCTTCCTTCATGGGGTTGATGAGGATGTCGGCGCCCAGGCGCTTTGCCATGTCGAGCCGGTATTCGTTGACGTCCATGGCGACGACCAGCTCGGCGCCGGCGGTCTTGGCGATGGGCACCGCCATGATGCCGATGGGGCCGCAGCCGGTGATCATGACGGTCTGGGCGGTCAGGTCGCCTTCCATGGCGGTGTGCATGGCGTTGCCCAGGGGCTCCTGGATCGACTGAATCGCCCAGGGGATATCTTTATCGTTGATCCAGATATTCTGCTCCGGCACGGCGACGTACTCGGCGAAGCAGCCGTCGACGTCGACGCCCAGGATGCGGGTCCGCTCGCAGAGGTGGTACTCGCCCACATGGCAGCGGGGGCAGTTGTTGCAGATGATGTGGGTCTCGGCGGAGACGGCGTCGCCCACCTTCGTGGCGGTGACGTCGCGGCCGATAGCGACCACTTCGCCGGCGACTTCATGGCCGACGGTCAGGGGCGGCTTGACCCGATTCTGGGACCAGGGATCCCAGGAGTAGATGTGATAGTCGGTACCGCATACGCTCGTAGCCTTCACCTTGACCAGGACGTCACGCGGGCCAATCTCGGGGACGGGCACGGTGCACAGCTCGGCGCCAGGACCTGCCTGAAGCTTCCGGATCGCACGCATCATCTCGGGCACTTGCGTCCACCTTCTTTTGTCATGACTAGTGGCGGGGGGGATTGGACATACCTTCACTACGATATACCATTTATTAGTGTAACGCAACCTGGGGAACGGGGTGGGCCTTTGCGGGCCTTTCGTTTTATGCCACGGATTTCACGGATTACACGGATTACCCAAGTCATCGGTCCTGGTAAATATATATAAATATTACCTGGAACCAACGACCCGGCTTCTTGAAAATCCGTGTAATCCGTGTAATCCGTGGCGAAAAACTGTCCCGCGCTACCCCACCCGCAGGCGCGTCACCAGCAACCGCAATCCATTAAACGCAACCAGAATCGTGGAGCCCTCGTGGCCGATGACGGCGAGCGGCAGGTTGAGGCCGCCGATCAGGGTGAGCACGACCAGGGTGGAGATCACCCCGACCGCGAAGGTCAGGTTCTGCAGGACGATCCCCCGGGCCCGGCGGGCCAGGCCGATCGCCTCGGCGATCTTCTCCAGTTCGTCGGCCATCAGCACCACATCGGCCGTCTCCATGGCCACGTCCGACCCGACGCCGCCCATGGCGATGCCGATGGTGGCCCGGGCCAGGGCCGGGGCGTCGTTGACGCCGTCGCCGACCATGGCGACGGGGCCATACCGGGCTTCCAACTCAGAGATCAGGCGGAGCTTATCTTCGGGCAGCAGCTCGGCGTGGACTTCATCCACCCCCACCACCTGGGCCACGTTCTCGGCGGCCCGGCGGTTGTCGCCCGTCAGCATCACGATCTTTTTGATGCCGATCTTTCGCATATGCTCCAGCGCGATTCTAGCCTCGGCCCGGGGCGTATCCGCCAGACCCAGGATGCCCAGGAGCTTGCCGTCGTACACCACGACCATCGAAGTCAGACCGGATTCGTACAGCGCATCCAGCCGCACCCGCACCGTCTCCGACGGGAGAATGCCCAGGTGCTGCAGCAGACGGGGAGCGCCCACATAGGCTTCCCTGCCGTCCACCACCGCCTTGGCGCCCACGCCCGCCAGAGCCTGGAACTCCTCGGGCTTGCTGTAGCTGATCCCCTGCTCCTTGGCCGACCGCAGGACCGCCGCCGCCAGCGGATGCTCGGAGCGGGACTCGACCACCGCCGCCAGGCGGAACATCTCGGTCTCATCGACGCCATCTTCGGCCAGGACCTCGACTACGCCGGGGCGCCCGGTGGTCAGGGTGCCGGTCTTATCCATGGCGACGACCTGAATGCGTGCGGCCTGCTCCAGGTGGAGTCCGCCCTTGAACAGAATGCCCGCCCGGGCCGCTCGGGCGATGCCGCTCAGGATCGCCGCCGGGGTCGAAATAACCAGGGCGCAGGGGCTGGCGACGACCAGGAGCATCATCGCACGATAGAAGGAGCCGGACCAGTCGTCCCAGCCCGCCAGGGGCGGCACCACCCAGGCGAGGCCCGCGACGGAGATGACGATGAGCGTATAGTACTGGTCGATCCAGTCGGTCAGGCGCTGGGTCGCGGCCTTTTGGGCCTGGGCCTCCTCCACCACCCGGATGATCCGGGAGAGCGTCGTCTCACCGGCCTTCTTCGTCACCACAAACTCGATGACGCCGTGGCCGTTGACGGTGCCCGCAAAGACCTTGTCGCCGCTGCCCTTTTCGACGGGAATCGACTCACCGGTGATCGCCGCTTCATTCATGGCAGAACTGCCTTTGAGAATCTCGCCGTCGGCGGCGATCCGCTCGCCCGGACCTACGATCACCGTGTCACCCGAGCGAATCTGATCGACGGGGACGCGCAGCTCCGCGCCTGCCCGGCGGACAAGCGCATCTTCGGGCGCCAGGGCCATCAGTTTGCGAATGGCCGAGCGGGTGCGGCCCACGGCAAAGGCCTCCAGCGTGGCCGAAAGCGTGAAGAGGAACATCAGCATGGCGCCCTCTTCCCACTTGCCCAGCACGGCGGCGCCCGCGGCGCCCAGGAGCATCAGGAAATTAATGTCGAGGTTCTTCTCCTTGACCAGGGCCTGGAAACCCTCAATCAGGCGGAAGTAGCCGCCCGTGGCGTAGGAGACCGCATAGAGCGGAATGTAGATGTAGGCGCTGGCCCCCATCTTCGCGGCAATATACCCTGCGGCCAGGAAGATGGCGCAGAGCACAGTGGAGATGAGGAGCGGGCGGACCTCTTCTTCCTCATGGGGCGTGGCGGGGGCGGCGGCGGAAACTTGACCCATGGGGCGGGTCACCTCCCGGGCGGCCGGCGCCTCGGGTCCGAGCTTGAGTACGACTCGTTCTGGGTTTAGTTCTGTGACGCGGTCGCTCGCGGCCAGCATCTCATTCATATGAACCATACAGGTGGCGCAGTGGGCGCCGCCTTCGCCGGGGCAGTTCTGGCGATGCAGCGCCAGACGGGCGGCCACTTCGTCCGCCACCTGCTGCGCCTGGGCGTCATCGGTGAGACCGGGGTCGTAGCGCAAGTTGATCTGGCTATTGGCGGAGTCAAGTTCTGCGGCGATTAGGCCTCGCTGACCCTTCAGCACGGTCAGGGCGACGGTCGCACAGGAGCCTTCCTCCAGCTCCGGCGGCCGGCCATGGGCGTGTTCTGCTGTCATAAGTACCCCCCAAACGGAAGCGCGTTCCACTTCCCATTCTACGCTTTGGACGCCGGGAACGGGAGAGGCAGGAATGGTCTACTCCCCAGGGCGTGGCAAATCTTTCGGGGTCAAAAGGAATTAAGGCCTGTGACCGATAATGAAGTAGGTACGAAGTGCTATCAGATGGGGGATGCATTCGGGTGAAGGCGAAGGACGTATTGGCACGTTATGACGCTACTACGAATCGAATCTTCATGTGGGCGATCTGGGGCGCGCTGGTTGTCATGGGCGTGGTGCTGTCGCTGCTTGCCGATCAGTTGCAGATGAACCGGCATGTGTTTCTGGCCTGGGTGGGCGGCGGCGCCCTGATGGCGACCTTCCTGGAGGTATCGCTGCGGCTGGGCTGGTTTCCGCGGGCATTCAAGTATATGACCGTGTCGGCCGTGGCCGCGGCGCTGGTGGCGCTGGCCTTTGTGCTGGAAGGGTCGAACCAGCACCTGGGGCTCTGGTTCTTGGTGCCTGCCTTTGCGGGCATCTACCTGGATCGGCAGCTGTCGCTCTACGCCACAGTGCTGGCGCTGGGGGGCTGGGCGGTGGTTGTGGTGTGGCATGCGCCTGAGGTGGCGGGCGCCATGACGCTGGGCCGGCTCGCCCTGGTCAACGGCGGGTTGATCGTGATCGTCGGGTCGGCGGTGGCGATCTTGAGTTCACGCTTCCGGACCGTCTACGCCTCGCTTTCGGGCGCCGTGGCGCAGGAAGAAGTGCTCGCCCGGTTGGATGCGGTGATCGCCCGGGCGGCAGCCTCCTCTGAGGCGGTGGCGACCACGGCAGCCGGGCTGAACGCCATGGGCGGTGCGGCGTCCCGGCAGGTGAAGGAGTCGCTGGCGCCGGTGGTCGAGCAGCTGAATGCCGAGAGCCGGGCTTCCGAGCGGGCCGTGAGCGAGGTGCTGACCGCCCTGGAAGAGCTGACGCAGACGGTCTCGCAGGTGGCCTCCTGCGCCCAGGACCAGGCCCGGCATGTGGAGAGTTCCTCCGGCATCGTCGAGCAGATGAACGGGGCGGTCGCGGCGGTGGCCCGGCTGGCCCGGGAGGTGGCGGTCGACGCCGAGGCCGCGACGGGAGCCGCCGCGGCTGGCGGTGAGACGGCCCTGCGGAGCGCCGCGGGAACCCAGGCGCTGGCCAAGGCGATTGAGGCTGCGGGGCAGCAGTTGGCCGCGCTGGCGGTGCAGTCGGCACATATCGGTCAGGTGGTGACCACCATTACCGAGTTTACGGATCAGACGGATATGCTGGCGCTGAATGCCGCGATTGAAGCCGCCCGGGCCGGCGAGGCGGGGCGTGGCTTTGCTGTGGTGGCCCAGGAAGTGCGGGGTCTGTCGGAGCGGTCGGGTCGCGCGGCAGCCGAGATTGCCGGGCTGATCGGCCAGGTGCAGAAGGGGATTGAGCAGAGCGCCGGGGCGATGAGGCTGGCGACGGAGCAGGCGGCGCAGTCGGTCGCGCTCTCCCGGCAGGCCGGGGAGTCGCTGGGGTCGATTGGAGCCACGGTCAGGCATACGTCCAGCCGGATTGGCGAGATCTCGGGGCGGGCGGAGCAGCTGGCGGCGGCGAGCGGCCGCCTGGTGGATGCGATGACGCAGCTGGCCGCGATTACCGAGGAGAATACCGCGGCGGCCGAGGAGATGGCCGCGGCGAGTGAGCAGGTCTTGTCGGCGACCCGGCAGATTGGGGCCGGGGCTGAGGGGCGGGCCCAGGCTGCGGTGCAGGTTGGGGCATCGACGCGGGAGTTGGGTTCGTTGGTCTCTTCGTTGGCGGCGTCGGCGGCTGCCTTGGATGAGTTGGCTGCGGAGTTGCGGGGGGTTACGGGCCTGCGGGGCGCCGGTGGGGGCAGGTAGGGGATTCCCGCTCTGCCTACCCCCCACCCTTCTTTACACAGAGCGGCGGGCGTGCACCATCGAGGTGCCGCCCGCCGTTGGCGTTATCTTGTTGTTGCGCCCGCCCCTGCGACCACGTTTGCATGCACACTGCCCGAATACCCATGCAAAGGTGGCGCCAACCGGCGTTTGTGCCCCGGAACCCGCATACTTATGCCGCTCGGACCATCCTTGCACGCTTTTTTCGGCGCCCGCCGTGCAAAGTCGGTTTGAGCCCGGCGGCGCGGGCGTCGACGCGGCCCGGAACCCCCACCCTAACGACCAGCCTCCAACTTGTCCAGGAGGCCGCCCAGGTTGGGCTGTTTCAGGTAGTAGTAGTCGTCCTTCTGCACGACCAGGAAGTCGGTGCCTTCTGGATAGAGGCGAATCTCTTCTCCGGAATTGAGCACGATGAACAGGCCGCCGGTTGGGGTGGTGTGGCCGGTGTTGTCCGGGCTGCGCCGGGGGTCGGTGCCCTGGTTGAACCAGGCCACCACTTGGTTCTGGTCGATGGGGCCGGCGGCCTCTGCGTGGCCCATCACCCTGATATGGGCCACTGCCGCTGGGTCGATGGGGCGGTGCAGGATCATCCTTTCTCTCAGGAAGAAGATCCCGATGGCAGCGAGGGCTGCCCAAAACAGGCTTCGTGCAAAGATGGATTTGCTCATGGTGCTTAGTATGCGTAACAGCAACAGAAGCCTGCATACCCCAGTCAATGGGATATGCAGGCTTCTGGCATGCGGGCCGCGCTACCGGATCGATTCTGCTATCGAGATCAGGTCGTCCAGCGTCAAGTCGGGCGCCTCTCCCATCGTGGAGACCTCGTAATAGAGATCACCAAGCGGGAACAAGACCTGGAGATCCGAATCCGGTTCCCATTTGAGGGACTGCCCGGGATACCGGCCAAAGGTGCCACGGATCACCACGGCCTTCTCGCCGTTGACGGTCACTTCGCTGGTGGCCCCACGGGGGACATGACGCTGGTGGGGCCTGGTCGAGATCTCGATGATCAGGTTTCCGCCGGCACGTGGATTCCAGTAGGCAAACGTCGCATCCTTCTCGCCGGAGTCCCAGTGCATCACTTCGATGCGGTCCAGTTCCATGCCCTCAGGCAGGGCGGTGGGCAACAGAATCTGCCCGCCCCAGGCCTCCTCTGCCTCTGCGACCGTCTCGTACACAGTGGGATAGAAGACCTTGCCCCCCTGATCCTGGCTGTAGGCCGTGATGAAATCGTCAACAGCCTGCTTGTCCAATTCGAAGATCGTAATCCAGGGAAAGACTTTTCCCACCATGGCAGCGACGGCCGGCACCTGGGTCGTCACCAGCAGGGCTAGAACCACCGCTGCGGCAATCGCCGCGACCCGCCACTGGGAAGCTCCCCGCCTACGGCCAAAGGCATGCGCCGGTCGGAGATCCCCCAGGCTTCCTGCGACTTCGGCACCCATCGCCTGATGCTGCCTCAAAATCTCCCGGCACTCTGCGCAGCTCTCGAGATGCGCCAGCGCCGCAGCACGTTCCGCGGCCGTCGCATCGCCATTCAGATAGAGAGCCAGTAGCTCCCGATCGTATGTACAGGTCATGCTTCTTCTCCTTTGAGCCGCAGGTACGCCACCCGAAACGTCTCCCGTGCGCGGGCAAGCCGCTTGCGCACCGCCTCGTAGTTCTGCCCCAACATCTCGGCGATCTCCGGGGTGGAGAATCCCTCGCCGTCCTTAAGCAGCAGCATCGCCGCCGTATCGGGCGGGAGCCGGCGCAGCGCCCGCAGGACAAGGTCCTGCTCAGCCATATGCTCTGACGCGTCACTGGCTATGCCGCCGTGGCGTTCGGCGAAAAACGGCAGCCAGGCGATGCGCCGGCGGCGACGGAACAGGTCGGTCGCACGGTTGGTCGCAATGCGGAAGAGCCACGCCGCCTCATTGGACGGTGGTTCGGGTGCCCTTCGCAGATCTCGGATCGCCTGCAGGAAGGTCTCCTGGGTCAGGTCTTCCGCCGTCTCCCGCTCGCCCGTGAGCCGCAGGAGGTAGCGGTAGACACGGCCTGCGTACGCTTCCCACAGGCGATCTTCGTCGTAGCCGCTTGCGCGGGCTGTCAGTTCCAATCCGCAATCTCCCTTCTGAGAGGCCTCTCACTTGATAAGGCGAACGGGTGGTCACAATTGGGACATCGAGATCGCCCGCGCAATTATGATCCCGTTCCGCTGTAATGCCGCAGGCCGCGCAGCCAGATCTGATAGGCCAGCGCAAAGAGCAGACAGCCCACAGGGAGGGCGGCAAAGGCCATCGGTCCCGTGGCCCGGCCCAGGAGAAACTCCGCGGGGTAGAACGAGGCCAGGCCGTACGGCACCACCCAGGTCAGGATGAGCCGGAGCGGCTTGCTGAAGATCTCCAGCGGGTAGCGGGCGACCTGGGTGTTGTGGTTCAGCGCCAGCATGAGCGGCGTCGCCTCGACGATCCAGAAGGCGGTGCTGGCCGTCGCCAGGTTGAGGGCGATGATGATCAGGGCGCCGCTGCAGACGGCGAGGATGAGGTAGGCGATGCGCCCGGATGTCGGGGCGAGGCCCAGGGCGGCAAAGGAGCGCGCCACCAGGGCGGCACCGACTATCAGATCGCCCATCCCCTCGGGCGAGAGGCGCTCCGTCAGCAGGGCAAAGAGCGGGTTGACGGGCCGGAGCAGGAATCGGTCGAAGGTGCCGGGGCGAATATACATGCCGCCCAGGAAGAAGAGGTTGAAGGCGAAGGTCCGGCTGATGGCGCCGGCCACGGTGATCAGGCCGTAGATCAGGAAGGTCTCTTCCCGACGCCATGTGCCCAGGACTGGCGCCCGGTCCAGCACCACCCAGACCGCCGCCAGGGTGGCCGTCTGCCACGTGACGGTGCTGGTGAGGCTGATGAAGAAGTTCAGCCGGTAGGTCATGTGAATCTTGATCTGCTGCTGGAAGAAAGCCCAGGCCAGGGAGAGGTAATAGCGCATGGCTCTCAACCTCCCTGCACGGTGATCGTGCGAACCGCGACCCGGAAGGCCATACGGGAGAGGATGAGCAGCCCCGCCCCCCAGAGCAGCTGGATGGCAACCGCCCGGGGAGCCGCGCCCACCGGCGTCATGCCGGTCAGAATCTGCACCGGCGTATTGAGCGCGAGACCAAAGGGGAGCACCTCCGCCACCGACCGCAGCCAGTCCGGCAGGAGAGCCAGCGGCACCAGCAGGCCACTGAAGAAAGTGGCCACGGCGTCACGCAGGATGAAGAGGCCTCGAATCTCGTTGGTGTAAAAGGCGCTCAGGCTGATGATCCAGTCAAACAGGAAGAGCACGCCGTTGCCGGCCATGAGCGAAGCCGCAAACCAGAACCAGACCTGCGGGTCGGCAGGCAGCCGGAGGCCCAGGAAGAGGCAGGCCACGGTACCGAGGAGCGCCATGTGAATCAGCATGGTAGCGCCTAGGTGGGCCAGCATCTTCGCACACATGCACAGTTGAAAGTCGACGGGGCGGAGCAGTTCGGTCGCAATGGCGCCCGAGCGGAGCATGGCGCCGAACTCTGGAATCAGGCTGTAGCTGATGACCATGCCGACCGAGTTGGCCACGAGCACGTAGCCGATGGCCTGCTCCTGTGTCAGGCCCTCCAGGGGCGCCCCGGCTCCATATACCGCCCGCCAGAAGCTGACGGCGATGATCATCAACACAAGCTGCCCCAGCAGGTCAGACCAGAAGTAGCCGGTAAAGGCCAGTTTCTCTTTGAGGGTGATGGCGACGAACGCACGGAACTGCGCAAAGGTCACGGATGAGCCCTCCTTACCAAAATAGAAACGCCGCGGCCCACACAGGGCCGCGGCGAGGTAAGCAAGGCTAAGCCAGGCTTTACGCTGCGCGTACCTGAGAGGGCTTGCCGTGCATGTTCGTCGTCAGCCGCAACCGAATGAAGCGGAAAAACATGTGGCCCCCTCCTTCTCAGTACGTGCGAAAACTCCGAGACTTATCATACACTTCGATGTTTGAACTGTCAACCAGGGCGTGGGTCATGCAAGGGGCCCCTTGGCGCGCATCCGCCGCCGCCAGACGGCCAGGGCCGCTAGACCGAGCAGCAACAAGGCGACCAGGAAGGGTGCGAAGGCGGCGGCGCCGACGAGCAGCGCCCGGCCAAGGCCGCCGAACCACTGGAGGGAGCGCCCGAAGGAGCGGGTCATGGCCGGCCAGAGGCCCTTGGCAGGTGCCGGCGGCTCGGGTTTGACCTGATCGGGTGCGGGTTGGAAGAACGAGATGTTGATGGTCGAGTATTCGACCTGGTTGGCCAGCAGCTTGATGCTGCCCTGCATCTGCTCGATCAGGGCGCGGGTCTCGTTGATCTGCTGGGTCAGCTTCATCCAGTCGTCGAAGGTGGATGCCTTGGCGGCCAGCTCCTGGAGCTTCTGCTCGTACTCCTGCTGGATGCGGATGCGGGCCTCCAGGTCGTGGTAGCGGTCGGTCACGTCCTGGGTCCACTGGCGTTCCTGCTTGACCTCGCCGATGGTGCGAATCTCGGTGATGGCCCCGTTATAGAGGCTGGAGGGCAGCCGCAGAGTGAGGCGCCCGGCCCAGGAGCCGTCCTGGCCCTTGTTCAGGGCGGCGTCGACCATGTAACCCGCGGTGGTCGCAGCCAGGTTCTGAAGGCGCTGCATGGCGGTGACGGCGTCGGTTACTTCGAGGGTGTACTCGGCGTTCAGGATGATCTTCCGGCCCGGCTGGGACTCGGTGGCGGGGACGGTGGGGCCGGCCGTGGTGGTTGCCGACGCAGAGGTAAAGGAGACACTGGGGCTCTGATTTTTCAGGTCGACAATCTGCGCTGTCAGGGTGACCGGCTGGGTAAGTGCGCCGGACACCGCGTTCCCCTTTGCATCGGCCACGGTCACGGTGGCCACATCGGCTTTGCCCACCACGGGGACCTTGGCAGCCGACGGTGCCTGCGGCATGGCGGGCGGCGCCGCGGCCGGGGCGGCGTCAACCGGGGCTCCATACTGGTCCTGGACCTTGTTCTCTTCGGCCCTTCCGCCATTTTGGAACTCGGGCGACTGGCCCAGCATGACCATGGCGACTACCGCAGCAACCGCCACGGCGGCCGTGGCGCCCCGGCGGACCCAGGGGCCACGTGCCTTGGGGGCGGCCACCTCTCTCCGTCCGGCCGCCGCACCAGCTCCCTCGCCCGCCCCCGCCTCAGCGGCAATCCGCTGCAGCAGCTTCGCTTTCAACTCCGGCGTCACGCGCCAATCGGCAAAGAGCGTTGCCTGTGCCGTGGACCGCAGATCGGTCAGTGCACGCTTGGGCCTACTCATGGCTATACCCCCCATTAAGCAGCAGCGCCTTCAGGCGGGCCCGGGCCCGGTGAAGCCGGCTCCGCACCGTGCCCTCACTCAGCCCCAGCGCCTGGGCGACCTCACGGGTATCCATCTCTTCGTAATAGTATAGGGTGATCACTTCCCGGTACTCCACCGGGAGCGCCATCACGGTCTCCAGCAGCACCTGCCGGTCGGCCTCCGCCAGCACCCGCTCCACCGCATCTACCTCGGTCGGCAGCAGCGGCAGGTTGCTGAAAAAGTCCTCGCCTATCAGCAGCACCCGCCGCATACTCCATGAACGGAGCTTGTCGTGGCACAGGTTGATGGCGATCCGGTAGATCCATGTTTTGGGGCTGCTCTGACCGCGAAAGGTGTGCAGCCCGAAGAAGACCTTGGTGAAGACCTCCTGAAAGATGTCCTCCGCCAGGCTGCGGTCCTTTACGTAGAAGTAGGCCAACTGCAAGACGCCGTCGCCGTATGCTTCTACCAAGTGCTCCAGGGTCCGCTCCTTCTCTGCCAGGTCGAATGCGCCACCCCCGGCAATGGTTGCCTCCATGGGCATATCCTCCTCTGGATAAACGGGACCGTGCAACGTTGCTGTCTAGATAGACGAAGCATCGAACCATTCGGCTCCCGCAATCACGGAAATTCTCGCCCGTAGCCAAGGCTGGATAGTTATGCTATGGTAATCCTTGTTCTAAGTACAAACTGTTTCGGGAGGCAAAGACCTTGCGTCTTCGCGTGTTGTTCATGGTAGCGGCGCTCCTGCTCGTTACAGGGTGCGTCCCGGGAAGTCGGGGCTCCCAGTCGCTCCCGCCTGCCACCGGTTCCACCCTGACCGATGCACCGGCAGGGCAGGGGGCGGGCGATCAGTCAGGCGCCGAAAGCACCGCCAGCCCGGGGAGCGGGCAGCAGGCATCGCAGCCGGCCGGAGATACCCCGGCAAACGGCCAACAACCCAGCGGCGGGCAGTCGACCCAGCCCCCAGGCAAGACCGGACCCACCGGCGGCCAGCCGGCAGGCGGCGCCGGACAGCCCGGCACCCCGCCCACCAGCGACGCCCAGCCGTCCCCCGGCGCCCAGCCGTCCCCCACAACCCCGGCAATCCCCCGCCTGGCCATCCTGGTCTACCACGATGTGGGCAACCAGGCCTCGGGCGGCTACACCATCTCCCAGACCCAACTGGAAGAACAGATTCAGATGCTCAAGGACGAAGGCTACGCCTTCTACCGCCTCGCCGACGTGGAGCGCCTGCTGGCCGGTGGCGAAGGGATGCCGGCAAAGGGCGTTCTGCTGGCCTTCGACGATGGCTACCAGTCCTTTGCGACCCGGGTCCTGCCCGTGGCGCAGCGGTTCGGTGTGCCGGCGGTCTGCTTCATGGTCACCAAGTACTCCGACTTCGACATCTTTATGGGCCTGCCTCATATGGCCCAGGTTGAAATGCAGCAGGTGGTCGCATCCGGCCTGCTGGAACTAGCGGCCCACAGCTACGACGGCCACCGCACCGCCCCGACGGCGGACGGCACCCACGGCCCCGTGCTGCTGGGTCCGATTCGCAAGCCACAGTCGACGCTGGTTGAGACCCAGGAAGAGTACGAGCAGCGGGTCAGGAACGACTTTGTCCAGACGGCCCGGGTGCTAAGCGACCTGAACGTCGGCATTGGCAGTCGGCACTTCACCTTCCCCTACGGCCTGCGCTCCGACCTGGCCGTCAGCCTTGGCCGGGAGGCCGGCTTCCAGTACTTCTACATCGGCACCGATCAATTGGTGACGCCTGCCACCGACCCGGGCGCCATCCCGCGGGTCCACGCCGGCGCCCCGGAGATTACCGCCGAGGTCCTGCGTGATCGCCTCCGCAAGCTCTTTGAGTAAAACGGAAGCGCCAGCCACCGTACAAGAACGGGGCTGGCGCTTTTCTCATACGTCACCGGTCGGCGCAAGCGCCCGGTACCGGCGCCGGGACCAGCGGGAGGTGCAGATGCCTGCCAGGGTCATCATGAGCGGCGTGCCGATCAGCGTCTGGCCTGCGGCGATAAAGACGCTGCCGTAACTCTGGTTGCGCAGGGGCGGGAAGATCGCCATGATGCCCATGGAGAGGAGAAATGCGAGCAGACCGCCGCCAAAGAACCCGACTGCCAGTGCGACCGTGATGGCCCAGCCGCGCTGCGGAATCCACCCGCAGAGCCAGCCCAGGCCCACGCCCAGCAGCGCCGCGGCGATCAGAAAGACCACAAACGAGAGCCAATAGTAGGGTCCGGGCCGGCCCCAGCTGCCAATGGCCCCCGCACGGCTCAGGACGCTGAAGGCCAGGTTCTGGTCCGGCAGCCCGGGCAGGCTGGCCCGGTAGGCCTCGCCGTCCCACTTCAGCGGCAGGTTCGACCCAAAGAAGATCTGATCCGGCCCCGCACCCGTCACCTCAATCTCCAGCGGGCCGAAGGAGGCCCAACTCTTCGCCGGCAGCAGCAGGTACTGGTAGGCGTACATCGTATCGATGTAGCCCTTGTAGTCCATGGCTGCAATGTGCTGGTAGGTCACTTCCAACACCCCGGTGCTGTTCGCCGGCAGATCGAGGTTGAACCCGAGGTAGGTAACCGCCTCCAGGTTTCCTTCCCATGAATGCCAATCCACCAGTTCGCCCGTAAGTGGATCGGCCACCTTCTCCATCGCCGTCCATGCGGCGTGCATCTGCTCCCGTTCGGCGCCCGAGAGCGGCGAAAGGTCCAGCACCTGCCACGGCACGGCCTGACCGTTCCACGAGACGGTCGGCGCCACGTCGCTGCCGCCGCTGTGGGCCTGCCAGACGAAGATCACCGCGTACTCCTTCAGCGCTTCGCCCCTGTTCTCCATCTCATAACGGGCGGTAACGGTGGCACGCCCGATATCCTCGGAGAGATCGAAGCGCAGCGCCTCTCGCAGTACGTGTATCTGGCTGCTCCGGCCCGGCACCAGCACGCCGCTCCGGTCGCCGGCCCGGGTTGGCGGCCCACTGTTGGCGGCCGCGGCCGCGGGCAGCATCACCAGAACCAGGGCGACCAGCAGCGCGAGCAGCGAAACCCTGGACGATGTGCGGCGTACCACGCAAGATCGCCTCCAACGTAAATCTCTTGCCGTAGTATTATCCGATGTCTAAAGGATTCCTGCATCCCGGTGGCGGCGATGACACAAAAGGTGATAGACTAAAGGACGATATTGCGTTACCAAGAGGAGATTACGATGTCTGAGCAATGGCTGGCCCCGAAGCCGCCCCGGTTGTCGGCGGTGGAAATGACCGAGGTCGTGCTTCCCAACGACGCCAACCCGCTGGGCAACATGCTGGGCGGGCGGGTCCTTCATTTCATCGACATGGCGGCGGCCGTTGCCGCCATTCGGCATGCTGGCAACCCCTGCGTCACCGCATCCTTTGACTCCGTCGACTTTTTGACGCCCATTCATGTGGGCGAGGCCTGCATTCTGAAGGCAAAGGTAACCTGGACCGGCCGCACATCGCTCGAGGTCTATGTAGACGTGCATGCCGAGAACATGCGCACGGGCGAGCGCCGCCACACCACCACCGCCTTCACCACCTTCGTCGCCATCGACCCCGTCACGGGCAAACCTGCGCAAGTGCCGCCTGTGCTGCCCGAGACCGACGAAGAGAAGCGAATGTTTCAGGAGGCGATCTCCCGCCGCGACGAACGACTGGCGCGTCGCAGTCACAAGCAGTAGCAGGACGGGCATACTAAACAGGCCGGACACACGGCACCCTGACTGATCGAAAGGAGCGTGCCCGCTGTGGCGTCGTTCAATCGGACCATGCGCCTGGGCGCCGGCATCGCAGGAGTGGGGTACGGTCTGTATCGTTTGAACCGGGGCCGCAACGATTGGCTGACGGCAACCTTCTTGACGACCGGCTTCTCCGTGGCCATGAACGCCCTGACGGGCAGGCAAGTGGCGCCCGATCCGATCGCTTCGATCGCAAGTGCCGTGACCAGCGGAATGCCGGCCGTAAGCCGCACCGCTGCGCACGCCATGCGGATGGCGGCGCACGTGGCGCCCGCCAACGCCGGCTGGATGCCGTAACCGACCAACGCCAGCCGTGTGTCCGGCAATTCCTTTTGGCAGTAGGGAGACAAGACGTGACAAAACCGGTTTTTCTCTTCGATCTGGATGGCATCTGCTGCAACCTGATGCAGAAGTGGCTGGCCGTCTACAATCGGGATTACCATGACAGTTTGACCGAGAACGATATCGTTGCGTGGGAGTGGCACCGGTTCGTTAAGCCCGAGTGCGGCAAGCGGATCTACCACTACCTGAACCGCCCCGGCTTCTTTGCCGACCTGGAGCCGATCGACGGCTGCGTTGAGTCGCTCTCCCGCCTGGAACGGGTCTGCGAACTGGTGGTGGTAACAGCAAGCCCCAAGGAGGCGGCCGGCGACAAGATGCGCTGGGTCCAGCGGCATCTGCCCATGGTGCCCAAGGGGAACATTGTGGTGACCTACCGCAAGGACCTGGTCCGGGGCGATTTCATGTTCGACGATGCGCCCAAGAACCTGCGGAACCATCCGGCCACCCGGATTATGCTGGACTACCCGTACAACCGGGACTTCCATGACTGCCACCGGGTCCATTCCTGGCTGGAGGCCGAGGAACTGGTCTGCCGGATGGTGGCGGAGAAGCCCGAAACCGAAACCCCCTCGGTGGGAGCTGCCATGCAGCCGACGCACGAAGGGGCAGGGGCAAACACAACGGCACCGGCCTAGCGCCGGTGCCGTGCTTATTTGCTGCGTGTTACTTCATACCAGCCTTCAGGCGGATCTCATCGCCGTTGACGTCGACGCTCTTCAGCACCCAGGGGTTGACCATGCCGCTCAGGTCGATGTCGATGTGGGCATCTTCGAGCCAGGCGGCGATGGACTCGGGCGGCACCACGAACTCGCGGACTTGGATCTCCTCCGGCTCATAGCGGAGCGTTGTCTGCCCGGCGATGGTGAACCGCCCGCCGATGCGGATGGGCGCCCCGTCGAACTGGCCGGCGACCAGCACGCCGCCTGGCACCAACTGGACCGTAAGCCCCTGGAGTTCCTTGACCTGGGCGAAGAACCGGGTCAGATTTTCGGCGGAGATAACCGCCGTGGCGCCCGGGGGACAGAGGCTGAAGGAGATGTTGTCGGGCTCGAAGGTGGCCGGGTCGACCGTGCTGAGCGTGGTGCCGAGGGCCAGCAGCACGGGCTGGCCTTGCTTTTCCCAGGCAGTCTCCAAGCTGGCCAGACGGGCTTCCATTTCGGCCCGCTTCTCCTGGAGCGAGGCGAGAATTCCTTCGCGGGTCGCAATCTCAAGGAGCAGCCCGGCTTCTTCCCTGGCCAGGGTGGTGCGTAGGGTGGAGAGCTGCTCCGAGGCGGACCGGAGTTCCGCCTCCTGTGCCGCCACCCCCTCTTTGAGCGAGCGGAGGTCGGCCAGCAACTTGGCGTCGCGGTCGAGAATTTGCCCGACCAGGTCGAGCCGGGCGAGGAAGTCGACGAAGCTGGTAGCCCCGAAGAGGACGGCGAAGGGGGCGCCCCGCCCGTTCACCTGGTAGGCCCGCAGGCGGCGGGCAAGCTGGGCCTGCCGCTCCTTGCGCCGGGCTTCCAGCCGGCCGCGCTCGGCGGCGGCGTCGGCCTGGCGTTGGGCTGTCTGGGCGATCTCTTGCGAGACCTGAAGGATGGCGGCCCGGGCCTCATCGCGCTTTCTGCCCAGGGTAAAGAGCTCAGCGAGGATGGCCTGCTCCTCAGGGGGGAGTTCCGCCGGAGGCGGGGCCACGGGGGGCGGGGCCACGGGTGCGGCGACAACCCCCGCCCCCGGCGGCAGGGCCGCCAGCGCCAGCGCCAGAAGCAGACCCACTGCCAGCCCACGACTCCGCACGGCGCCACCCCCTTCCCCTTTCCTTCGAAAGTTCGACGGTGCGGGTGGCGAATCCTTTTAGTTCCAGAGCCTCGCAGTAGCCCGGTAGAGCGCCTCCGCTGTTTTCGTCAGGAACGAATCCTGCCGCAGCAGCGCCTCATCGGTGCTGTTGCTCAGGAACGCGACCTCCGCCAGCACTGCCGGCGCATCGGTGTAGCGCGTCACGTAGAAGATGTTCTCCTTGACGCCCAGGTTGCGCAGCCCCAGCGACTTCAGCATCTCCTCCTGCACCAGGCCGGCAAAGACCTGACTGCGGGGAGCGTTCAGGTTATCCTGCGACCAGTAGGTCTCGGTGCCCCGCACGGCCCGGTCGCCGCTGGCGTTGTTGTGAATCGAAAGGAAGGCATCGGCCCCGGCGGTATCCGACGTATTGGCCCGGCAGCCCAGGTCGGCCCGGAGCTTCTCATCGAGCGTGGGGTACGGGGCCAGTTGCTCGGGCGTCGCGCAGCGGGTATCTGCCGTGCGAATCATAACCACCTTGGCGCCGGCCGCCTCCAGCAGCGTCTTCAGCTTCAGCCCGATGGTCAGGTTGACGTTCTTCTCCATCAGCCCTGTGGGCCCGATGGCGCCCGTCTCGATGCCGCCGTGGCCCGGGTCGACCACCACGGTCTTGCCAATCAGGCCGGGGCTCAGCAGTTCCAGGTCCAAGAAGTCATCCCGCCGCTTCACGGCAAAAGCCTTGCTGGAGAGCACCCGCAGGGTGACGCCGCCCCCGTCGGCCGCGACGGAGACCCCGTCGGGCAGGGTCAGGCCCGGAGCCAATCTTGCGCCGAACAGGTCCAGCGCCACGTAGGCGCCCTCCCGCCGGATCACCGGCTCCACAGTGCCACCCATCGTCAGCCGGTAGATTTCGCGGTCCGCCGCCGCTGCCCGCTGCACCTGCTCGACCACCGGCCGAATCTCCAGCACCAGCGTGCCCCCGGCCTGGCTGACCACCTGATGCCGGACCTCGCCTTCGAAGCCGACAGAAAGACCGTCAGGCGTGAACGCCATGTCGGTCACGCCAAACTGCCCGACCTCCAGGTATGCGCCCCTGGCAGCGTTTGCGGGCAGGGCGACGCTCAGCAGGCCGCCTTCCGCCTTCACACCGGCTGCCTGGCCGGTCACTTCGAGGCGCAGCACGCCACGGCTCACCTGGCTCAGGCGCACCGACTCCTCAGGCAGCGGGGCCACCGGCTTGATCCAGTTGCGGGAGACCCAGCCCGTGGTGCCGTCGGCCAGCATGGCCTGCACGTACTCGCCGGCCGGAATCTGCAGCAGCTTCATGGGCGCCCCCTGGGCAAGGGTAGACAGCACCCCGGCGGTGGCCGATGGGCCGCTGCGCAGGGCGAGGCCGGTGCCCCCGGGAACGACCTCGCGCACCTTGAGGTAGGTCATCGACCAGTCGCCCTCCCGCGCCCCGTAGAGCGCCCGGCGGGAAAAGTCGAGGTTCTTGTCGGTCAGCAGGACGCGGGAACCGTCAATCCAGCCCTGGGTGCCATCGGCGGTGGCGACCTTCATCCAGCCCTCGGCGGAATCGAGGTAGGTCAGGTGTTCCCAGGCCCGCACCGATCCGAGCCAGTCGTACTCCGGGCTCCGGCCGTTGTAGAGCCCGGTCGCTCTGACCGCCTGCACGTCCTTCACCAGCCCGGGAAGGCCGGGCTCCCCCGCCGGCGGCGGGGTGGTCGCCGGCACCACCGGGTCCTCAGCCACCCGGGTCACCCAGTCGGCCATGTAGCCCACTACGCCCGCCGGCGTGCGCACCTTCAGCCAGTCGCCCACATGGTCCAGTACGGTCGCCGACTCTCCGTCAGAGATGGTGGTGATGATGGTATGCTGCGTGCCGGGGCCGCTGCGCAGGTTCACAGTGCCCATGGGATACGCGGTGGCAGCGGAGGCAGGTGCCGCGAAAGCGAACAGCCCGACAGCAGTGAGCGCGCCTAACAGGATCCGCGTGGTCGTATGGGTAGAGATCGGAAACCGCTTCATAGTTGACTAGCTCGCTCCTTTGCAAAGGGACCCCCGATTGCCAGAGGCTTCGACCGCCAACAGCGGTTTTATGGGGGTGATGTATTTTATACCCATATACTAGACGAGAATAGAAACGAGGGGATTTCAAAAATCCCCTCGTTATTTCGTTCATCCGGCGAAACTTATACCCTCACGTGGTACGTCCAAACCTGCAGAACCAGCCCTGCATCAATCAACCAGACGGGCGCAGCCGGCCTGCCCGGTACAATCGATGCGCCACTCACCCGATGCGACCAGCGCCCGGGCGGCCAAAAGCTCCTGCTCGTACTCGGCCCGCCAGGCCCCCGCCGGGCCGCGCTTGCCGGCGATGCCGTAGTTTACGCCCCGGGTGTACAGGTTGTTGGGGTCCCAGAGAATCCACTGGTAGATGCCCGCCCGGGCCAGACCGAGGATCTGATCTTCGATGTCGGCGGCGGTGTAGTGCTTGCCATAGTCGAAATCCTGAATCCAGGGGCGGTGCAGGGAAGGATCCATCTCCCAGGTTCGCTTCTGGGCCGCGACCAGCGACTCGTAGACGATTTGGCCGGGCTGGCTGTTCGGATCGGCGATGCCATAGGTGCCGGGGGCGTAGTGGCTCGGGTAGACCATGGGCAGCACGTAGTCGACGACCTCGGCGATGCCGGCGTAGTCCTGCCCGATCTCCATGTCGTCGCCAACTTCCACGGAGGTTGTCAGGCCGAACACGTCGGCGGCGACGAAGACGCCCGTGGGCGCCAGTTCCGCCCGTGCATACCGCAGGAAGCCCTCAATCGCTTTGGTCCGCTGCTCGACGGGGACCTGGTAGTTGTAGCCATCGATGCGATGCTCCGGAAAACGAATGTAGTCGAACTGAATCTCGTCAAAACCGACGCGGGCTGCTTCTCTGGCGACGGCCACCTTGTATGCCCAGACCTGCTGGTTATAGGGGTCGGGCCACCGAATGCCCCGGGTATCGACAAAGCTGCCGCCCAGTATGGCCATGTCGGGACGGCTCCGGCCCAGGAGCGGGTCGGCGTAGACGACGATCCGGCCGATGGTGTAGATCTGCTTTTCCTTCAGGTAGCGGATGCGCT
>JARBUG010000079.1 GCA_029239785.1 Symbiobacteriaceae bacterium | reverse complement strand
CCAGGCCAAGACCCTGGGCGAGGGCTTTGGCCAGAGCGTGGTTGGTGAAGCCGCCGACAAGGCAGGCAATACCGCCAGTGCCACGGTTTCCGATATCAACATCGACAAGACGGCGCCCGTAACGACCATCGCGGCGCCCGCCACCTGGCAGAACCAGGCCGTGCCCGTGACCCTGTCCGCCCTGGACAACCTGTCGGGCGTGGCCGCCACCTATTACACCGTCGATGGCGGGGCCCAACAGTTCGGCAGCAGCTTCACGCTCGCCGACGAAGGCATCCACACCATCATGTACTGGAGCGTCGATGCGGCCGGCAACGCCGAGGCAGCGCAGAAGGCGACCGTGCAAATCGACACCACGGACCCGACCATCAGCGGCGCCCCGGACCGTGCCGCCAACGGCGCCGGCTGGTACAACGCTGACGTGACCGTCTCCTTCACTTGCGCTGATGCCCTGTCGGGTGTGGCTGCGTGCGGCCAGGCCAAGACCCTGGGCGAGGGCGCCGGTCAGAGCGTCACGGGCGCCGCGGCTGACAACGCCGGTAACACGGCCAGCGCCACGGTCTCCGGCATCAACATCGACAAGACGGCGCCCACTGTGACCTACAGCGGTAATGCCGGTACGTACAGCGTTGACCAGCAGGTGGCCATCAGTTGCACCGCATCTGATGACCTCTCGGGCGTGGCATCGAGCACGTGCGCCACCGTGAGCGGGCCTGCGTACATGTTTGCGCTCGGCGCCAACACTTTCTCGGCCAGCGCCGTGGACAACGCGGGCAACGCCGCGACGGGCACGGTCAGCTTTACGGTCACTGTGACCAACGCCAGCCTGTGCAGCCTGACGCAGCAGTTCGTTGGCAACAAGGGCATCGCGAATTCGCTGTGCACGAAGCTGGAGAATGCCGCCAAGCAGGCCGCCCAGGGCAAGACCGGGCCGGCGGGCAACATGGTGAAGGCATTCATCAACGAGGTAGCCGCCCAGAGCGGGAAGGCGCTGACCGCTGAGCAGGCCGCCATTCTGACCCGCCTGGCCCAGGCTCTGCCCTACTAGGGTCCCAACCTGATACCTGGCTGAACAGACGAGCCCCGCCGGAGGTTACTCTCCGGCGGGGCTCAGCATGTTGACGAAATGTTCGAGCGTGCATAAGGCCGTATCAGTATGCAAGCCCAGGGTGCGCCCTGGGCTTTGTGCTTCGGCCCGCTTCTTGTCGCGGCCACGAGGGGCGCGGGATTCCGGACAACTTTTTTGCCGCTGATGACGCAGATAAATGCTGATACTTAGCTGATTGTTCGAGCAAGGCGTTTGTGATCAAGGCGCTTCACGTCCCGGGTGTTTTACCTCAGGTACGAGACCAAGGTATACGAAGTTCGAAATCCCTCACGGTCTGGGCCAAAACTTCATCAGCGTCATCAGCGGCAAAAAATGTCCCGGACCTACACATAACGCCCAGCCCAATAACGAAGCGTCTACGCAACATCCCTTGTCTGTGGTGACCCAATCTGCCCGAGATAGTGCCCCCGGCGTCTATAACAGCGGCAGCAACGCCCCTGAAAGCCGCCCGTTCCTCCGGCAGCGCTCCCACAGGTTCAAGTAGATCCCGTCGCGAGAAGGGCCTATTGCGTCAGGTGCAGGGGGCGCCCCCTTCGCCCATACTCGCCAAAGATGAGGAGATGCTGGGCCGGTACATGGAAGTCGCAGAGGTGGTGGCCCAACACATGGTCTCGCTTTTCATCTTTCGACAGCGTAGTTTGACAAAGAACGCAGGTTCGATATGGTAGATTATGGGTACAAGGGGCGGGGGTCAGCCTTGGAAAGGTGGTGATCTACCGTGCGAGAGAAACTGTACACTGCCGCCCTGGTAAGCACAGCCTCTTACGCCATACCAAAGGTGATCGATCTCCTGAGCCAGGTGACCCTGCATCTGATGCAGACCCTGTTTCGGTAGCCCGAAAGCGCCTCTCGCCCCCTGGGCTTCTATAATCCCCGGGTAGGGCACCGCCTATGCGGTTCAGCCATTCGGCAGGCACGCCGCCCCCCGAGGCCGGGGGCGGGCATCGGCGTTATCGCTCCGCTGGGAAGGAGCCCAACTATCGCTGTCGCCAGCTGCACCCTGATCATGTCCATAAGGAAATCGAGATCGCCGTTGCGTTATGCAGCTTCTGGGGCGCAAAAACGTCCGAAAGCGCCCGCAGGCAGGGGGGGTACCCCCGGGCAAGCGCCGATAACGGGCAAGATCTCAGGCAGGACCCGGGCCGCAACAGGGCCGGCACCCCGCCGCACCCATGTCGGCACTGTGCAGAGGTGAAGCCGCCAGGTTGCCGGCACTGTGCCGCAACCAAGCCGCAACCAAGCCAGCCCCCATGCCGCAACCAGGCCAGCCCCCATGCCGCAACCAAGCCACAACCATGCCGACACCAAGCCGACACCAAGCCGACACCAAGCCGCAACCAAGCCAGCCCCCATGCCGCAACCAAGCCGCAACCATGCCGCAACCATGCCGACACCAAGCCGACCCCTTGCTGACATCTTGCCGACACCTTGCCGGAAGGACATCTCTCATCCCCCGAGAACTCCCTGGAGGATGCCCGAGAAGGAGGCCGACTCACCATGCTATACATCTTCGGCGGATTACCCGGCACAGGCAAATCAACACTCTCTCTGCGGCTTGCCGCAGAACGGAAGGCCCTTCATCTGCGGATTGACACCATCGAGCAGGCGCTGCGCGGCTTCGGCCTCAGGGACCTCGGGCCGGCAGGATACATGGTTGCCTACGACGTCGCGCTGGACAACCTCCGACTGGGGCTGGAGGTGGTTGCCGACTCGGTCAACCCCCTCTCGGTCACGCGCAGCGCCTGGCGCGGCGTGGCGCGGGCGGCGGGCGTCCCCTTTGTGGAGATTGAGGTAATCTGTTCGGACCAGCAGGAGCATCGGCGCCGGGTCGAGGAGCGGCCCAGCACGGTGCCAGGGCTGGTACTGCCGACCTGGGCACAGGTCGTGGGGCGCGAGTACGATGCGTGGGATCGGGACCGGGTCGTAATCGATACGGCGGGGCGCCGGCCCGAGGAGAGCGTTGCTGAGCTGCTGCTGGCACTTGGGGCGGCGCGGTGAGAACGCTGGGCTGCTAAGCGAGTCCCACCAGCACAAGAGCCCTGCCGGTGGCAGTCCCGGCAGAGCTCTCTTCATCCAGGTATGCAGGGTTTACCCCCCGGGCGCCCCACGGCACCAGCAACCACAGGTACTTCACGCAATCCCGATACAGCAGCACATGCATCTCACGCTCAAACAGCAGGGAGACCCCGGGCGAACTCAACAGCGCCTGCGCCGCTGGCTGCCACGCCGACTGGAACGCGGTGCCCAGCAGATAGATCACCAACCCCATCAGCCCGACCAGCAGCCCCACCAGCACCACCAGAATGCCGGCCAAAGCCGCCACCTGACCCAGGAACCACGTGGGCCGCACGCCCACCCGGGCGGGCACGATCCCTGCGGTCGTCTCCAGCACCCGGTCCACCGTGCCCGGCAGCAACGCCATGGGCAGCCCGGCCGCCGCTGACCGGAGCCGGTGCAGCAGCGCCCGCACATGCTCAACCGACGCCGCACACCCGGGGCACTGCTCCACGTGAGCCACCAGTTCGGGCGGGAGGTGCAGTTCACCCGTAGTAAGCGCATCGTCAAGCGCAGCCTGCACCCGACGGCAGGCGGGACCTACAAGCCGAAGCTTCAACCCATCATCCCCTCATCACGGAAAGCGGTCATGCAGTAGACCACGCTATAGCGACAATCCGTTCGATCAGGCGCCCAAGTCAGTCAGCCTGGGGCCGGCTTCGCCCATGCCAAGTGGGCGGTCGCTGCACCCAGCCCCGCTTCTCTGCCGTCTCACGCAGCACAAACGCCTGCCGGTACGATGCAACCTCCAGCTCCATCAGCATCTGAGCCAGGCGATAGTTCATGCACTCCAAAATCGCTTCCTGAACGATCCCCGTGCCAGCCCTGGCCTTTGCCGTCAGAAACGTAGCGATCTCCGCATCGGTAAACTTCGCCCCAGTGGGGATCTCACTCTCGTTGGCCTTGGGCTTGTGCGCGCCCGCCGATGGGAGTTGAATCCCTTCGTTCTTCATGAACTCGGCCAGGCGTTTCACCCAGGGTTCCGCGAAGTCGCTGAGGTAGCTTTCCATCAAACGTTTTAGTTCCGCGTCCGCCGTGTGGTTGAGGAACGCCGTAACCATGGTGCGCCCGTGCTCGAAGGTGAGCATCAGCTTCCACAGGCCCATCACTTCACCCACATGCAACGGCTTGTTCTCCTTGGTCAGCAGACCGAGCAGGCTTTCGATCAGATTCATACAGGCCGCTCCTTCCCGTGAGCCTGGCAAGTATCCTTTATCATCCCACTGGTGCGGCGCCCCATCCGCCCCCGGAAAGGAGATCACCCTGCCCAAGCCGCACCCCTCCGATCGGGGGGCCGCGGGCTAGTCGCGGGAGCGTATTCCACCAGGGAAGTACTGGTGATATGATTCACATATGGACATACATACCCAGCCTACAAAGGAGCACGAAACATGAAGAACCTGCATGGCACGCAAACCCTGGCGAACCTGATGAAGGCGTTCGCCGGCGAATCCCAGGCCCGGAACCGGTACACCTACTTCGCTTCCGTGGCAGCGGGCGAGAACCTGAAGCAGATCGAGGCGCTCTTCCTGGAGACGGCCGACAACGAAGCCGAGCACGCGAAGCGCTTCTATAACCTGATGCTCGAAGGCCTGAAGGGCCAGACCCCGGCCATGGTTGAGGTGGTCGCGGGCTATCCCGTGGCGTTCGGCAACACCCTGGATAACCTGAAGGCCGCTGCGGGCGGCGAGCATGAGGAGTGGGCTGACGTCTACCCCGTTTTCGCCGAGGTAGCTGCCAAGGAAGGCTTCCCCGAAGTCGCGGCCGCGTTCCGCATGATCGCCCGGGCCGAAGAGGCCCACGAGCGGCGGTACGCCAAGCTGGTGGAGAACCTGGAGAACGGTGCGGTCTTCAAGAAGGGCGACAAGGTCTTCTGGAAGTGCCGGAACTGCGGGTACATCCATGAGGGGACTTTCGCCCCGAAGGCCTGTCCGGCTTGCCTCTACGACCAGGGCTACTTCGAGATCTTCGTCGAGAATTACTAAGACAAAAAGCCCGCCCGGTTTGCCCGGGCGGGTTTTGTTTATCCCTATTTAGAACACAATCGCCTGCATCACAAACCCGATCAGCACACTGGCGACCGTCGCCACCAGACCCGGCAGCATGAAGCTGTGGTTCAGCACATACTTGCCGATCTTGGTCGTACCCGTGGTGTCAAAGTTAATCGCAGCGATGATCGGGCCATAGTTCGGAATGAAGAAGTAGCCGTTGACCGCCGGGAACATGGCCGCCAGCAGGGGCACCGGGATGCCCAGTGCGATGCCCAGCGGCATGATCGCCCGGGTGGTCGCGGCCTGGGAGTTGACCAGCACCGACATGAAGAAGAGGGCGAAGGCGAAGAGCCACGGGGCGCCGGTCACCATCGACTTGAGCCCGCCCTGGAGGAACTCGGCGTTGTTCTGGAACCAGGTGTCGCCCATCCAGGCGATGCCGAAGATACCGATGACGGCGGTGATACCCGCATTCATGACGTTGCCCTTCATCATCTTGCCGAGGTCAACCTTGGCCAGCAGCACGATCGCCGCGGAAGCGGTCAGCATCACCATCTGAATGGCATCGGCCATGGAGAGACGGGTCAGCTTGCCCGCCACGGTCCAGGCGGGGCGCAGTTCCGGGAAGGCGCCCAGCACGACCACGCTGACGGCAGCCAGCAGGAAGATGCCGACGGCCATCTTTGCCCCGGGCTCGGGCTCGGGGCTGACCATGGCCGGCATACCGGCAGGGCGGGCGGGAGCGGTGGTGATTTCGCCAGCGGCCAGACGGCGCTGGTATTCGGGGTCATCCTTCAGTTCCTTGCCGTAGAAGTTCATGACCGCCGCAGCGACCATGCAGCCGAGGAAGGTGGCCGGTGCGGTCACCGCCATCAGCTTGACCAGCGTCATCCCCTTTTCGCCGGTCATGGAGAGCATGGCCACCATCGCCGCAGAGATCGGACCGCCGGTGATGGCGAACTGCGAAGCGATGACGGAGATGGAGAGGGGCCGCTCGGGCCGAATCTTGGTCTCACGGGCGACTTCTGCGATGACCGGCAGGACCGAGTACGCCACATGGCCGGTGCCGGCGAAGAAGGTGAAGAGCCAGGTGACGATGGGGCCCATGAAGGTGATGTGCCTCGGATTCTTGCGCAGGGCCTTTTCGGCCAGCCGGACCAGGTACTCGAGGCCGCCGGCAGCCTGGAGCGCCGCAGCGGCGCAGACCACGGCCAGAATCATCAGCATCACGTCGATCGGGGCAGAGGTCGGCTGCAGCTTAAAGATGAAGACGAGGACGGTCAGACCAAGACCACCCATGATACCGAGACCGGCGCCACCGAGCCGGGCGCCCAGGTAGAGAAAGAACAAAACGAGTGCGAGTTGTAACCAGACCATTCTCGATCGCCTCCTTGTTTTCTTCGGCGAATCGGGTACGGTCCAATCGTAACGGATTGAGAACGTTTCGCACAGCCGCACGAAGCAGGTGTTTGGTCGCTCGGTTCACGAACGGATTTGAACGTTCGGCGGGTGGACCGCGAGATGACACCGTTCTCTCTTGACAGCGTCTGCGGATCTAAGCGCTTTAACCTACCACAAAGGCCGGAGCGTGAGCCGGGCAACTGAAAAGCCCGACCTGACGTCCTTAGGCAATACGGCGTACGAGGTGTCATCCGGGCCCGCCATGGCGCCCGATCCGACGCCCGCGGCCCCCAACCGCAACGCACCCGGCGGCCGGCAAGTAGCAGACCACCCTCGGTGATGGGCTTCTGGCCGAGGATTTGAACTCCTGCCGGGGATGTTTACGCATTGCGAACCTGCTAATCGCCAATCATTCTAGCATGATAGAGATTAGTGTAGTAGGATCTGATCAACAAGAGGTGGAATCCTATCTGCCAAAGCTTAGAAGGGTGTGACCAACCACGATGGGGGAGAAACCGACGCGGGACGTCGAAAAGAACTACCCGAAGGAAGAGTTCGTGGCCAAACTGCGCCGCCTCGCCGACGCGATCGAGAATGGCGAGCGCTTTGAAATCAAGGTGGCCGGCGAGCGCATCTACGTGCCGGTCAGAGCCGAGTTCACCGTTGAGCACGAACGGTCGGACGAGGAAGAAGAACTCGAGTTCCAGATCAAGTGGTCCCTGAGCCAATGACGCCTGTCAGACCGCTCAAGGAGGTCCCATGATGCAGCAAAAGATGCACCAACTTCTTCAACAGATGAGTGACGCCGGTGAATTCTCCGGCGTGGTCACCATCCGCCAGGGAGATTTCGCACTGTACGCCGGGGCCTTCGGCTTGGCGAACCGTGCCTTTCGGGTGCCCAACACTATGGACACGATCTTCGGCCTCGCCTCCGTCACCAAGATGTTCACCAGCGTTGCCGTCCTACAACTGATTGAGCAGGGTCGGCTGGCGCTGGATACCCAGGTCGCTCCGTACTTGGGGCTGGAGGGCCGTGCCATCGCCACGGAGGTGACGGTTCACCACCTACTCACTCACACCTCGGGCATTGCCGACTACTTCGATGACGACGACGACGATCTCCTGGAACAACTGGTCTCCAGCCTCCCCCGGCAGAGCCTGGCCGATGTCGCGTCTTTCGTGCCGCTCTTTGCGGATAAACCGGCCCGGTTTGCGCCGGGCGCCCAGTTCGAGTACAACGGCGCCGGGTACATACTGCTGGGCCTGCTCATCGAGAAGGCCTCCGGCCTCTCTTACTTCGACTATGTGCGCCAGAATATCTTCGCCCGTGCTGGTATGACCGATGCCGACTTCATCCCGTTCGATGTGGTCCGAGCGCGAGTTGCCGAAGGCTACCTGCCCCCGCGGGAAGAGGGCGGGGCCGTCACCGGTTGGCGGCGGAACATCTTCTCAGTGCCGCCCTATGGGGCCCCGGACGGCGGCGCCTTTGGCTCGGCCGAGGACATGACCCGGTTCCTGCGGGCGCTGCGCGGGGGCAAGCTGATCAGCCCCGGGTGGGCAGCCGCGATGCGCACCCCCCGGGTCAGTGTCGTTCCGCAGATTAGCTACGGGTACGGTCTGTATATCCTGGCGGCGGGGGACCACATCATGCGGTACGGACACACCGGGGAAGACCCGGGCGTCAGCGCCCGGGTCATGTACTACCCGCTCCATGACCTGGATGTGGTGATCCTGTGCAACCAGTCCGGCTGCGCCGGCAAGGTCCTGGCCCAACTGCACCGGTGGATTCTCGCATGACGGCGATTAGAGGCCCGAGAGCGCGACCATAATGAAGCCCCAGCAGGCGGCATTCAACAGGAAGGTGATCGCCGCCATAATGATGATGCCCTTGACGATCCCTTTGCGGCCTTTCCGGGAGGCGATGATGATCCCCGGAATGACGTAGAGCAACTGCGTCAGCCCAATTGCAATCAGGTTCATGCCGCCGGTCAGAAAGCTCAGCGGCATCTGCAGCAAGTGGGCCAGGAGGGTCAGCCCCATCCCAAACATCACGTCGCCGGTTTCGCTGCCCTGCGGCCTCTGGTTGCCCGGATCATTCACAGCCGCACCCTCCCTTCGGGCCAATCGCCATGCCGGCTGCCTCCAGCGAGCGGCGAATTGGCGCCAGCCGCTCGGCCTCCAGCCCGTCCCGGTAGAACAGGTTATAGGTATCAAACGGAATCAGCCGGCCGTCCGGATGAACGATATGCACGCAGCTCTTCTTGACCGACCGCAGATCGAACGAGTGAGCGTCGATAAACTGCATGATCAGCACCCGGAAGACGTTCTGGTAGGTCAGCCCCTCCGGCGCCGCCACCTTGGGCAGACAGCACAGCAGGTCGCTCAGGCTGCACGCCTGCGACTCTGGCGAATGGTTGGTGGCAAACAGCTTGAAAATCCGCTCCCGCACTTCGGTATCTTCCTCGAAAACGATGGTATTGCGCCCGCCTTCGATCAGAATCTGCGGATCGATCATCCCCGTCAGCGGCAGGATCTGACCGTTTAGCTTCAGGGCGTAGGCCATGGCCAGCGAATCGGGGTGGCAGGGGACGGGTATCACATCCTCCGGACGGAAGAGGCTCGTCTGCTCCAGAATGCGCCGGCGCACTTCGGTCAGCGTCAGCCGGTCTGTGGCCGGGTCGTACTGCTCCAGGCGGCCCGCTGCCTGAATCGGCTGTAAGGTGACGCCTCGAACGCAGGGCTGCTGCACGGCGTAATCGATAATCCTGCCCACCTCGTGGTCGTTCAGCCCTTTCTTCAAAGTGACGACCAGGGTTGTGGAGATGCCGAACTCGTTCAGATGCGCAAGGGCCTGCTCCCGGACCCGGCGCAGGTCGGCGCCCCGCAGTTCCATCAGAGCATCACGCTCGAAGGAGTCAAACTGCAGGTAGAGTTCAAAGCCGGGCATGTAGTCGGCCAGGCGCCGCACGAACTCCCGGTCCTGCGCCACCCGAAGGCCGTTGGTGTTCACCATCAGGTGGCGGATGGGCCGGGCCTTGGCCGCATCCAGGATCGCGAAAAAATCGGGGTGAATCGTCGGCTCGCCGCCCGAAATCTGCACCACATCCGGCTCCCGCTCGCTGTGCACGATGGCGTCCAACATCTGCTCGATCTGCTCCAGGCTCCGGAAACCGGGCCGGTGCGGGCCGCTCGCCGCGTAGCAAATGGGACAGGCCAGGTTGCACTGGTCGGTCACCTCGACCAGGGAGAGGCAGGAGTGCTGCTCATGGTCGGGGCAGAGGCCGCAATCGTACGGGCACCCGTAGCGAATGGGCGTCTGATAGTGATTGGGCTGCTCCGGCGGTTTGATGAAGACCTCCCGGCAGCGCTTGTAGTAATCGATGTCGTCCGCCATCAGCACTTTCTCCCGGCCATGGACCGGGCAGAGCTTGGTCATGTAGACCTTGCCATCTTCAAACAGGATCTTCCCCTCGATCCGCCGGAAGCAGGCAGAGCAGATCGATACCGCCACATCGTAGAAGAGGTAGGGGCGCACCCGGTCAGCCATGTGCGGCTTCATCCTTTCGTTTGCGCAGCAGAACCCTGGAGAGATCCCGCAAATAGTAGAGAAGCCCGCCAACGCAGGCCACCTGGATGCCTGACAGGCCCAGGTATGGCCTTGGGTCAGGTTTGATCAACTCCACCCCGAACCGGAAGAGCAGGTACAGGATCATGAACCCCTTGAAGATGTCGCCGCTCTGCACGGCTGTCCGCCGCCGGGCGCCGGCCCACAGCGCGATGGCGGCCAGAGCAGCCATCTCGTAGAGTTGGGTCGGGTGCCGGGCGATGCCGTCCCCGAAGTCGACCCCCCAGGGCAGGGCGGTGACAACACCGTGGGTGTGGTCGGCCAGGCCAGTCAGAAAACAACCGATTCGGCCGATGGCCATGCCCGCCGCCAGGGGAATCACAAAGAGATCGCCGGTGGAGCGGCTCTCACCGATCCACTTCTTGGTCAGCTCCACGCCGGCCAGGCCGCCCAGCAGGCCGCCGACAATCGACTTGCCGGCCATCAGGTAGGTGAGGTCAGTCAGGTGGGCCAGGGTCAGGGCCGGCTGCTCGAACCAGTACAGGACTTTGGAGCCAAGCGCAGCGCCCACCGTGGCACCGGCTACCACCCACCAGCGGGTCGACTCGGAAATGGTGTCGCCGCTGCCTCGCCGGAGCCAGAGGTAGAGGCGGAACCCAATGAAGTAGGCCAGGGTCTCAAATAGGAAGTGCGGATGGATCTGGTAGGGGCCCACCGGTATGTACACGGGAAAAGTCAGGCAAATCCCTCCGCAAAGGTATAGTACAGTTCGATAATTCCTCATTCCGGATGTTTATCCTGTTATCCTATCAGAAAAGTTGGCAGGAGGATTCGAAACAGGTGATGAATTCTGCTACCACTGAAGTGCCAGAGGGAGGACCAACGCAGTGGGTGGCTTCTTGGTCAACGTATTTGTTCGATCGGATGATCAGACGGCGGTGGTGGAGGCAGCGAAGCAGGTCCTGGGTCCGAGTTATGCCAGGGGGCGCGGGTTCTCTGTTTCCAGCGGTCCGGCCTTTTTCGTATCGCCGGCCGTCGATGGCTGGGTAGGTTTGCACGACGCACGCATGCAGAACCAGGATGAGTCTTTGTGCGAAGCGGTTGCAGCCAAGCTGTCAGCGATGCTGAAGAGCACCGCGATCACCTTCCTCGTGCATGACGGCGACTTCCTCTGCTACTGGCTGGCCCACCAGGGCGCCATCGTCGATACGTACAACTCAATGCCGGACTACTTCGGCGGCGACGGTGACTTCGAGATCAGCGATGATGAGGATTCGGTTGAAACGGACGAAGACGATGCGATGCCAGGGGAAGCGGTGGAGGCGCAGGGGCCCGAGGGCGGGAACGCACAAATCTTGACCGAGCTGTGCGGCCGGCCCGAACAGGCCGATGCCGTGGCCGAAATTCTGGGCAAGCCGGACCATGACGGGTACGCGTTGTTGGCCAGCCTGGGTAAGGCCCTGGGCATCCCCGACCCGACGGTCGATTATGACCTCCTCACCTACGTCCCCCATCGTCTGCCTTCCGGAGAGATCATCGGCTTTCAGCCCAAAATTGCCCACCGCGACCGCTATACCGCTGTGACGCAGGAAGATTGGTGATATCTGTCACTGTTCAGGCCTGTCAACGCGGGTATGCTTACAGTAACCAAACCCACCAAGGAGGGCCCCACCTACATGCGTATCGCCATCCCCGTTGAAAACGGTAAGGTCGCCGCTCACCTCGGCCACTGCGAAAAGTTCCTCGTCGTCGACGTCGAAGACGGCAAGGTGACCAACCAGGCCGAACTGCCCAACCCGGGCCACGGCCCCGGCGGCCCGCCCCCGGTCTTTGTTGCCAAGCTGGGTGTCAACCAGGTCGTGGCCTGGGGCATGCCGCCCCACGCCCAGGGCATGTTCGCCCAAATGGGCATTAACGTAATTCTCGGCGCCACGGGCGACCCCCACGAGGTCCTGAAGGACTACCTGGCCGACACCCTGAAGCTGACCACGGAAGGCCTTGACGCCGGCGGCAGCTGCAGCCACGGCTAGTCATGCAAAACCCCCGCTCCCCAGGCCAGCCGGCCTGAACTGAGCCCCGTCTTGTGGACACTCGGAAAAGTCCCCGTTCCTTAGCTGGCCAAAAGGTGGTTCCTGTACTCAACAGGAGCCATCTTTTTTCTTTCCCATTGGTACCGGAAGTGGTTGTGCTCGTAAATGTACTGGTCGATTAAAGACCGTACGTCATCGAGGGTATGGCAGCCGGCAAGGTCAATCTCATCCTTCATGTGGCCAAAGAACGATTCTGTCGGGGCATTGTCGAGGCAGTTGCCCTTCCTTGACATCGATTGGACAATGCCGCGCTCTGCAAGGTACTTAATGTACAACGGGTGTGTGTAGTGGAAGCCCTGATCTGAGTGGATCAGCGATCCCTCTAGGGCCCGGTCGTCAAGCCTGCTGGCGGCTTGTGCGATGACCTCTAGTGACAGATCCATCCCTAGAGAAGCAGAGACTTTGTGGGCCATGATCTCGCCAGTGGCCATATCCAGGAGTACGGACAGGTACGATCGCTGTCCATTACCGTCATACAGGTATGTAATATCGGTGCCAAAGGTCTTGTAGGGTGTCTTGGGGCCAAATCTGCGCTGAAGGACATTCGGTGCTGTTCTGTGCTCCTGGGTGGCCTTCGCCATCTGCCTGTACGGATTCTTGCGGCGGACCTGGGCAGTCAGGCCATATTTCTTCATGAGTCGTTTGATCTTCTTAGGATTCATGATGATGCCTTGCCGCTCTAGATTCATCCTGATTACGCGCCACCCAGACTTGCGCTTCTTCTTCTCGAAGATGTCCTTAATGAGCAGATGCTGCTCGTAATCCGCAGCCTCACTCTGAAGACGACTGGGTGCCGATTTCAACCAGCGATAATAACCGCTGCGGCTTACGCCAGCAACGTTACAGAGATAGAGAACCGTGAACTCTCCACCCGCCGTCCTCACCAAGTTTTGAATAAGTGTGTACTTCTCCGATGGTTGGTCAACCACGCCCCTTTCTATCGCGTCGAGTTTTTTTAGCAGCTCGTTCTCCTTTTCAAGGTATCTGATCCTTGCCTCGGCTCGGCGAAGCTTCGCCTCAGCCGTCAGCTCCTGCTCGGCTGGCCGCCCCTTAGCCTGCCTACCTCGCTGGTCCTGCCTTAACCCATCTTCGCCCCGCTGCTGATACGTCGCTCTCCAGTCCTTAAGGCAGTACCTAGGAGTCTCATGCCCAATAAGATCCAAATCGAATCCAGCTTCAAGGAAAATGGCTACTGGAGTCTTTCCTTCGACCAGGTACGCGCGCACAGCCCTGACCTTAAAATCGGGGCAGTATGTGATCTTCGTCTCACCGACCTTGAGCACGTTCCTATTCTGCAGGATCTTCGTTCGAGTTTCGGGGTCGAACACTCTTGCCGCCATCCAGACCACCTCACTTTCCAGCAAAGCCTTTAATACCTCAAAAAAGAGAAGAACCCTCCTGGGGGACACTTGAGGTGTCCACCAAGAGGGTCCCAGTTCAGCCCGGGCAGCGGGGGTCTTTTCATTTGCACGCCTCTCGCAGGAACTGCTCCAGGGGCAGCGTCGGCCATTTCGCCCCTTTCTCCCGACGGTGGTACCAGGTTGTCCGGTAGTAGGTCGCCGCGCAGAGCCGGTCCATGGCGTGTACATTGGCCCGGGGCACCCAGGTCAATGTGACCGGGTAGCCCATGCGCTCCACCCGGCGCAGCAGGCGGAGCAGGTGGCGGTCTAGCGTCGCACAGCCCCGCTGCCGCTCCAGACTCGTTGTACCGTTGATGTGATCGACAAGGTACTTACAGTCCGACCAGATCAGAATCCGGCTTCTCGCCGCCGGCCTGGCCCGTGCCACCCAGTTCAGCGCCATAATGATGGCCGCATACTCAGACATGACCGGGCTGGTGAGCGGCCCGCAGCTGACCGGGCGCCCCTCCTGGTAGATGGAGCGGCCACCCTGCAGGACTTCGAACGCCGCACTCGATATGCCGAAGCGGCCCATTTTCTTGCGCCAGTTCCCGTCGCACTTGATGTGAATCTCACCCAGGGCCAGCGAGCGCAGTTGCCGCTCCAGTGCAGCGAGGCCGCCGCTGGCGTCGACCGTGGCGGTCGGTTCGTCGCCGGGCGCCGCACCCGGCCCGGGCGCCCCGGCGAGCAGGGCGCCCAGCGTCTCCACCTGCGCCCGTGGGGCTGTCAGGTCACCCTCTGCCCCCACCACCCGCACGGTCCGTCCCGCTAGAAGCGGCACCACCCGTTGCTCCCTGAGCGTCAGGGCATATTCCTCCCGCGCCTCACGAATCTGCTTCGCAATCGCCGCCATCTCCGCCTGGAACCGGCGCTCCTGCTCGGCCAGGGCAGCCCGGTGTGCAGCCTGGAACTCCCTTAACTCCCGCTCCGCCGCTGCCACTTCACCCCGTGCCTGCGACACCTCGGCCTTTTGCTCCTGCGTCAGGCGGCGGTTTTGCTCCTTGAGCAGCTTCCGGTCGCGCTCCAGCCGACGAACGTCCTGCCGCAGGGCGCTGGTCTTCCGCTCCTTCTCAGCCAGGTCGGTGAGCGCTTCCGCCGCTGCCTGAACTGCCGCGGCCGTCTCCTCCTGCTGGGCTGGTCTCTTTTCGGATTCCGGATAGACAACTTTACGCATGGTCAGCCGCCCAACGTCACAGCAGTAGCGGTACTCATCGATACGGCCGTCCGCCCCGTGTGCTTCCAGGAAGGCCCCAGCCTCAGTCAGAACGCCTAGCTCCCGGGCCACGCCGCAGATCCAGGTGATGTCGATCTCCTCGTCGGCCAGGGCCTCGGTGAAACGCTCGGCTGTCCAGAAATCGCGACCGGCGGCGTTCTTGTACTTGGGGTAGGAGATCCCCTTCGCCCACTCAATGACCTGCGAACGCCTCGGCTCCTGCCGCCAAAGGCGGAGAACCATGCGGAGGCCCCGGCGCACGTTCGGCTCACTGGGGCTGTCGAGGCGCAGGCCGAACCGACGAATCCAGCGAACCTGCTTCTCTCGGCTTGCATATCGCAACATGTCCGCCATGACGTAGAACCAGGCGGCTTCTTCTTCTGGAATTGCTGCGGCAACCGGGTCAGCGGTCACCATCTGCCGCGCTTTCTGCGCCTTCTCCGACCAGGAGTCGGCCTGCGGAAGGACCAGGAGCCAGTCGTCTGAGGTTGTCACCGCGGTGCCCCCTTTCCGGCCGTCAGCCATGACTGTCGCTCGGCAAGACCGGCAGCCAGGTCCTGCCGCAGATGCGCCAACTCGGTCCGCCGGCGCTGCAGCTCGGCCTCCTGGCGTTGGGCGTGCTCAGCCAACTCAGCCGCTGCGGCCGCCTGCGCCGCTGCCCGGGCGGCCCGCAGGCCGGCCAGTTGCGCGGCAAGCGCCTGGAGTTCGGGCCGCTCCTGTTGCGAGCGCTCCCGCAGGGAGACCATTAGCGCCTTCCGCTCACGGCGCAGGTGGTGGACCGACTTGCGCATGGCACGCATTTGCACGTCCCGCAGGTGGAGGCGGCGGGCCAGTTTTTCCTGGTCCCAGCGGGTCGGCCGGCGCGGCGGCTCCGGCTCCGTGATCAACCGGTGCATGATCACCTTCGCCATCGACACGAGGGTGCGGTGCTCTCTTTGCTCTTTATCGTTCAGCAGATCCCAGACGAGTTCATTCAGGTCCGGTGCGCCGAACTGGCGCACCCATGCGAAGAAGGCAGGGGAGCTCATGCGCCGGACCAGGTCCTCGATCTCGTACCCGTTGCGGCGCCGGATGATCCGTGCGATCAACGCCTGGTCTGAGTCCATAACGCCGCGGGCGAGCACAGCCCGGCGTACCTCCGGGTCACCCCAGTGCCGGAAAAGGTGCCTTCCCAGGCGATACGCATCAAAGGCGATCTCCGCCGGCACCGCAATGCGCACCTTCTGGAGCAGCTGCCGGGCCATCTCCACGCTGCACCAATCAAGGTAGATGGCCACCAGCAGGAAATCCTCTGCCTCTTCGTCGGTGAAGCGGGCCGCTTCCGGAAAGGCTGACAGCAGCGCTTCGACGGTGGCGGGTCCGTCGTCACGCTGTGCTACCCGAATCTCCTTGCGCGTCAGGTACCGCCGATGCTTGGTCACTGCCATCACCCCCGTCCCCTTTGCTGTACAATACGTATGATTCAACCCTAAAGTTCGAAGTCGGGAGACAGAAAAAGACGCCCGGTCAAAATTGACCGGGCGCCGTACCTGGACGCTATCCACCTGCCAGGGGCGACAGGAGCACCAACTCATCACCATCGGCGGGAACGTGATCCCGCTCCACCCGCACCCGGTTGCAGAGCACGCTGCTGGGCAGCGATGCCGCCATACCTACGGCTTCGATAATCTCCGCCACGGTTATCGGCCTCTCGCATGCGACGGTGCGGGGCTCATGCAGCTTCGGAAAGAACTCCCGAAGGTGCCCCTCCAGCCTTACTGTTACTTGCATGCTGCCTCAGCGCAGAAGCCCAGGCCCAGCTCTTCGAGCTTGCCGGGGGTCGGAATGCCGTCCTCAGTCCAGCCGCGCAGCTTGTAGTACCGGTTCAGCAGATCATCGACCTGCTCCCGGGTAAAGTGCTTGCCAGCGGTGGGGCCCGTCTCCTGCCCTTCCTCCACCCAACGGGGCGGCGGGTTGTCAAACGCCCGCCCGAAGCCGGGGATATGCCGGCAGCTGATCATGCGGGTCAGGTTCCAGACCCGCTCGCTCACCTTCAGCAGCTCATCCCACGTGAAGGACATGCCTGTAATCGGCTCGATGAAGCCGACATAGCTCTCGGGGTCAAGGCCCGCCTCGACCCACGGGAAGCGGCAGCAGCCCAGGGCGTCAAACAGCGGCCGCACATGCTGCAGCCAGATCACCCGCTCAGCCTTGCCGTCGAAGTTCTCCCGGCCTGTGGCCACGTCGAAGGTGACCGCCCACGACCGGCTGTGGTTGCCGCCGATGTCGCAGGTCAGGTAGGAGAGCATCATGGCCGGAGCGTACCGGGCTTCGTAGCCGGAAATCTCCAGGCCCTTTACATGCATGGCAAAGCGCTCAGTGCCCAGGCCCACATGGGTGGCGGCAGCCCGCACGCCCTGGCCCAGAATCCGGCCAAAGCCACGGCCGTAGGCGATATCGTGGAACATGGCGACGGCGGCTTCGGCATCGCCGAAGCGCATCGGGCGGCCGAGTTCCTCCTCAGAGAGGAAGCCCTTCTCATAGCACTCCATCGACCAGGCCACCACGTTGCCGGCGGAGATGGAGTCCAGGCCCAGTTCGTCGCAGACGCCATTCAGGTAGGCGACGGCCTGGATATCGGTGATGCCCAGGTTGGAGCCCAGCAGGGCGATCGACTCGTACTCAGGCCCTTCCTGCGGCTTCTCCTTGCCGTTCAGCACGCCCTTGCCCCACTTGCCGCAGGGAATGGCGCAGCTGGTGCAGCCCTTGTCGATCTCCGTCACCTTGGCCTTCATGGTCGGGCCGTCGAGGTTCTGGAACCCCTCGATGACGCCGGTCTGGAAGTTCCGGGTGGGCATGACGCCCTGGCTGGAGGCCCAGGGGACGACTTCGGGGGTGCCGTAGGGCTGCCAGGCGGTGAAGCCGGGCTGCTTCATGACCTGATCCATCATCTTTTCGCCGGCGGCCAGGGTGCGGCGGGCATCATGCAGTTTGACGTCCTTCGTGCCCTTGACGGCGACGGCCTTGACCTTCTTGGAGGCCATGACGGTGCCGACGCCGGTCCGGCCGGCCTGGCGGCCGAAGTCGTGCTGAATGCACGCAAAGACGACGCCGTTTGCGGCCGCGGGGCCGATGACCATGATCTGCCACGCTTCGCCGAGTTCCTGCTTGAGGCGGGTTTCGGTTTCGAAGGTGGTCTCGTTCCAGTAGGCGGAGGCGTCGCGGTAGGTCACCTTACCGTCCTCAATGACGACGGTGACGGGGGTCTCGGCGGCGCCTTCCAGAATGAGCAGGTCAATGCCGGCCTGCTTGAGTTCGAGGGAGAAGTGGCCGCCCATGTTGGAGTCGCCATAGCCGCCGGTGGCGGGGGAGAGGGCGCCCATGTGGAGCTTGCCGCTGGAGGAGAGGAACTGGCCCGTGTAGGGGCCGGGGGCCATCAGCACCTTGTTCTCGGGGCCCAGGGGATCGGTGCCGGGCTTGATCTCATCCCAGAAAGCGCGGGCGATGAAGCCACGGCCGCCCAGGTACTCCCGCTTCCACTGCTCGGGGACGGGGGAGGCGGAGGCCTTCTTTCCGGTCAGGTCGATGCGCAGAATGTTGCCGCCGTAGCCGGGAATCACGGGAATCACCTCCGGGTGGGAATGGTGCCGTCGGCGTCGTACAGGGCGCCCGTCGGGCAGAACTCCATGCACTTGCCGCACAGGGTGCACTTGATGGGGACCATGCCGTTGTCGTCGTGCAGGTACATGACGCCCTGCGGGCATTCCTGCACGCAGATGTTGCAGCCGATGCAGTCTTCGCCGTTAATCAGCCAGGCGCCATGTTCGTTCTGTTGGATGGCGTTGGTGGGACAGACTTCGGCGCAGGTTCCGCACTGGTCGCAGATGGAGACGGTGTAGCGGCCGGGGGTCGGGAAGTGACCGTGGACGCGGAGGGCGGCCTTTTTCGGGTTGAGGGCGCTCCAGTTGTCGAGAGCGCAGACCAACTCGCAGGCCCGGCATCCGCTGCAGCGGTCAGGGGCGAGCGCAAGCTTCATGGGGAAATGCACCTCCATGCGGGTGGTATGCATCAGTGCATAAATTCCCTTTTGAGGCGCGCTGCCCCTGCCAGGGTCTACCTAGTTGTGAAAGATGATACTTATGGTCTACTGGGCGCCTGTGGGAGTGGGCAGGGGATTCCCTCCAGGGTTGTTCGTTTGGGGGCCTTCGGCCGTCCCCAAACATCCGGCACCAACGTTCGGTCACCCCGGGAGGGGCAGGATCTCCTGACCCAGCAGCCTGTCGCCTTCGTAGCTCAGGTGATATTCGGCCGGGGCCGCCCCGGCCAGCATCGGCCGCAGGAAACCCGGGATGTTGGAGACCACGTCCAGGTCCCCGCCCAGGGCCTGGGCAATGGGGTACCAGGCGAGGGCGCCCTCCTCGGTCTCCCCGGCGACCTTGTCCGGGTCCGTCCCGGGCGGGAGCTGGGCTGTGTAGGCATACATCCCGGCCTTGCCCTCATAGGTGTGGCCGGCCCAGGTCACAACTCCCCCGAACCGGGCCTCGGGCAGCGCAATCCCGGTCTCCTCCGCAACCTCCCGCAGCACACAGGCCAGGGGCGCCTCACCCGGCTCCAATTTCCCGCCCACACCGTTGAGCAGCCCGGCCAAAGGCGGGAACCGCCGCCTCAGCAGTAACACCTGGTCCTTGTGGCAGACGAAGCAAATCGTATACCGCAGTGAATCCGCCAAACAGAACGCCTCCCGACCCGAAACGAGCGCCATGCCCTTTCATTCTAGCGCCAAGCACCCATGCCGCCTAGACCCCAGCCTGCCAGCCATACCGCCCCAATCGTAGGGTCACCAACGGAGACGCAGACCTCCAAGAATCAGCACCCGTCCCGATAACGCAGCCCCGCCTTCCCTGCTACACTTTGACCATAGGAAGGGGGAAGGCGCATCAAACCGGTAGTACGGCTTAAAATGGCCCGGCGGGCGCACGTCTCGGCCCGGCCCGATCCGGCGCAGCTCCACGCCGTTGTCCCCACCATTGTGCTCCACCTGGTCGTCGCCGGCATTAACGCCACGGCGGCGCTCAGCATTGGCGCCAATCCCGCCCCGGTCGCTGCAACGGGCCTGGCTGCCTGTGCGCTGGGGCTCCCCGTCGTAGGACTGGCCCTGTCGCTGGCCGGGTGGACCCGCATCGGCGCCGCCCTGGTGGCGCTCACCTACATCAGTTGCGCAGGCCTTGCGCTGTACAACTTCCTCGGCCTGGGCGCCCTGGAGACGGCGCTGCTCAGCCCCGCAGCCTCCTGGAAGATCGTCTACTTTACGACAGCCGTCATGCTGCCGCTGCTACAGATCAAGGGAATCCTCGAAACTGGAAAGGTTCTGCTGGCCGACAACCATAGGTAAATAAGCGACCCGCCCTTCGCAGGGCGGGTCTTTCGCATGTTATACCCTCTCGGCATGGGCCGGTCAAGCTTAGGCCCACGCCTGACGGGCTACGGCACCCCTTGAGGGTGCCTAGGCAACGTAGCCCTTGGGCCCGACCTTCACATCGAAGCCGCCCATAATCGTCAGGGCACGCACCCGGATCACGGGTCCTTCGCCAGCCTCAACCACCGTGCGAGAGATCAGGCCGCCCGCATCCTTGCCCAGGATCTTGGCGCCGCCCATCAGGGCAGTCAGCTCGCACACAACCTTTACGCCCGCCGGTACCCGCAGGTCGCCGCCGCCCATAATGGCGTGCACATCGATCAGCACATCCTTATCCGGCAGACCGGCCTGCGACAGGTCGATAGTGGAGCCGCCCATGATGTTGATGATGGAGAGATCGTCCCAGGTCGTGCGCGCATCCTTACTGCCCGACATGATGGCGAGGTACGTCTTCGCACCGGGCCGGCGAATGCCGCCGCCCAGCATGCTGATGCCGACGAAAAGCAGCACGGCGGGGAAGAGCGCCTTCCAGAAGAGCGACAACTCGACATACCACCAATCGTTGATGTTCCCCAGAACGCCGGCGAAGACCAGCGTCAGAATCAGGTTGATCGCCAGGCTGCCCCACAGGAAGCCCCGGCTGCCGGCACCGGGCCGGAACGCCACTTCGACCATACTCGTCAGGCCGAAGTAGATGGGGATCACGGGCCAGTAGAGCCGGAACAGGTCTCCCATGTCGAGAGAGGTGACGTTCAGGTTGTTAAGCAACCAGACGCCGCCCAGCGCC
>JARBUG010000078.1 GCA_029239785.1 Symbiobacteriaceae bacterium | reverse complement strand
TTTCAGGGGCCTGCCCCGTAATCTTGTCCTGAGGAGGGATCTCCATATGAAGAGCGGGATAAGGTTTTCGCCGGGTCTGAATATGCGTGCGGTGGGCACCGGAATGGTCTGGGGATTGGCACTTATGCTGGGGACGGCGATTTTGCAGTCGGTTTTGGCGGCGATGGCGCCTTTGAATGAGGGGACCCTGGGGTTGTTGTCGCTGGCGTATCGGGGGTTGGCCGCGCTGGTGGGCGGATACGTGGCCGCGCGCAAGGCGTCGTCGTGGGGGTGGGTGCACGGGGCGACCGCGGGTACGGCACTGGTGTTGTCGCTGTTTGCGGTTTCGGGGGTTTGGTGGGCGCTGCCGACCCTGGCCGATTTTCTGAAGATCATGGGTGTGGGGTCACTGATGGGGTCGCTGGGCGGTGTGGTTGGGATTAACTCGGGGAATCGGTGATTGCTGGCCTTTCGGGTCGGCGCCTCCGGCGGATCGATCTTCGATCGACCGCGAGATTACTTGCCTTTCGGAGGTTCCCTAGGAACCTCCTGTCGGCGCCTCCGGCGGATCGATCTTCGATCGACCGCGGTTTACCGCCCCCACATTCTGGACAGAATTCTGGTAACGGGATTCTGTTTAGAAGGGAGCGGATCGCCACATGCGGCGAAGTTATCTCTATTGGTTTCTGACCCTGGCCCTGTTGATTCTGGTTCCAGGGAGTGTGATGGCCCAGGGGGAATCACCGGCCGACACCACGCTGTCGCGGCAGTTGGCCGGCCAGCGTGCCCTGCGTACGGGCGACCGGGGACCGGCGGTGGCTGCACTGCAGCAGATGTTGCAGGAGCGGGGGTTTGACCCCGTCCTGGTCGATGGCATTTTCGGGCCGCTGACTGAGCGGGCCGTGCGCCAGGCCCAGGGCGCCCTGGGCCTGACTCAGGACGGCCTCGCCGGGGTGCAGACCACAGCGGCCCTGGAGGCCCGGGTGGCTGCTGCCCCGATGGCCGTGACCGCCGACCTGTTCACGACAGCCGACGAGCCGCGCATTCCCACGGCGACACTGGTGCTGCACGCGGCAGACGGGACAGAGCAAGGATCGGAGGGTGAGCCGTTTGCGCTGACTTTCAACGGTGCCCCGGACCCTGCGTTGTTGCCGACCATTCTCGACACTTTGCGCGCACATGAGATGAAGGCGACCTTCTTCGTGACGGCTGCCGCTGCAGAATCGGCGCCCGAACTGGTCGCTCAGATCGCCGCGGCAGGGCACGAGGTCGGCCTGGGTGGCCTGAGCCCGGCGCCCATGGCCGGGCTGAGTGAGCAGGAGATGCGGGAGCAGTTGGCCCGGGCGGCGAAGGCCGTGTCCGGAGCAGCCGAAAAGGCGGTGACCCAGTTCCGGCCGCCCCAGGGTGCTGGCAGCGACACGCTGGTCAAGGTTGCCGGGGAACTCGGGCTGCAGACAACGCTCTGGACGAACGTGGGCGTGACTGATCACCCGGGCCGGACGCCGACCGATCTTGCCGAGGGGCTTGCGGCCGCAGCCTACCCGGGGAGCGTGCTGATGATCCACCAGGACAGGCCCGGCACCGTAGATGCGCTTGAGCCACTTCTGGAACTGATCGCCGCCCGCGGCCTTCTCAGCGTCTCTTTGTCGGATTTAGGCCGTTTCTGATGGCACTGATGTCGCAATAAGTCGACCGGTTCACACCACGTGTTGGTAGGAAGCGTGACCCATTCCGTCCAAATGCTAACAGAGCGATCGTAGCTTGGACTGGAGGGACGCAGACGTGGGTGTGACATTATGGCCGGCCGCGACGGTGCGGAAGGCTCTCTCGCTCTTACCGTGGCAACGGCAGCCGCCCCAGGGGTGGCGGGCGGTGCAGTTCCTCTTGTGGACCGGGCGTGTGCCGGAAGCCGCCGCCCGGTGCAGGGGGCTGGCACTGCAGCACCCGGACCGGGCGGACCTGTCTGCCCGGGTTGGGTTCTTCGACCTGGCGCTCGGGCAAAATGGGGAGGAGGCGCTCACTCGCCTGCAGGACGCCGTGGAAGCCCACCCCCTGAGCGCTCCGCTCCGCTACTGGCTCTCCGAGGCCCTGCGCCGGCGGGGGGAGAAGGCCCGGGCCCTCGAACAACTCGAAATCGGCATGCAGATCAACCCGGCACTGCCGGAACTCTGGCAGGCCAAAGGCAGGCTGCTGCTCGACATGGGTGCCGCCCCGGAGGCGCTCATCTACCTTGACGGAGCGCTGGCAGCCATGCCCCGCAGCGGCCCCCTCTGGAACGACCGGGGGCTCTGTCTGGTTCAGCTGGGCCGGGCCGAGAATGCCGCAGTCGCTTTTCGCCGGGCCGTTCGCCTCATGCCGAGTGATGGAGCCGCCTGGGCCAACCTGGGGCTCGCTCTGCAAAAATGCGGCCAGCCCGACGAGGCGCTCCGCTGTCTGCGCAAGGCGCTGGCACTGCGGGCGCCCGACCCTGTGTTGCTCAACAACATCGGCTACTCGCTCATGGCCACGAGCCACCTTGCGGAGGCCATTGAGTCCTACCGGCAGGCTTCGCAGCTAGACCCACAGTCGGTGGAGACCTTGGGTAACCTGGCAGCCGCCCTGAACAAGGCGGGGCACCGTCCCGAGGCGTTGGAGGTGCTGCGGGAAGCCCTGCAAAAAGCCCCCGGAGATGTAACCCTGCTAAACAACAAGGGGCACATCCTGCGGGAGCTGGGGCGATTCAAGGAAGCGCTCGCCTGCTTCGACCTGGCGCTGGAGTCAAAGCCGCAGGACGGCGCCCTGCTGGCCAACCGGGCGGCCTGTTTTTTCGCCATGGGCGCATACGAGCAGGCCCTGGTTGGCTATCGGTTTGCGGCCATGGTGGAGCCTGGCAATCGGGAGCACCTGTGGAGCCTGGGTGCCTGCCTCGAGCGGCTGGGCAAGGCCGATGAAGCGCTGGTCTGTTACAACCAGGCAATCGGTGCCTGAGAGCGCAGCAGCCTTAGTGGTGCCAGTCCGACTCGGGCCGCGTACTGTCGCCCGATTGGGCGGAGTCGGCTGCGGCGTCACCGGGCACGGTTTCCTGGTGGCGGTCAAAGAACCGTTCCGCCGACTTGCCGGCCCGATAGGCCGCAAGAATAGAGTCATTCATGTGACTTTTCGGCAACATCGCCGTGCGCTCCGGCATATGCTTGAATCACCCCCAGCGCGCAAGCAGACCGGCACTGCCGGCCTGCCCTATGATCAACGGCGGGTGCTAGCGTGCCCGCCGGGTGGAAGGGGCGCTATGTCTGAACGCCCCCGTTGTTGGCCAGGGCCTCCTCGGCATAGCGAATCATCACTTTGACCATCCGACCGCCGATTCGGCCGCCGACGCGGCCGCAGTCATGCGAAGTCATGGTAGGCCAGCCCATTTGGACGATCTTTTCGGTCAGACCCTCCTGGGCGGCGATTTCCCACTTGAACCGGTCCAGCAGCTCGTGGGGTAAAACTCGTCCGGTGGGCGTGAACTGAGCCACAAGGCGCCACCTCCTAGCGGTTTTACAACCTTATTATGAGACAGATCCCCGTGCTTTATGTCTAGCAAAGAGCGGCAGCGCCAACCAGAGGAAGGAAGCGCGCCGCTCTTTGTCGAACTAAAGTTGGGACTTTCTGGACTCATAACGTCGCAACACATACCTTCACGATGCTGGAGTTGGTATCCCGTGACTCACTTTCTCGAAGTAGGATCGATGCGCGACGGCCTGGCCGAAATTCGTGAGAATGCCCAGTGGCTCTGGCGGCTCCTCTCCATGACCCCTGAGCAACGGGCAGCCCTGGAGCAGTCGCGCATTCAGCAGGGTGACATGACCACCTACGCCGACGACGTCCGTCAGGCGCTGTCGGCGGTGCTTGAAGAGGCCGACTCAATGATTACCTTCCTCGATCAGTTTGAGTCGGCGCCTATCATCTACACCGGCGAAGGCAATACGGCCGATGTGCTGGCCCGGCTGGAACGGCTGATGCAAATGGCCGAAAGGGCCGAACTGGAGCCGTAGTTTCGGTGCCGGTGGGAGCGGAGGAGGCCGTCCTATGATCCCGCGTTGGGTCAGCGAACGGATGGATGACTACGTCTTCGACCTGATCAAACTGGTCTACCGAGGGTACCGTGACCGCATTCCGGCTTACCGGCCCCCAGGCGACTGCGAGCCCCCGCCGCTCGAGCAGATTGAGCCGCCCGCTGCCGTCGACCTTACGCCGGCGCCGGGCTGGAAGGGGTTCGACGTGCAGGATCTGCGCTTCCCAAGCCCACTGGAATGTGGCTGCGACGAGAACCGCCACACCCATGGCCGGCTCCTGACAACGGCGCCCGGGGCGCCCTGGGCGCTCATCGTGCCGGGCTATTCCACCGGTGCCCTGCCGCCAGGCGGCTACGGCATTTTTCAGGATACGCAGGCCCTTGCCCTGCTGAGGCGCGGCATCAATGTGGCGCTGGTCACCCTGCCCTATCACATGCAGCGCCGGCGACCAGGCTGCGGCTCCGGTGAAGGCTTCTTCAGTCCCGACCTGGCGGACATGGTCACCACCTTCCGGCAGGCCGCTGCAGACTGCATCGCCCTCTTTCGCTGGCTCCAGGCGCAGTCAGATCTGCCTGTGGGCGTGTGGGGCACCTCGCTGGGCGGCAACGTTGCAGGCATGATGGCCGCCCACGTGGACGAGATCGCCGCCCTGGTACTTATGGAGCCACTCGATAACCCGGGCGATGCCCTCCGCCTGCACCGCGGCAGCCGCGAAATCAGGCAGGCGTTGGAGAATGCCGGCGTCTCGCCCGAAGTGCTCACGGAGGCGCTCGCCGCAGTGGCGCCCAGCAACTACCAGCCGAAGGTGCCGCTCGAACGCATCATCTTCATCTCGCCGCTATGGGACGGGGTGATTCCATACCGGTTCCAAAACGCCTTCTGGGAGGCCTGGGGGCGCCCGGAGCGGATTTCCACCGCTGCCGGACATCTGACCATGCCGCTTGACAGCAGCATTAATGCCCGGGTCGCCGATTTCATGGCCGCCCGACTTCTGCAGTAGGACGCCAAGGAGGTCTGCGTCAGTGTCCGAGCGCCTTTCGCTAGCACTTGATATCGGTACTCGAAAAGTCGTGGGGCTGCTGACCAAACCCGGCCCCAAAGGGCTGAAAATCGTTGCTGCGGAGAAAGTCGAACACTCCACCCGCGCCATGTATGACGGCCAGATTCACGATGTGGTCGCCGTGGCGACGGTGGTCGGGCAGATTGTGAGAAAGCTAGCCGCCAAGGCCGGCGTTCCGCTTACGGAAGCCGCCGTGGCGGCCGCTGGCCGCGCCCTGCGCACATTCAAGGGCACGGCTGTCCGCGAACTCTCCGGCCTGCTTGAGTTGACCCAGGGCGAAGTTTTTGCGCTGGAACTCGAAGCCGTGCAGGCGGCACAGGCGGCCATGGCCGCAGCGCTCCGGGAGAAGGAGAGCGCCCGGGACTACCATTATGTAGGCCACAGCGTTATGGGCAGCCGACTCGACGGCCTGGCCATCGGGAATCTGGTGGGACAGCGGGGAAATGAAGCGGAACTGGACGTAATCGCCACATTCCTGCCCCGGGGCGTCGTCGAATCGCTCCAGACCGTGCTTAGCCGCAACGGCCTGGAGATGACCGCACTGACCCTGGAGCCGATTGCCGCGCTGAGCGTGGCCGTGCCGCCTTCCATGCGGCACCTGAACCTCGTGCTGGTCGACATCGGCGCCGGCACCTCCGATATCGCCATTACGAGTAAGGGCGCGGTCACCGCTTATGATATGGTGCCCATCGCAGGCGACGAAGTGACAGAAGCGCTCTCGGAGGCGTACTTGCTCGATTTCGCCGTGGGCGAGACGGTTAAACGGCAGATTAACACAAAACCGGAAATTACTTTCACCGATATATTGGGCCACAAACAGACAGTGGCCAGCGAATTATTGAGAGAGACCCTGCTGCCAGCGGTTGAGGGTCTGGCCGGTCGCATTGCCGACCGTGTTCTCAATCTGAACGGCGGACCGCCCCAGGCAATCATGCTGGTAGGTGGCGGCAGCCTCACGCCCGGCCTGCCCGAGGCTTTGGCGAAGGCCGTGGGCCTGGCCGAGAATCGGGTCGCCGTCCGAGGCCGCGACGCCATCGCCCAGGTAGAAGGGGCCAAAACCCTGCTCGCCGGTCCTGACGCCATTACGCCCATCGGCATTGCTGTCGCCTCGCGGGACAAGTCCACCCTCGGCTTCCACCTGGTGCACGTCAACGGCCGGTCAGTCCGGCTCTTTCACCCCGGGCGCCTGACGGTGGCCGACGCCCTGCTGGCGGCCGGCATCGCCATCAGAGAGCTGCAGGGACGGGTAGGCAGGGGGCTGACTGTTTCGGTCAATGGCGCCCTGCACATCATCCGCGGCACCTTTGGCAAGCCCGCGAAACTGCTGGTGGGCGATCAGCCCGCCACCCTGGAGACAGAAATCAGCCACCGTGACAGCATTACGGTCCAGCCCGGCACACCCGGCGAGCCGGGCAGCGCAACGGTAGCCGACGTGGCCCCGGCCGCCCGGGAGAAGCTCTGCCTGACGGTCAACGGTGAGGTTCATGACCTGGCGCCCCTGATCACGGTAGGCGGCGAGCCCGCCTTCCCCGACCGGGTCCTGCAAGATAACGACACTCTCATCGTCCGGCCCCTGCGCACCGTGGAGGATGTGCTCCTGCACCTGGGTTACGACGAACCGGGCGAAGTCAAAGTGATTCGCTACGCCCTCCAGGGCGAAACCAAGGTGGTGCGCCGCCCACGCTACACCCTCTGGCTGGGCGCCGCCCGGTGCGAGCCCGATACGCCCGTGGGGAGCGGCGACAGCCTGCGTGCGGAGCCCACAGCCCCGCTGACCGTACGCGAAGCGGCCGGCTTCGCTCCCAGTGGCGAGGAGACCATCCGCATTACCGTGAATGGCCGGCCGTACCTGCTGCCGGCGGGGCTGCCCGAACTCTGGCGGAACGGCCGCCAGGCAGGGCCCGATGACGAGGTAGGCGAAGGCGATCAGCTGGAAGTGCGCAGCGCCGGCGAGGCCCCCATGTTCGCCCATGCGCTGGCGCAGGCCGGCATCGCCCTGCAGCCGCCGCCCGGCAGGACCCACCTGGCCATGCGGCTGAACGGCGAACCCGCCGAGTTCACCACGCCGCTGCAAAACGGAGATGTTGCTGAACTGATCTGGGAGTGATCACGGATGTCGCTGCAGCAGTTGACCGAACGGGTCTACGTATACCGGGGCGGCGTCAATATGGCGCTGATCGAAGCGCCTGACAAGCGGGTCATTCTGATCGACTCAGGGCTTGACTCGGGCAACGCCCGCAAGGCGCTGCGCCCGTTTTTCGAAAAGGGCTGCACCCTGGCTGCCATCATCAATACCCACAGCCATGCTGACCACATCGGCGGCAATGCCGACCTTGTGAAGCGGACAGGCTGCCAGGTTTGGGCGCCGGCCCGGGAGCGGCCCTGGATTCTCTGGCCGGAGCTGGAGCCCACGGGGCTCTATGGTGCGGCACCGCCGCCCGCCCTGCAGGTCAAGTTTCTGCAGGCCCAGCCGACCCCCGAGGTCCAGGTCCTGCCGCCGGCGCCCTGCCGGGTTACGATTGCAGGCGTCGACCTGGAACTGATCCCGACACCCGGCCATGCCCTGGAGCAGGTGGCCGTGGCCGTCGATGGCGTGCTGGTCGCTGCCGATGGACTTTTTATGCCCGAGGTCATCGAAAAACACCCGGTTATTTTCATGGTAAACGTGGCAGACTATCTGGCGAGTTTAGACCGTTTGGAAGTACGAACCGAGCGCTTTGTGCTGCCCGGTCACGGTGACCTGATCGACCGGCAAACGGGGGAGGACCCCCTGCCCGCGATTTTGGCCGCCAACCGGGCCAACATGGAGCAAATGCAGGTGGCCGTTCTCGCCGCCACGGCCGAGCCCTGCCCCCTGGAAGATGTGCTCTATCAGGTGCTGGCAGGCCTGGGCAAACAAGCCCAAAGTGAGGCACAGTATTTCCTGGACAGAGCAGCGGTCAGTGCGCATATCAGTAGACTGATGGGCACCGGCAAGCTCTCCGTCGAGTTTCGCAACGGGCGGCGGCTGTTAAAGGCTTAACAGCGTTGCAGCCTTTCGTTTACGGTTTCGTTACAATGCGACGAAGCATTCTACATGCCTGCAGGAATTCTTCGAGACAGGTGCAATACATTTAGAGCAGTATGAGGTGGCCTCTAAGGTGGTGAACCCGCTGATGAAATTGGACCGCTTGGGCGATATTACCTCGGAACTTTCGACAAACCTGGTCAGCGCGATTGTGCTGCCGGGTGGCCTCCTGGAATGGCTGACCAGGCCGCTCCCCGAGCGGCTTCGGGACAGGTTCAGGTCGGGTGGGAACCGGGAACAGGCTGCAGAGCCGCAGCGCAACCCGGCTCCGGTCGGTCCGTTGGTGCTGATGGGCGGTCTTCCGGTGCCCGATGAGTCCATCGTGGCGATGATCCATCTGGCTGGCGGCAGGTCTGCCAGGCTGGCCGTCATTCCCGTGGCAACTGACAGCCACACGGAAGTGGCCGAGCAGGGCGTTAAACTATTTACCCGGTTCGGCATGCGTAAGGTAGAAGTCTTTGACCTTATTACCCGGGAACGGGCAGACAGTCCCGAATGGGCCAAGAAACTATCTGCATATGACGCAGTCTTCCTCTGCGGGGAAGACGAGACGATCGGCATCGATGTGCTCGGTGGCACCGTTTGTGCCACGGCACTGCGTGAAATGTTGGCCGCCGGCAAGCCCGTGGCTGGCCTGGCAGCCGGCGCTGCGATTCTCGGCGATCACGTTTTCGTCCGCCGAAACGAGGCTGACGAAGTGGATAGGGGGCTGGGTCTGGCCAGCGGTATGTTGTTGAACACCCGCTTTTCGCAGGAAAACCGGTTCGCCCGCCTGACAAAGGCGCTCCACGCCGACGGCATCAATCGCAACTTGGGCGTGGGGCTTGACGCCGGCGCCGCGGTCGCCATTCGCGATGGCGAGGCGAAGGTGCTGGGTGAGACCAGCGTCACGTTTATGGATCTGCGCGAAAGCCAGGTCATGGCTGCTCAGGCCAACGCTGCCGTCACGGGGCTGAAGGTCCACGTACTGCTCGACGGCTATGTCATGAACCTGCGGACCCGGCGGCCATCAGGGCCGCCCAAGGACACGCCGGCACAGGCGGCCGGGGCCCGCTAATCCCGTAGAAGTGCAGGCCCCAGGGGAGATGCTCTCCCCTGGGGCCTTGTTTATTGGGTGGACCGTTACTGCAGGGTCACGTCGTCCACGAAGAAGCTGGAGGTCACCGAGGAGTCGGTGCTGACCTCGAAGCTCAGCTTGACAGTCTGGCCGGCGTAGGCCGCCAGGCTGACCGTGTCCTGGTACCAGGCGTTCCGGGCGTCGCGGTTGGACCGGGTCTTCACCGTGGCCAGCAGGGCGCCCGTGCTGGCGTTGTAGACCTTCACCCGCAGGTAGTCATAAGCCGTACTGGTGGACTCAGAACTGGTCATGTACCACCAGTAGGTCAGGGAGCCGTTGGTCGGGACCGCCACCACCTGGGAGACGCTGTCGAGGCCGCTGTTGTAGCCGCCCATCCACTCGCTGTAGGAGCCGGTGTGGGGCCGGGTGCTGTCGCGCAGGGCATAGCCGCCGGAAGAGGTCTCAACCCAGGGGGCGATGCCGCTCTCAAAGCCGCCGTTCTGCAAGGCGCCGCCAGGGGGGGGAGGCGGCGGCGGGGGCGGGGTGGTGCCGCCGGTCACAGCGTTGTTCAGGTTGAGCCGGCCGCAAGTCCAGTAGGTACCGGTGCCGCTGATATCCTCGGCGGAGTTGCAGAGGCTGTCCCAGATCTGCTGGTTGTTCTTGCCCTGGCCGGACAGCAGGCCCGCAACGCCGGCCACATGGGGCGTGGCCATCGAGGTGCCGCTGATGGTATTGTAGCCGCTGTTCATCCACGTGGAGTAGATGTTGGAGCCGGGGGCGGCGATCTCCACCCAGCTGCCATAGTTGGAGAAGGAGGAACGGGCGTCGGTGTTTGTGGTCGAGGCGACCGCAAAGCACCGGGCGTAGGCGCCGGGATACGAGTTGGTCTGGGAACTGGTGTTGCTGTTGCCGGCGGCGCAGGCCATGAAGACGCCCTTGCTCCAGGCGTAGTCAACCGCCTGCTGCAGCGTGGCGGCGCCGCCGCCGCCGAGGCTCATGTTGATGACCTTGGCGCCGTTGTCAGCCGCCCAGGTAATGCCGTTGGCCACGTTGGCCATGGTGCCGCTGCCGTTGTTGTCAAGCACACGCACCGGCATGATCTTGCAGTTGGGGCAGGTGCCGGCGCCGCCGGTGCTGTTGTTGGTCTCTGCGGCCACTGTGCCGGCCACGTGGGTGCCATGGCCGTTGCCATCGTCCGGGGCGGTGTCGCCCTGCACGAAGTCATAGCCGGCCACGATCTTGCTGTCAAGGTCCGGGTGGTTACGCTGCACGCCGGTGTCGACAATGGCGACCACCGTGGACGTGCTGCCCTGGGTCACGTCCCAGCCCTGGTTGGCGTCGATCACGCCCCAGGCCCACTGCTGGCTGACGCCCGGATCGTTGGGGGCGAAGTTGACGGACATGATGTAGTTGGGCTCAACCATGATCACGTTGGGGTTGTTCTTCAGGGCGGCCATCATCTGCTCGGAGGCCTTGCTGTTCGCCTTCAGGCCGGGGAACGACATGACATCCATGTCCAGCGCTTCGATCCGGCCCGAAAACTGACCGCCGTGAGCCTCGGCCACCTTCGCCCGCTCGGAGCGGGCGGTACCCGGCCTGAACTGAACCACGAACTCGCCATCGACCGCCGGAGCGCTGATCGCAGTGCCGCCGCTCTTTGCTGCATCCTCGGGCTGGGCCGAGAACGCGGCGGGAGCGAAGGCGGCCAGAACCAGGGAGAGGACCAGGGCCATCACCGCATACCGCTTCAAACGAATACCTCCTTACAGTTGACTAGCTACCGGAACTTTATGTTAGCAGGATGTTTTTTACCGGTCAATAAACGCTAAGCAAAATAGTCTGCAAAATAGGACTATGGTCATGGGGTCTGGGACTGTGGGCATGGTGCCGCCGGCGCAATCATTTTGGTGCGAAAGCAGGAAGGAAGATGTGATTCGAAATCAGAAATATACACACAACTTCGCGTTCGAGGGGGTTTTGCCGTGCTTCGCACCAGACGCCTTGCCGTACTTTTGATCGTGTGGATGCTGCTGCTCGGGCTGATGCCAGCCAGCAGCGCCGCGGATGTGTACTTCCCGGGGGCATATGGGCTGCCCGACCTCGGCTGGATCCCCATCAACCCGCAGCCTGTCACAGAGACCCTGCTGACCATCGCATACGGTAACGACCGGTGGGTAGCCGTTTCCGAGCACAACATCTATATCTCACCGGATGGTGAAGAGTGGACGCGCTCGGCGCCCTTTCAGAGCCAGGCGATGCATCAGGTCCGCATCACATTTAGCGGCGGGCGGTTCCTGGTGACCAACGGCGTGGATGGGCTGCTGTCATCTGATGGCGAGACCTGGGCGCCGGCCCCTGGCCTCACCGACCTGGCCGTGGGGCCGCAGGGCTGCGTGGCCGTGATCAATGAGCGTCTGGCGACAGCCACCGGCAACTGCGAGAAGTGGGCCGGCACGGGGCCAAACGAACCCTTTGACCGGGTCAGCTACGTGAACGGCATCTTCTTCGCCTCCGGCGGATATGACGGGCTGCTCTACCGTTCGACCGACGGGAAGCAGTGGGAGGATGCAGCCCTGCGGGCTCGCACGGCGGAAGTGGCCCACGTGGGCGACGCTTCGATGATCATGCTGAATGACGGCGCGGTCCGTACCTCTGCCGACGGCGTGACCTGGGTCCGCCCCCAGGACCCGATGGGAGAAGCTGTGGGCGCCGCGCCGGGCGGCGATGGCTTCCTGGTCCTCTCGAGGGACGGTCGGGTGACCACGTCAGCTGACGGGCTCCGGTGGACGAACGTGGCCCTGCTGCCGGGCCCGGGGCCGGGGCCGTGGTCGCGATGGTATGACATGGCCGCCGGGGCAGACGGCTTTGTGGCGGTGGGGGAGGCCGGAGCGATTGCAAAGTCGGAAGATGGGCGCTCCTGGCGCTCGGTGCGGCAGGGGCCGGCATTCGGCTGGACGGCGGTGGCGTATGGCGCCGGCCGCTTCGTGGCCCTGGGCCGGGCCGCCAGCGGCGCTCTGCTCTATACCTCGGAAGAGGGGCTGAACTGGGAGTATCAGCGGTGGCTGCCGAACACCGACGGTGCACCGGCAGTCGGTTACCTGGGCGGGCAGTTTCTCGTCTACCTGACTGATCAGTGGGCGGTGGGAAAACCACATCCATGGGTGCTCCTGACCTCTCCGGACGGCCTTACCTGGACCGAGGCGCCTGAGCCGCTCCGGCACGCCCAGGTGATCTCCCAAAGCGGTGCGTTGCTGGCAGTCAGCAAGGACGGCCTGCTGGTCATGGCTGAGGGAAGGGACCCGGAGAGGCTGAGACTGCCCCCAGAGATGACGGCCCGGGCGGGCGTGGTGACGAAGGACGGGCGTATTCTGCTGGCTGGCAGCGACGGCAAGGTGGCCGCCTCAACCGGCGGAGAAGGCTGGGAGGTCAGCCAGGTTCCCCACAACTGTGCGCTGGGCGGACTGGCTGCGTTGAACGGCCGCTTTGTCACCCACTGCGACCCCGGCGAAGTTTTCGCATCTGATGATGGCCTTTCCTGGGAACTGGTCCCGGAGGTGCGGGTCTACAAGGTGGATGTCGCCGGCGGCAAGTTCTATGCCGTTGGCGGAGAGACGGTCTCCGTCAGCGAGGACGCACGGAATTGGGAGAGGTTTCATCAGCCGACGATGCTGCTCTCGTTTGCCCATGGCGATGGGCGGACTGTGGGCGTTGGCCACAGCGGACTGATGCTGGCCAGCCCGACGGCTGCGCCGGAGACCGGGGCTTTTCTGGGCGCCGCGGCTGCGGTGCCTGACCTGGCCCGGTCGACGTTTACGGCCGACGCCCTGGAGAGCGTCGGCCAGCCGATCATCATGAACGTCACGTTGGTCGGTGGCGACGGCAAGCCCATGGCAGGGCGCCCGGTGCGAGTCGCGAACCTGTCTCCCTACGAACAGGGCATGGTGCTCCTGACCGACGAGACAGGGCGTGCCCGGTTTCGCCAATACTACCTTCCCGACGCAGGCTCCATATCGTTCCAGGCCGAAGATCTGCTCAGCGGCCAGCGAGTGGGCATCGTGACCCTGGCGAAGCGGGCCTGTGGCACCCGATTTGCCGACGTGGCAGCGGCCGACCCGCTCTGTGTGGCTGTGGAGAGCGTCGCGGCCCGTGGCCTGATGAGCGGGTTCCCGGACGGGCAGTTTCATGGCGGGGAGGCGCTGACCCGGGCGCAGCTGGCCAAGGTCGCCGTGCTGGCGGCAGGGCAGCAGGTGCTGCCGGGCCGGGACCTGCCGTTCAGTGACACAGAGGGGCACTGGGCGGCCCGGGACGGGTACCTGCAGGCGGCGGTGGCGGCCAGCTTCATGCAGGGAGACCCCGGGGGAACCTTCCGGCCCGATGACCCGGTCACCCGGGCGGAACTGATCAAGGTTGTGGTCGCTCTGGCAGGCATAACACCCGAGCCGTCGCAGGCGGCCGAGTGGTACACGCCCTGGGTCGACACAGCATACAAGTACCAACTGATCGGAGCGAGCGCGTGGACGGAGATCTTTGCCGAGTCAGAACCGCTGCAAGCCACGCAGCCGGCGACGCGATTTGAGGCAGCGGCGGTGCTGTCCAATCTGCATCGGCATCAGGTGAACTACCGATAGTGGGTTTTCAACCCCCTCTATTCGAATGTCGCAAAACGGAGATTTGGCGACATTCAGTTTGGGCCAAAATCGGGCAATGACAAGGCCTGCACGGGTTTGCCGTGCAGGCCTCTGGTCAACCACAACGCGCTTACACATAGCGCACCTGGTGCTTCTTGATCGTCCGCTTCAACTCTTCGTGATCGCGCACGCCGGCATAAATCATCGTCGTATCGAGTGACTCATGGCCCGCCATGGCCTGCACTTCACGCGGGTTTGCCCCGCTGATCAAGAGCTGCGTCACCCACGTGGCCCGCAGCTTGTGCGGCGTGATCTTCTTGGGGATATCCGCTTCCACGGCCATCTCCTTGATGATCCGCTCGATCTGGCGCTGGGTCAGCCGCTTCTTCATCCGGCTGACAAACAACGGATGCCCTTCCGCATCGGGCGGCACCTGGGGCCTGAGCCGCAGGTACTTCTGAACGTTTTCGACGGCCTCATCGGACGGCGGCACCACCCGTTCCTTATCGCCCTTGCCGATCACCGTCAGCCAGCCGCTCATGAGCGCTTCACGCCAGGTAGTTGTGCCCAGGGCATGCAGTTCGCTGATACGCAGGCCGGAGCCCAGCAGCAGCGTCAACAGGGCGAGGTCGCGTGCCTTCATCATCTCCTGAAACGGCGTTTCCACCGGCCGTTCCATCACCCGCACAATCATGCGGGAACCTTCATCCATTTCCAGGAAAACCGGCGCCCGCTTGGGGCGCTTCTGCGCAGCGACCATCGCCGCGGGATCGTCCAGGGCGGCAAGCACCCGGTCTTTCACCAGGAACTTGTAGTACCCCTTCACCACCGCCAGCACACGGTTTCGGCTCACAGCGGCGTAGCGGATGCCGTCCTTACGCTTGAGGCCGATCAGAAACTCCTCAAGGTCGGCGGCGGTGATGTCGCGGGGATCGGTTTTGCCGGTACGCTTGGCCCACGCCAGAAAGAGGCCCAGGTCGCGCCCATACTCCTCACGGGTGCGCGGTGACCGGCGCAGGCTGGCGAGATAACGAGCGGCATAGGTATCCAGCATGTGGCCAGCCACCTCCTGCCTCAGTACTTCGACCGCAGGCGGCCCAAGCCCTTCAGCCTCAGGCAGAAAGGGGAACTACCTCCCCCCCGCCGCCCGGCTGGCCACATCGGCCAGGAAGCCCGCCTCGCATGCCTGATGCAGGTTCGCGGCCAGCACGAGGCGCGGCCCGAAGAGCAGCCGCCGCGTGGCGAACATCTCATCCGCAATGGGCCGCCGGCAGAAGGTGCAGGTCAGCTGGCCCGCCGCCATTAACTCCTCAGCCCGGCGGCGCATATCGCCTTCCGTGGCATCGACCATCACACGGCCCTGGTCCATGAGCGACTGCGCCAGGCTGCGCTCTGTTCCATTCGACAAAAAGGGCACCCCCGGTTGCTGGACTGGCTACTCCAATCCGTACGCAACCGGGGGCGGCATTATGACGCGGAATTTGCCAGCGCTGCGAGGCGGGGCATCAGCTCCGTCATCGCTTCGACGATCAGGTCGGCATCGTCCGATTCGCCGAGGCGGTGGGGATCGATAAAGACGGTCTGGCAGCCCATGGCCCGGGCGGGGGCGATTTCGTTGACCAGGTTGTCGCCTACGCTCAGGATGTTCTCCAAGCCCACGCCGTACCGCTCGGTCAGCTCCTGGAAGATCAGCTTCAGGCCCATGGGCTTGTTTGACCGGAAGTAGTGCCGGTCAAAGTGGCCCAGCAGGCCGACTTTGGTCAGAATCGCTTCGCTGTCGGGCTGGGGGCTGTTGGTGGCCAGCACCTGAATGACCTTGCCCTTGAGCGATTCGACGACCGCCGCCAGCCCGGGAATGGGCCGGATGGTAAAGTCGGGGTCGGCCATGATGTCGCGGACCTTCAGGAAGGCCTCGCCGCCCTTCTTGGCGTCGCCGCCGTAGTGGGCCGAAATGGCCGAAGGCACCCACCAGAGGTCGCCCACGTTCTGGATGTTCACGTGGTCGGGCTCGACAACGCCGGGGTAAAGCTGCTCCCGCAGGACCGGCGGAATTTCGGTGCCGTCCCAATGCAGGGCCCGCCGGACCCTCCCCCCCTTGGTCTCCAGGACCAGGTCGCGGGGAACGTCATAGAACGTGCCGACGTGAAGGGCCGGGTGGCGCCCTTCCAGCACGGCCTCATAGTCCTGCCAGAAGGCGTCGTGCCGTTCCTCAGGCAGGTTGGCCTGAATCAGCCGGGCATAGATTTCAAAGTGACGGTTATCGTCGTAGACGGTACCGTCAAGGTCGTAAACGATCACGCGGATCTTCGCCAGATCTAACGTCAAACCTGTCAGCCCCTCATTACCACGGGTTACCGTCTCATTTTAGCTTGCCGATTGCCAGAAAGACAAGCCAAAAGCGCGGCCGCCACCTTTTGATGTGCCACGGGCAGCGGGTAGCGGCTGATCTGGTCGGGCGTCACCCAGCGAAGCGTTTCGGATTCCTCGGGAATCGGGCTCCCCGGGGCGACCCGGGCCGTGCAGGCCGCCAGGTTCCAGACCAGGTGGGTAAAGACGTGGCGCACGTCGGTCAGATGACCCTCGATTTCGAGTTCGATGCCGTAGCTTTCGGCGATGCGTTGGTGGAGCGCCTGCTCGCAGGTGGCCCCCGCCGGGCGCTCGCCGCCCGGGAACTCCCAGAGGCCGCCCAGCAGACCTTCCTCCGGGCGCCGCACCAGGAGCACCCGGCCTTCGTGGAAAATGACGCCGGCCGCCACATCGACCGGCCGGGGCGCCTTGGCCTTCGCCTTGACCGGCAGCGATTCCTGGCGTCCTGCGGCCAGGGCCTGGCAGTACTCGGCCACGGGGCAGGCGAGGCACTTGGGGCTGGTGGGCGAGCAGACCAGGGCGCCCAACTCCATGAGGGCCTGGTTGAAGTTGCCAGCCTGACCCGCAGGAATCAGCGCCAGCGCCAACTGCTCCATGCCCTGGCGGGTAGCGGGCTGCATGATATCATCTTCGATGAGAAAGAGCCGGGAAAAGAGCCGCATGACGTTCCCGTCGACGGCCGGGACAGACCGGTTGAAGGCGATGGAGAGCACGGCGCCGGCCGTATAGGGGCCGACACCCTTCAGCGTGGCCACCGCATCGGGGTCGTCGGGCACCTCGCCGCCGTAGCGGGCGACAACATCCTGGGCGGCGCTGTGCAGGTTCCGGGCCCGGGAATAGTAGCCGAGCCCTTCCCAGGCCTTCAGCACCTGCTCCTGAGGCGCCTCGGCCAGCGCCGTCAGGGTTGGAAATTGTGCAAGCCAGCGCTCATAGTAGGGCCTGACCGTTTCGACACGGGTCTGTTGGAGCATAATTTCGGAGACCCAGATGCGGTATGCATCACGCGAACGGCGCCACGGCAGATCGCGCTGATGAACCGCAAACCAGTTGAGCAACGCCCCAGCGATATTGGCTGCGTGCGGGCCGTCGTCATAAGCACGATGTTTTGTTCGCTTCACTGTCGTGTTTCCCCACTCTTACGGGCAGACTAAGAATCCGGGAGGGATGCGAACATGGCAGACTACCACGTTACGCTGTACTCGGGTCCCGAAACGCAGGAACTGGAGTGGGCCCGCAAGTACCTGAAACAGATGGACGTGCAGTACGAGGAGAAGTCGATTCTGGACCCCGGCGCCCGTGGTGAGCTGCATCACCACACGCACAAGTGGGATTATCCGGCCATTAACGTGAACGGGCACTTTGTCAGCGGGTTCTTCAAGGAGAAGTGGGACCACTTGCTCATGCATAACGCAGTGGGGCGGACCTAAGGCCCCGCCAGGCGTGCCCGGAAACTCCGGGCACGCTAAACTTTTGCCCGCCGCGAACCTTTCGCCCGAAACACTTCTCTAAAGAGGAGAGGCAATCCTTTCAGGAGGATTTCGCCGGGGTCTTCCGAATCGATCTGCATATTGAGGCTAAGTACGCGGAGGTGTCAGCGTTGATGGATTGGCTCAGGTGGTTCGGGCGCTGGGGTGAGCGGGACCAGGTGAAGGCCCGGCTGGAGAGCCTGCGGGAGGACTATGGCGGCCACGGCGACCGGGTGATCCGGCTGTCGGCCCGCACCGATTTGGCCCGCAAGTCGGCGGGCAGCACGCAGCGGGCGTTCGCGTTTGTGGAGAGCGCGTTTGCTGTGGCGACTCAGGAGTATGCCCGCATTAACGACCTCTTTGAGGGGGTCGAGGCCGGGTTGGCCCGGGGCAAGGTCGGCAACCTTGGTGCCATCGATCAGGCGATCAAGGGGCTGGGGCCGAAGTTGGATGACCTGGAGCGGCAGCTTGCGACCTGGGAGGCCAAGTGGCAGCAAACGCCCCGGGAGATCGACGAGGCGGAGCGGACACTGGCCGCCCTGCGGGTGCTGGTGGAACAGGCCGTGGCCGCCGTGGGCGCCCCCCTTCCCCTGTCTGACCGCCTGGCCAGCATGGAGTCGCATCTGGAGCGGTGCAAGCGGGTGCTCGCCGAGGGGAACCCCGTGGAGGCAGGCCACCTGGTGGGCGACCTACAACTCTCCATCGAGAAGGTGGGCACCGACGTGTCGGCCTATGTGAGCGGCGCTTCGGCCATTACCCAGGCCGAGCAGGAGATCGCCCAGCTGCAGGAGCGGCTGGCGGGCGCCGGCGATCGCCCGGAGGCGGTGGCTGCGCTGACCGCGGCTGCCGGGTACGTGCCGGGGCTGCGCCCGGCGCTGGCGGCGGGAAGGCTTGAGCAGTTCCAGGCGGACTTGCTTCAGTTGCAGCGGCAACTGGGCGTGGCACGGGCGGCTCTCCGCTAGCGCGCCCCTGCGGGCTGATCCGCACCGATCCAACCTGGCTTGTGAGTCGTGCCATTATTTCTTGCCGCAGATGACGCAGATGACGCAGATTCTGGGATAGACGCCGGGCATCTGCGACATAGCTGGCGCTAGTCTATCCCGCTATCTGACTCCTTGGATTCGTTCGCGATTCACCCCGCCAGTCAGGAATTCTCTGTTTTTGTTTCCGACAGTCCGTTTCTGTAGAATCTACAGGATTTGTAGTTTCTGTAGGATCTGTAGGATTTGTAGTTTCTGTAGGATTTGTATCTGCGAGATCTGCGTCATCTGCGGCAGAAAAGTGTCTCAAGGAACGAAGGCAGCCCGCCAAAGCGGGCTGCCTTTCACATCAATTCGACTTCTTCTTCTTCTTCGACCCGCCGTTCTCCGAGTCCGAATCGTCGCCGGCACCGGCGTTGAGCTGATTGTTCTGCTCCAGATAATCTATGCGTGACTGCAGGATCTTCGCATGCCTCTCCATATCCGAGGCCATATCCTTGAAGACCTGCTTCGCCTTCTCATCCTCCGAATCGGTGGCGAACAGCAGGTAGTTCCCCTTGGACGCCTCCACCATGGCCAGCGCCTTCTCCAGGTCGTTATAGACCGTCATGCCAGACAAACCTCCCTCAGCTCTTCGGGTTAAAGGCCACAGCCGTAAAGAACGCAAAGACAATGGCGGCCGTAATGCCGGCGCTGGTCGTATGAAACATTCCCGTCATGACGCCGACCAGGCCCCGGTCGCCGGCCTCCTGCAGGGCGCCCTTGACCAGGGCGTTGCCAAAGGAAGAGATCGGTACCGTGGCGCCCGCGCCGGCCCAGGCGATGAGCCGGTCGTACAGTCCCAGCCCGCCCAGGACCCCTCCGGCCACCGTAAAGCCCGACAGCACATGGCCCGGGCTGTACTTGGAGTTGTCCAAAATCAACTGTGCCAGCAAACAGATCAGGCCGCCCACCAAGAACGCTTTCAGGTACATCATCTAGCCGTTACACCTCAATTGCCAGAGCATGGGCGATGGCAGGGATATTCTCCCCCTGCTGAAACGTGGTTGGCGAAAGCAGGGCGCCCGTGGCCACCAGCAGCATCCGGCGGATTTTGCCCCTCGCCATCTCCTTGAGCAGGTGCCCGCAGGTGACAATCGCCGAACAGCCGCAGCCGCTCCCGCCCGAGTGCACATCCTGCTTTTCGTTATCGTAGACGAGCACGCCGCAGTCCTTGTAGGTCTCCCCCAGGCTGAGGCCCCGCTCGGCAGCCAGCGTGACCGCCATCTCCCGGCCAAAGCGGGCCAGGTCGCCCGTGACGATCAGATCGTAGTCATCACTACTCCGACCCGTGTCGGTCAGATGGGCGTAGATCGTATCGACGGCGGCCGGCGCCATGGCGGCGCCCTGGTCAAACGGGTCTTTGATGCCCAGGTCGATCACCTTGCCGGTGGTGATGTGCGTGATGCGGGGACCGTTGCCTTCTCGGTCCAGCACCAGGGCGCCGGCCCCGGTCACCGTCCACTGCGCATAGGGTTTGCGCTGCCCGCCATACTCGGTGGGATACCGGTACTGCCGCTCCGCCGTGGCGTTGTGGCTGCAGGTGGCACAGAGCACCCGGTCGGCGTAGCCGCCGTCGATCAGCATCGAGCCGACCGAGAGCGATTCACACAGCGTCGAACATGCACCGTACAGACCGAAGAAAGGGATGCCCAGGCTTAACGCCGAAAAGGTTGAGGAGATAATTTGATTGAGAAGGTCACCTGCCACGAAGTAGTCCACCTGCGGCGGCGTTCCGCCCAGCCCGGCCCGTTCCAGGACCAGGTGACAGGCGTCCTTCAGCATCAACCGCTCCGCCTTCTCAAAGCTCTGCTGTCCCATCATCAGGTCGGCGTAGGTATGGTCGTATTCATGCCCCAGCGGTCCCTGGGCCTCCATGGGGCCGGCCACCGCAACGTGACTCCTTATGACCGGCGGGTGCTCCAGGCAAACGGTCTGCAGTCCCAGCCGTTTCTTGGCCACCGCTCTCCCTCCCATGCCGGGAATCTACCCGGTAAAGTACTGCGCCAGCGACGCCAGAATCCCGACCACAAAGGCGGTCGTCACACCGAAGACGATGACCGCGCCGGCCAGTTGGAACATGCGCCCGCCCACGCCGAAGACCAAGCCCTCTCGCTTGAACTCCAGGGCGGATGCGGTCATGGCGTTGGCAAAGCCCGTAACCGGAACAGCCAGGCCGGCACCGGCCCGCCGGGCCAGTTTGTCAAAAACGCCCAGCCCGGTCAGCAGGGCGCCGAAAAAGATCAGGGTGACCACCGTATGGTCGCCGGCCCGCTTGTGCGAAATGCCGAGCACCGCTTCCCAGAAGTCGGTGATCAGCTCCCCCGCCAGGCAGACCGTCCCGCCCACAAAAAAAGCGTAAAGTGCGTTCCTAA
>JARBUG010000245.1 GCA_029239785.1 Symbiobacteriaceae bacterium | reverse complement strand
GCCGGCGCCCGGCCTCGGTGAGGGGCGCCTCCGGCTCCTGCCCGGTGGCCTTGCAGTGGCGCACGACGTAGAGGTTCACCGCTAGCGCCCCTCCAGCCGGCGCCCCTCGCACAGGATGACCCGGTCGTAGGCGTCGACCAGCCGGTCGACCTCAAGCTCGGTCAGGACCAGGGGCGGGGTGAGGTTGAGCGTCTCCCGGTACGGGGCGACGCCGGTAATGACACCCTCCTTGAAGAGCGCGGCCTCGCAGGCGAAGGCGAACCCGGGGATGCGCGGTGCCGGGCGCCCGGCGGCCTCAGCGGCCCCCACCAGCTCGATGCCAATCATCAGGCCCTTGCCCCGGATCTCGGCGACGTACGGGTTCTGCCGGGACGCCAGACGCTCCATGAACAGGGCGCCCATGCGGGCCGCGTGCTCCGCCAGCCGCTCCCGCTCCAAGATCTCGATGTTCGCGAGGGCCACCGCGCAGGCGACCGGGTGACCTGCATAGGTAAAGCCATGCGTAAAGGGCAGGTCGGCCTCCGCAATCCTCTCCACCACATGGTCGGCGATCAGGATGGCGCCGAGCGGCAGGTACCCGCTGGTCAGCCCCTTGGCGCTACAGATCACGTCCGGCGTCACCCCGGTCTGCTCCACGGCCCAGGTGGTGCCGGTCCGGCCAAAGCCGCTCATCACCTCATCGGCGATCCACAGAATCTCGTACTTGTCGCAGATCGCCCGCACATGACGGAAGTAGTCATCCGGCGGCACGATGGTGCCCCCGACGCCCAGCACCGGCTCCGCCAGGAAGGCAGCCACCGTTTCCGGCCCTTCTGCAAGGATGCGTTCTTCCAGGAGCGCCGCGTACTTCGCCCCGGCCTCGGGGTCGTCGTAACCGAACGGCCCGTCAAACCGGTCCGGCGCCGGGATATGCACGAACCCGGGCACCAGCGGCCCGAAGAGCTCCTTGTGCTTGGCCATGCCCGTGGCCGACAGGGCGCCCATGGTGTTGCCGTGGTACCCCTGTTCCAGGCAGATGATCTTGTCGCCCTGGGGCCGGCCCTTGGCCCGCTGGTAGAGCCGGGCCAGCTTCGCCGCGCTCTCCACCGACTCGGCGCCGCCCAGGGTAAAGAAGACCTTCCCCAGCCCAGCCGGGGCGATGACAGCCAGCTTGGCGGCCAGCCGCACCGCTGCTTCGTTGCTGAAGTGGAAGTAGGTGTGGTAGTACATCAGATCTTCCATTTGGCGGGCGGCAACGGCCGCGATCTCCTTGCGTCCGTAGCCGACGTTGACCAGACCCAGGCCGCCCTGGGCGTCCAGGTAAGCGTTCCCTTCCGTATCGTAGATGGTGGACCCCTCGGCCCGGCTGATGATGACCGGGCCCTTGCGGGCGATCTCCCGGAAGTGGACCTCGGCGTGGATCAGATGCTGCAGGTCAAGTTCCTTCAAATTCATCGTGAGTTGGCCTCCCCGCCCTCGATATCGGTCCACCGCACCAGGGAGCCGACGGTGGGGTGCCCATCGTGCCGCCAGAGCGGGCTGGGCTCCTGCACCCGGCCCACCGCACAGACCCGGCTGACGCCCAGGCTTCCCAGCGCCTCTGCCATCGCCACTCGGCGCTCCGGCGGGCCCGCAAAGGCCGCCGTCTGCAGATACCCCCGGTAGGGCGCCACCACCGGCCCGACCTGGGCCAGGTCGTCCACCGCGAAACTCCGCAGCAGTCGGTTCAGCGTCGAGGGCAGAAAGGCGGGCGTCTCATGATGGATAACGGCCCAGGCCAGGTCGCCCTGGCTCCCGTAGACCGCATCTGCCGTGAACTCCGCCTCGTCCCGGGCGCCCCGCAGGGCCATCGCCTCTTCGGGTGATACTCTCCGCCGGGGCATTTCCTGCGCCAGTCGGGCCAATTCTTCTCCCACCGCCTGTGCAAACGCCAACGGGGTCAGGTCGCCGCCCCGCTCCACAAAGGCCATGTGCGGGCTGACGCAGCCCTGCTGGTCGTACATTGTTACGTCATAGGCCAGGCGCCTCGCCGTCGCCGTGTCACAGGCCTCCCGAGCGACCAAAGCAAAACTGATCTTGTGCCCATGCCCCACAAACCGGACCCCGGGCGGCACGAGCCGCCGGATCTCCGCAATCGTCCGGTCGGAGCCGTAGGCCAGCACGGCGCCCGCCTGGCCATAGGGCCAGGTCTCCTCATGGCCCCACCGCACTACACCCAGGCACCGGCCCAACCCTTCATCTTCCTCCATCACGGTGCGCGCAAACAACCCCGCAAACACAGGCTCCTCTGCCGGCGGCCGTACCAGCACGGCGCTCTTCAGCGCCAGCCCCATCGCCATGTCGAACGCGGGCAGCCCCGGCACATTCCCGGAGAAGATGCAGGTCAGGAGCCCCGGCCCCCAGGCCCGGGAGAGCATGCCCGGTGCCCGCCAGCAGAAACCGTCAAGGGCTTCCCGCGTGCCCAAGTCGTTGTCGAGTGCCAAAGGCAGCCCCTGCACCCGGTGGATCATATCATCCAGACCACGCCGGATCATGGCCGGTGCCAGCCCGGTCGACCGGACGATCTCCCGCTCGGCCTCCTGCCGCACAGGGTCGGCGGGGTCCAGCCACCGCTCCGTCACCCGGTCCAGCACGCCGAGAATCTCATCAACAGGTCGCAAAGCCAGCGCCCGCTGCGCCTCCAGCAACCCGGTAATCATGACTTCTTCACCGCTGTCGCTGCCAAAAACTCATCGAGCGCAATGGAACAGCCCTTCGCCTCGGCGCCCGGCGCCCGCCCCAGAATCTCAAAACCATCTTCATACATGATGCCGATATCCTGCGTCAGCAAGAACGCGCAGGAGTAGAGGTTGGCCAGGTCCGCAATCGCGACCACGCCCGGCTGTCCGACCTCAACCTCTGCCAGCGTCTCGGGGTCGAGCATCCGCACCGCAACCCAGGCCGGCCCGCCCTTCCGGACCGAACCGGTCACCTGCGTCTGGTCGTAGCAGTTCGACGACATCTCCGTCATCCCGTACTGGTTGATACAGATCACATCCGGCCCCAGGGCGCCCCGGATCAGGTCGTACAGTTCACCCCGCCCGACCTCCCGCGACTTGCCCTTGAACCCGCCCGTCTCCATGATCAGAGAACCTGCCGGCAGGCGACATTTCAGCCCGCTGTCCACAAGATGGACGAACGCGAAGGCGGTGCCCAGCAGCGCCACTGGCCCGTCGACTGCGGCCAGCGCCCGCTCCAGTTCCGCCACCCGCAGACCGGATTCATCCACAAACCAGCCGCCCTGCCCCGGCACGCCAAACGCCTCATCCTGCCACTTCAAGTATGTAGAGAGCGACGAATGTGGGTTGACGGCCGGGTCCATGGCCAGCATCAGCATGGGCATTCGCTCCCGTCCGCCCAGCACAAAGCGCTGGAAGACCGGCGTGGCGCAGGCCCGGTACAGGTCCAGGTTCTCAAACCAGTGTCGCCCTCGCAGCTCCGGGCCGGCGGTGGTGCCGGAGGTCTGGAAGTAATGGCCCGGCTCCCCCGCCCCGCTGTAAATGCGGGCATGCTTGAACGCCGTCACCGGCAGATGGGGGACTTCGCGCCAATCACCGAACGTCCCCGGCGCCTTGCCCCGGGCGTCGCAGTAGCGCCGGTAGGGCGCACACCGCTCATATTGGCGCGCGAAAGTCCGGAGCGCCACCTCTCCAAAGTCGAAGGGCGCCCCGGCGAAAATCGCCTGCAGTTCTCGCTCCATGCGAACTCACACTCCCCGGGTTTCGGGATGCCAGATGATCTTGTGCAGCTGGATCTGCACCCGGGCGTCAATCCCGGTATCCAGCGCCCATTCGGTCAGCTGCAGGGGCGTCACCTGGCCCCAGACCGGCGAGAAGATCAGTTGCACCTTCCCGTCCAGGTCATACATCTTGATCAGTTCGACCGACCAGCGGAAGTCGGCGTAGTTGCCCACCACAAACTTGACCTCATCCTCCGGGCGGAGCTCGGTCAGCGACTCGAACTTCATCTTCTCCATCTCACCCGACGACGGCACCTTCATGTCCAGAATCCAGCGCTGCTTCGGATGGAGACCAAACGCCGCGATCGGGATCGACCCAGAGGTCTCGATGGAGACCTCATACCCCTCGGCGGCGAGCAGGTCGAGCAGTTCCTGAACCTCCTGGCGGGGCTGAATCAGCGGCTCGCCGCCCGTCAGGCAGACCCGCTTGGTCTTCAGCTTGCGCACCTCGTGCATGATGGCGCCCACCGTCATGTGGATGCTGCCCGTGGTAGTCAGCGCATACGGCGTGTCACAATAGGTGCAGCGCAGGTTGCAGCCGCCCGTCCGCACAAAAATCGTGGGCAGCCCCGCAGAGGAAGTCTCCCCCTGAACCGAGCGAAAGATCTCATTGATCCGCACGTCCAGCCCTCCAGTCGTCGTAGGTGAGCGTTACATAGGCGTTCTCCGTCTCCCAGATGCGCAGGCGGACCGGGGTCACAGCGGGGTGCAGGGGCCGGACTTTCGCTTCCCAGTGGTCGAAGAACCAGATCGACAGGTTCTCCGCCGTGGTGTTGACCATGGGCAGCGATTCGTTCAGGTACTTATGGTCCAAAATGGGCTCATAGTGTTCTTTAAAGATGCGCTTCAGGTCGCCAAAGTCCAGCACGATGCCGCGGTGGTCGGGCGTACCCCGGACGGTCAGTTCCAGCCGGTAGGTATGGCCGTGCAGATTGTTGCACTTGCCCACGTAATCCTCCAGCCGGTGGGCGGCGTCGAAGGAGAAAATCCGGGTCACTTCCATGTAGACGGGCATGCGTCCATCGCTCCACTTCTGTAGAAAAAATAAAGACACCGGGCCGCGGCCTGGTGTCAAAATGCGCGCACTACTGCTAGGGCGCAGTTTTGATCACGCGGGTATCTGCCACCGCGGGGAGTTCGCCCTATGTGCGGATCACTGAACTTCACTATTATACCCTGAACGTTACGGGTTGCCTAGCACCCTCTCGGCATGGACCGGTCAAGATGAGGCCCACGCCTGACGGGTTACGGCACCCATTGAGGGTGCCGTAACCCCGTCGGTTAACCGTTTTACGGTTGGGATGTCGGCTGGCGCCCAGTTGAGGCCGGGCAGGTCTGCCAGAGCCAACCAGCGAAGTTCCGCGTGCTCCCGCA
>JARBUG010000244.1 GCA_029239785.1 Symbiobacteriaceae bacterium | reverse complement strand
GTCTGGCTGAAGATCAGCCAGCCCAGGTAGGCCACAGCACCGATGAGGGCGACAACCAGGGCGGCCAGCCCGAAGTTGCGCAGCCCCTTTGACTCCTTATTGATGGGACGCCGCGGCCGGGGCGTATAGCGAATCGCCGGTTCGGCGGAAGGTGCAAGTTCCGTATCCTCCGACCGGCGGGCTGCCCGCTCACGGCGCAGCGCTTCCCGCCGCTCCTCGCGCCGGGCGTCATCGGAAGTCGGCGTTTGGCGGGGAGCCGGCTGGCGCGGGAGTCCGCCTGCAGCCGGGGCGTGCCCATCGGCAGGCTGCTCCTTCAGATGTTTGTATTCGTCCACCAGGGCCGTGCCATCCAGCCCCAGGTAATTACCGTACGTACGCAGGAATCCCTTGATGTACGCGTCGCCTGGCAGCACAGCTTCCTGGCCGGCTTCGAGCGCTTCTATATATTTGCGGCGAATTTTGGTTTCGTCTTCGGCGACCTCCAGGCTAATGCCCCGGGCCTCTCTGGCTGCACGTAGGCGGCGGCCTATTTCATCCACTCCTGCACCTCCTCCGGCTCATCAGGCAAAGATATTGTAAAGATCTCAGCGAGTCCCAACTTCTACGTTGTTCGGTTATCTCCTTCTATTTCGGTCGTCGAAAACCCAAAAGTGCCGGTCCGGTTGCCAAATAGCGCCGAATCGCTATCAGGCATGACACAAAGGTATCGGTAGCAGAAAGGGGCAGCTTGGACCTTCGTCCTGCTGCCCCTCGATGGAACTGGTTCCTGCTGCCCAAACCTATGAGCTTACGGACGGAGCCGGTTGAGCAGGCGGGCAAACGGAATCGTCTCCCGCACATGGTCGAGGCCGCAGATCCAGGCGACAGTCCGCTCCACGCCGATGCCAAAACCGGAGTGAGGCACCGTGCCGAACCGGCGCAGATCCATGTACCAGCCGTACATCTCCGGATCAAGCTTCTCTTCCTCGAACTTCAGCTGCAGCTTCTCGGGGTCGTGCATACGCTGCGACCCGCCGATGATCTCGCCGTAGCCTTCGGGCGCGAGCAGGTCGGCGCCGAGCACCACGTCGGGGTTGGTGGGGTCGGGCTCCATGTAGAAGGCCTTGATCTTCGTGGGGAACTTCTCCACGAAGACCGGCTTCTCAAACTGCTGGGTGATCGCCGTCTCGTGGGGGGCACCGAAATCCTCGCCCCAGGGAATGGGCTGCCACTCATCTTCCGGCTTATGAATCTTCTGGAGCAGTTCCACCGCCTCGGTGTAGGTGATGCGCGGGAAGGGCGGCTGCACCTTCTCCAGCCAGGTGGTGTCGCGGCCGATGGTCTTCAGGTCGTCAGCCCGACGCTCCAGCACCCGCTGCACGATGTAGGAGACGAACTCCTCCTGCAGCTTCATGTTATCTTCATGCGTATAGTAGGCGATTTCGGGCTCGACCATCCAGAACTCGATCAGATGGCGGCGGGTCTTGGACTTCTCCGCCCGGAAAGTGGGGCCGAAGGAGTAAACCTTGCCCAGAGCCATGGCGGTCGCTTCCACATATAGCTGGCCCGACTGGCTCAGGAAGGCCGGCTCATCGTTGACATACTTGGTTTCGAACAGGTTGGCGCCGCCCTCGGCGGAGGTGCCCATCAGAATCGGCGGCTCGGTCAGCACAAAGCCCCGGTCCTGCAGGAACGTGTGCATCGCCATAGTGATCTCGTTGCGAATGCGCAGGATCGCCGCCTGCCGGGCAGAGCGGATCCAGAGGTGACGGTTGTCCATCAAAAACTCGGTGCCGTGCTCCTTAGGCGTGATCGGGTACTCGGCGGCGATCTGGACGATCTCCAGCTCCTTGACGCCGATCTCAAAGCCGCCGGGGGCACGATCATCCTTGCGCACGGCGCCGCGGATGATCAGCGACGATTCCTGCGTCAGCTTTTTGCCCGCCTCAAAGACGTCAAGCGGCACATCCTTGATGAAGACGACTGCCTGGCAGATGCCGGTGCCGTCGCGGAAGATGATGAACTGAATCTTGCCGGAGCTGCGGTAGTTGTGTACCCAACCACGAAGCTCAACTTCCTGGCCTTCGTATTGCCCGAGTTGACTGACTGTAACCCATTCCATGGTGGTTAGCCTCCTGCGTGAAGCATCTCATACGATAATACCACGCTTCCCTCATCATTGGAAAACCCACGGCGAACTGATCTACTCATATCGCAACGGTGGGAATATTCGTCTATAGCAACAGTTAGTCTGATGCAGGAGGTCTTTCCTTGATCATCGCACTCGGAATCGTGGCTGGTCTGCTTCTGCTTGGCTTCCTCTATGAACAAATGTCCCGGATGCGTGACCGGCGTCTCCCTCTCCCCGGCCGGCTGATCGATCTGGACGGCTACCGCCTCCACCTGACCGACGAGGGCAGCGGCGGTCCCACCGTGATGATCATCCCCGGAGCTGGCGATTGCTCTTATTCCTGGATTCATGTGCGCAAGCAGATCGCCCGGAACACCCGGGTGCTAAGCTTCGACCGAGCGGGTATGGGCGCCAGTCCCGACGGCCAGGCGCCTGACCCCGTGCTTACAATCGAAGAGTTGCGCAAGGTGCTGGCCAGGTCGGGCGCCCCCAGCCCATACGTACTGGTGGGCCATTCCCTGGGCGGCCTCATCGCCCGGCTCTACGCCCTGAAGTACCCGCAAGACGTGGCCGGTATCGTCTTTGTTGACTCCACGCATGAAGGGTTGCTGCAGGACCAGAAGTTCCTGGCCAGCATGAAGGTGGTCGCATTCCTGGCAAAGGTGCTGCGAGTGCTTTCCGTGGTCGGCCTGCCCCGTCTGCTGGCAGCCCTCGGCGTCATGCCCATGTATACAGCGGAGCGGAAGTACTACGCCCAGCAGCTTTCGCCGTCCGAGTACCGGCAGTGGCTGGCGGCCTGCAACCGGGGCAACGCCGGCACCGCCGCCGGCGCCGAACTGCTCAGCGCCTTCCCCATGATGGAGACCGCTGCCAAGGTGATGTCACCCACCCAGTTCGGTGACATGCCCGTGGCGGTGCTGAACAACCCCAGTTTCGGGCCTGACTGGTCCGAGAAGGGGCGGGAGCTGGCCAGCCGCTCCACCCGCGGCACACACCAGACCAGCGACCGCCCCGGCCACTCGCTCCAGATGCCCCGGCCGGAGCTGGTGTTGGAAGCGATCCAGCAGGTGGTGGGCCAGGTGCGGGAGCAGGGCGCCCGGGTCTCGTGACGAAAACAAAAAACCGACCCCTGTGCGATTGGGGTCGGTTTTTCGTTATCTAAGTCGTTGCCTATACCGAGGCAGTGAGGATGGCGACCAGCCGGTCCCCTTCAAAGCCGAGGGTATCGAAGGAGAGCGAGACCGGAACCGGAAGCCCCGGAAGGACATCCGGGATCTGGTACACGGTAAGCTGGGGCACGTACTGGCCGAAGTGCTGGTTGATCTGCTGGACGAGGGCTTCAGCCATGTTGCTGACGTGCCGCCCCGCGATCTCCAGGACCTGTTGGAACGGCGCCGGGAGCGTAGTGGGCAGGCTGATTTGGGGGGCGCCGAGCAACGGCCGTACCAGCACCCGCTTGCCCTCACTGTCGGTCTCGACCTGTACCGTGAACGGAACCCGGCCTGTGAGACTCAGGTCGTGCGCCGCCGCGGGCAGGGGCCCGGCGAGGTCAAGGCTCAGGGCCAGGCTGGCCCGTAGGTCGATGGTTCCAAGCGCATCAGGCCCGCCTATGGCCGTGAGCTGCAGATTCTCCGCCGTAATCCCGCCGCGCATGCTCCACGTGCCGACGAGGGGGATGGCGCCCTGTGCCTGCGCGGTGTACTCGAGATTCCGAAATGCCCCCTGCAAGACCGTATTGACGGCATCCCGATCCATGGCCGAGCAGATGGCCGGCCCCCCGGCCCCGGGCGCCGGGAGCTGCGGTGATCCGGCTGTGTCGCTACCCAGCCGCAGGCGAAGTAGGGCCATGTTGCCTGCGGTGGTCAGGGAGAGCGGGGCGACCGTGACCGTCGGACCCAGGATGGCGCCCAGCTGGGCCAGGGGCAGCACCGCCTGGAAGATCTCTCTGACCGGCCCGGCAAGATAGTTGTTGACGGCCGGCTCCACCGCCTGATCCAGCGGTCCATTCAGGGTGACTGCCAGGTTGCGCGCCTGCACTTTTGACCCGTTCAGCGCCAGGTTGCCCGACAGGCCGGCCTTGTAGGTGACTTCCGCCATCTTCAGTTTCTGACCGCCGGCGGGTGTGACACAGACCTGGACCTGCAGGCGGTCGGTGCTCGCCATAAAGTGGGCCATGCTGCCGGCGATGGGCCTGAGATCGATGCGGGGGGCCGCGGGCACATGGAGCATCACCTCCACCGGACCGATGAAGGGAAGCTCAAAGAGCTCAGTTCGGCTGAAACTGGTCGGATTCAGCTCGTAGTACTTATCCACGGCCATCTGAAAAAGCGCTTCGTTGGCCGCAATCACGACTTCGCCCGCCATCGCGATACCTCCCCTGACGACATGCCCTTACGGGTACTGCTGGAGGTTTTCTCGCCGCCCAGGCGATTTCCTTATGCGATCCGACATTCAACCGGACAGCGAAATAGGCAGAACCGGGAGGTAACCTTCCTTCCGGTTCATTCGTTACCATATCAGTCAACCGGCATGGTGATGATGCCTAGGGCGCCCGGCCCGCCGTGTGTCGCCACACCCGTGCCGGCATCGGCGATCAGGGTCTCCACACAGTTGAACCGGTCTCGCACCTGTGCGAGCAGCTCCCGGGCCTCCGCCTCGGCGTTGGTGTGGACCACGGCCAGAAAGACCCGGGCCTGCCCCGCCTTCGCCTGGGCCATAGCAACCACCTGCTCAATGGCCCGCGACCAACCCCGCACCTTGTCGACCACCTCCGCCATCCCCTGCCCAATGTACAGGATTGGCTTGATGCCCAGCACCCCAGCAATCAGCGCCTGCCCCAGCGACACCCGGCCGCTGCGGCGCAGCTGCGCCAGGTCACGAATGGCGGCATGCACATGGACCTGCGGAATCAGCCGCTCCACCAGGGCAATGATCGCATCCGCCGGCAGGCCCGAGGCCGCTGCCCGGGCGGCCGCGATTGTGATCAACCCGAGTCCCAGGGTAGTGGTCTGCGAGTCGATCACATGGATCTGCAACTCGGGCAGCATC
>JARBUG010000243.1 GCA_029239785.1 Symbiobacteriaceae bacterium | reverse complement strand
CGACGAACTGCCCGTCACCATAAGCGACGGAAAGCAGCTCTTCGCCCTGCGGGCTCGGGGCGGACCACTCCCACCCAGCCGCTGCCTGTGCCCCCGCCGGAACCAGGGTCAGACCAATGAGCAGAACCATGAACGATAGGATTGCGCGCCGCAAAACGCTGGACACTGATCTCGACCTCCCCACTTCGGGTGCTGAAAGATCAGGAACCAACGCCGATACTACACTACCAATTTACGGAAGTCAACCCACAATTTAGAGTTTCCGCAGAAGCGAAGCGGGTGCATACTGCAACGTTATACCGCCATATCGAAGCGGCATTTCCCCACCAGCATGCACCGGTGTTATGGTGGGAATGCACAAGACGCATGGGAGGGATCTGACATGGAGATCAAAGACGCGGTCCGCCAGCAGTTCGGCGCCAACGCCGCCGCCTATGTGACCAGCAGCGTTCACGCCAAGGGCGGCGACCTGGCCATGCTGCCCGCTTTGGCCGGGATGACCGGCAGCGAGCAGGTGCTGGATGTGGCGACGGCCGCCGGCCACACCGCCCTGGCCCTGGCGCCCCACGCGGCGCATGTCATCGGCATCGACCTGACGGCGGCAATGCTGGAGCAGGCCCGGGCGCTGGCGGCTGCGAAGTCCGTCACCAACGTGACCTTTCAAGAGGGAGATGCCGAAGCGCTCCCCTTCGCCGACGGCGCCTTCGCTGTGGTGACCTGCCGCATCGCCGCACACCACTTTCCCGACGTGGAGCGCTTCTGCGCCGAGGCGTACCGGGTGCTGAAGCCCGGCGGGCGCCTGCTGGTCATCGACAATGTGGTGCCGGAAGATGATGGTCTGGACCGCTTCATCAATGAGATAGACAAACTCCGAGACCCGAGCCACGTAAGGGCCTACCGGGTCTCGGAGTGGATGCGGTACCTGGAACGGGCCGGGTTTGCCCCGCAAGTCGCCCATCAGTTCGGCATTCCCATGGACCGGGAAGACTGGCTGACCCGCATGGCCCCGGCGCCCGCCGTGGCGCTTGAAGTGCGGCGCCGCTTCGCTGAGGCCAGCCCGGCTGCCCGGGAGGCCTTCGGCATCGATGCGCGCTCGTTCACCTATCCGAAGGCGATCATCGTGGGGACTCGCCCAGCCTGAGCAGCCAGACGCTGTCGCCCTTGCGGACTGCTGCGTAGGCCCCCTCCGGCTGATATTGGCCCAGCAGCTGGAGATCGCCGCCCAAGCTCCGCACCTGGAACCCTGCGCCGCCACCGGCCAGGAACCAGGTCTCGCCACCCTTGTCGATCAGCAGGCTGTCGTCGCTGCCCTCGGCCAGTGCCTCTGCGACCTGAGCCCCGTCTGCCGCCCGGTAGATGGGGCTTCGTTCGCGCCAGCGCTCGGGACCGGCCGGGTGGGCCAGCAACTCCGCCCCCATCCAGCCTGCCGGCACCAGCGGCGGAGTGCGATCAGCCCCCTTGACAAATCCGGCAGCGCTCAGCACGCCGATCGCCCCGCTCTTCCCGTCCATCGTCCGGTGCCCGATCACCAGGCGCTCCCCGTCGGGCGAGAGCAGCGGTGTCAGCACCCTGGGCGTGCCTACGTCAGCGATCAGCTTCGCTCCGTCCAGCCGCCACCAGACCAGGCGCCCAAAGGGCACGCCCGGCCCCAGTTCGATGCACTCGGGACACGGTCCCGCCTCTTCCCGCCAGATGACGCCCCGCCCATCTCCCGCGACCCGGGGCAGGGCGAAGCTGTCGGTCAGCACCTGGAGTTCGCCGGTGGGACGGGCCAGCAGCAGGCGCTGGTCCATGTCGTCGAGCAGGCAGGAGCCGTCGGCCAGGCGGCCCAGGAGGGCGCCCCTTTCCAGCACCCGGTCGCCCGCCAGGGGCGCCGGGGTGCCACGAGCACCCACCCCGAACGGAATCGCATCGGCCGGGGTGCGGTAGACAGGCCCGATCGACCGGCTCCCCGCACCGCCCGAGCGCTCCGTCTGCACATCGACCCAAAGCCAGTCGGACCCGTTCTGGCAAATCTGCACCCGGCGGCCCGGCAGGCTGGCCAGGGGGCGCCAGGTGCCGGTCGCCAGCGAGAGCTGCCCTGCCTCATGGTTCTCCCGGTCCCACCGGATCAGCAGCGCCTGATTGGCGCCGGCCCAGCCGATGAACTGATCTGGCTGCCAATCCGCCAGGTGCTGGAGCTCCGGCTTGCCAGGGCGCAGGGCATACAGCCCGGACGGCGCCTGGAGCAAGGCGGCTTCCGAGCCCGGCGCCCAGCCCAGGACCCGTATGGGCGACAGGCCAATCAGGCGGAGATCGTCCCCGACCGCAGCAACCATCGGCTTCTGGGGCTGGGGCGCCGGCCCCGGCGCGGGCGCCCCGCCCCCGGTTCCGGCGGGCGCCGGCTCGGACTCAGGCGCCTGCCCCGGCGCCCCCGGCGCGGGGGATACCGACCCCGCCCCCGATTCAGGCGGGTCCGGCTCGCGTCCGGTCCCCCGCCCCGCCGCACAACCCGCCGCCGCCACGGCGAACATCACCAGCACCGCCAGCGCAAACCTGCCTCGCATCGCGCAGCACTCCCGCCCTGCCATTTGCCCATTGGACGCCCGAATGGCACACCTTGTTCCGCACGAAGTTGCACAAACACCGAACGGTTCGCGAAAGTTCTGGGTCTAATCACATATGGGGCAATTATGCCCATGCAGAGGGGGTCCACTATGTGGAAGAAAATCTGGGACTATAGGCGCCTGCTCTTCAAGCTCCTGGCCGAAACGGCCGGACTCGCGCTCCTGGTCATCTTCGTGGTGGGCCTGGCCACCATGCCGCCCATCGACCTGACCCCGAACCCCAAATCCCCCATCGGCTACAACATCAAAGTCGACACGGCTCAGTGGAAGAGCGCCGTCACCAGCTACATCAAGGTGGTGGAATCCGGCTCGCTGGGCAAGAACCGCCGCGGCCAGGACGTCGTCCCCGTGGTCATGGAATACCTGGGGCGCTCCCTCCTCCTCCTGGGCCTCGCCTGGGGTCTGGCCCTCGCCCTCGGCGTCATCAAGGGCTTCTGGGACTTCCAATCCATGCGAAAACGACGAATCGCCCTCGGCCCCATGGTCACCAGCGCGTTCGCCGGCGCGCCCGACTTCTGGCTGGTGCTCATGATTCAGTGGGGCGCCTCCTGGCTCTGGATTCTCTTTGACTTCAACGCCTTCAAAGTCGCCTACGATACCGAAAAACCCGGCCTGAGCACGGTCTACCCGGTCATCGCCCTCTGCCTGATTCCCCTGGCCCACATCGCCCGCATCACCGCATCTTCCATGAGCAACGTCTACGGCAAGGACTACGTGCGCACGGCCCGGGCCAAGGGCGTGCACGAGTTCCTCGTCGTCTTCAAGCACGCCCTGCGCAACGCCCTCGTGCAGATTCTCGACAGCCTGCCCGGCGTCATGGCCGCCACCCTCTCCAACCTGCTGATTGTCGAGTACATGTTCAACTACCCCGGCCTGACCCGGCTGCTCAAAGAAGCGGTGGCTCCGCAGGCAATTACCGCCATGGGCGGCGGACGGGTCCCCACCGACGTACCCGTCCTGGTGGTGGCCGGCCTCTCCCTGGGCCTGATCTTCACCCTCTTCTACATCCTCGTCCGCTTGGCCCGCAAGTTCGCCGACCCGCGGCTAAAGGGGCGTGACGTCGCATGATGCGCTCCCGCTGGCTATACCTGCTCGCTGGCTGCCTCCTCATCGGCGCCGTCCTCTTCGTAGCACTGTACGCAGACCACATCACGCCCACCTCGCCCTACTACATGGACGAGAAGACCTTTATCACCGAAGGAAAGCCGCCGTTCCCGCCGGGGGGCGCCCACCCCCTGGGCACCGATGCGTTCGGCCGCGACATCTGGAGCCGGGTCGCCTATGGCACCCGCTGGTCGCTTCTCTTCGCCTCGCTGATCATGGCCGGCCGGCTCCTGCTGGCCCTGCCCATGGGCATCGCCGCCGCCTTCGGCCCCCGCTTCTTCGGCTGGCTGGTGGGACGGCTCTACGTCTTCACCAGCGCTGTGCCGCCCCTGGTCATCTACCTGGCGGTCCTGGCCATTCCCCGCCTGCGCACCGTCGGCCTCTGGCCCTCGGTCGCCATTACGGTGATTCTGCTCACCCTGGTCGAATGGCCCCGGGTGGCCGTCTACGTGCAGGGCCGGCTGGAAGAGCTCCAGAGCGAACAGTTCATTGAAGGGGCGGTCGCCGCCGGCGCCACCCGCCTGCGCATCTTCTCCCGCCACATGATGCCGCACCTCTGGGCCACCGTCTTCCAACTGGTCGCGGCCGAAATGGGCCGGGGCCTGCTGGTGATCGCGCAGCTCGGCATCTTCGGCATCTGGGTGGGCGGCGGCATTATTGAGATGGTCGGTTACCCGCCCCAGCCGGTGTTGATCACGGGCATCCCCGAGTGGGGGGCGCTCCTCTCGGAGGCGCGCAACACCATTCGCAACACCCCCTGGATTCCCATGACGCCCGCCATGGCCTTTCTGATCGGCGTCGTCGGCTTCCACATGCTCTCCCAGGGGCTCGACGGTCTCTCCTTCAGCCTCTACCGGCTGCGTGAAGCGACTACGGGCCGCATCTCCGCCTGGTGGCGGCTCCTTCTCATTCCGCTGATCGTGGTGCCCATCGTCTATTGGTGGCAGGTGCAGACACGTGATGACACCGCGGCGTTCATCGCCCTGGCCGACCGCCAGACCGAAGCGCTCAACAGCCGTGACCTGGAAGGTTATCTGGCCACCATTTCACCCAACGATCAGGACTACGCCGCCGAACAGCGCCGCTGGCTGACGGGGCTCTTCGAAACCGACTTCCAGGTCGCCGTAGCCCAGCCGCGACGCATCGATCAGAACGGCAACAACGCCACCGGCGACTGGCTGCTCTCCTTCGGGTACCGCACCCAGCCCCCCGTCACCGCCAACCGGTCGGTGATCCTCAAGCGCATGGGCGGCCAGTGGTATGAGAGCCGGGGCGCCTTCGAGAAGCTGCGCGGATTCCACACCGATGTGTACGCCCAGTACGATCCGACCGACGGATCGCAGGCCATCGCCAACCTACGCTGGGAGATTCGCAAGGTCTCCACGGTGGTGGACCGGGCGTTCGTCAACGCAAAAGCGTACTTCCCAACGCTGAAGAATCCCCCCCGTCCGCTCGTTATCT
>JARBUG010000077.1:21297-21664 GCA_029239785.1 Symbiobacteriaceae bacterium | reverse complement strand
CAGCACGCCGGCTAGCCGAGGAGGAACGAGAGAACCGTGACCACCGCTCAATGGATCTACGTAGTCCTTCTGACCCTCTATGCCGCCTTGTTCTTATTCTTCAGCCGTATGTTCTTATGGAAGCGGTACGCAGACCAAAACTTCTACGGCCGCCGCCCAACCAATCTCTCCGAGTCGCTGATCGAAAACCTCGCCCACGAACAAGGCCAGGAAACCCCCCGCTTCTCCATCTTCGTCCCCGCCCGTAACGAAGCCGATGTCATCGAAAAAACCGTCGATCACCTCACCCGGCTCCGCTACTCCCCCAATCATTACGAAATCCTCATCGTCACCGACGAAAAGGAAATGCAGGCCGCCACACAGGAAC
>JARBUG010000077.1:0-21279 GCA_029239785.1 Symbiobacteriaceae bacterium | reverse complement strand
CCTCGAAGAGGCCCAGCTGGCCGAACGCAAGGCCGGTCCTCATCTCTCGGTGCGCGATCTGCTCGCTCTGTCGGCCCACCATCGGCAGGAAATCCTGCGCGACATGTCCCTCACCCTCCTGAACAGCAAGGGAAAAATCCAGCGCGACCGCCTCTACGAAGCAATTCGGCGTGCGCTGCCCGGCCTCAGCCCGAGCGAAAGCGCCCGCCTCTACCCAACCTTCCTGAGCTTCGCCATCCCTACCGTCATGGCAGCCTCGCAGCTTCGCAAGGAATCGGGTGAAAAGCTGGTCGCCCGCCTCATGACCGAAGCCGCCCAGGCAAAGGCCCCGCTCACCCAAAAAGTCCTTACCGCCCTTTCCGAAACGGTCGTCTCCCGCATCGTCCGCCGCATCCAAAAAGCGACTACCGAGGAACTGACCGAATGGTTACATGCCGCCTGCACCGAAGCCATGCCCACCACGCAGGACATTGTGGAGCGCAAGCGGCGCGAGTTTGCCGGCATCCGCAACCTCCCTGCACTCAAGCACGTCATCGTCCCCTGGGACTTCGACGGCTACATCGGCGGCAAGTGCACCGGCCATTTCGTTCCCTCCACCAAAGGCCGTGCCCTCAACTATGCCTTCGGTTTTGCCGAAGATCGTTCGTCCGTCTGGGCCTTCTACGACGCCGAAAGCCGCCCCGACCGCGACACACTCCTCTACGTCGCCTGGCGCCGCCTGACCGTCGGCGACAAGTTCCAAATCGCCCAGGGCCCCGTTTACCAGATCCGCAACTTCTGGAAAACCGGCCCCCTCTGCAAAATCGCCGGCCTCTATCAGGCGGTCTCCCACGAGTGGCAACTCCCTGCCCTCCTGCGGGATATCCCCTTCATCGGCGGTACCAACATGTTCTCCACCAGGAAACTCATGCTGGAAATCGGCGGCTTTGACGACACCGTCCTCACCGAAGATATGGAACTGGGCGCCCGGGCCTGGCTGAAGGGCGACGCGTGGCCCGAATTCCTGCCCTACGCCTCCTCCGAGCAGACTCCCCCGACCTTCAAGGCCTTCTTCCGCCAGCGGCTCCGCTGGGGTGCCGGCTACCTCCAGGTCTACGACAAGATCAAGGCCGACAACACCCTCAACCCGGAAAAGAAGAATCGTCTGCTCCGGACCTATTGGTGGAAGGGCCATTTCTCCTGGGTCTTCTTCCAGCTCATCGCCTTCCTGCCCATCGTCGTCGCCATCCTCTACTTGATGGGCGCGATCGACACCACCGGCGCCCCCTACTGGGTCAAGTTCGTCTTCGGGCTCCTGACCCCGTTCTACATCTTCTTCACCTACTACTGCTTCTTCCACTACTACCGGCACATGGACGATGCCTCCCCGGCCCGTCGCATCACCGGTTTCGCCGAAATCCTGACCCTGCCGCTCTCTGCCTTCTTCCTGCCGCTGCCCTACTCCAGCGCCCTGGCGCTGAAGATCATGGGCCGTGCCCCGAAGGGTTGGGTCAAAACGCCTCGTACCAAGGAATAGCCGTCAAGCAGCCGCCCTCCTCGCAGAGGGCGGCTATCGTCTAACGCACATACGCAGGAGGCCTGCCCCCATGGAACTGGACGCCTTCACTTTCATACCGCCCGAGGTCCGTGAAAAGACACTCCGCCACCTGGGCCGCATCATCGGAAACCCCGAAGCCGACCTGAAGCAACTCACCGCCGGACTCAGCTGCGCCCTTACGGAGCGCATCGAGAGCGACGAACTCACGTTTGCGCGCGAAGGCTTCCCGGTCGCCAACCCGGACGAGGCTGACACGGTCCAGTTCAGCCTTGATTACACAACCCCTACCGGCGAAGAGATTGTGGCCAAGTGCAGCGCCAACCGGCGCCCGGGGTACCAAAAGTGGTTCGGGCTCTTCTTTGACGTGCTGCCCCGCCCCGGCTTCGCCCTGGGCGACCTCTACTTCCCCAACTGGCACGACGGCCCCAAGTTCCTCGAAGAGATCGTCGCCCTGGCCATTCCCGAAAAGTGGACCTACGATAGCTTCGCCTCCCGCCAAAAATACCCCATTCTGCGCTCCTACCTGGCCAAAACCTACGAACGAGTCAAGCAACAGTCCAAACTCGTTCGAGAAGGAAACCGCCTGCTCTTTAACAGCGGCCTGATCAACCGCTGGTTCAAAGAGATCTACATCGTCTGCGAAGAAGACCCCGCCACCCCCGGCGCATTGCTCGGCGCCCGCCCCGTCCTGGAGAATGACCGGGTCGTTCTGGAGACCTTCAAAAACCGGAAGCCGGGCATCGCCACATTCTTCGACAGCCTCGCCGACGTCATGTTCGACCCGACGCTGGACGTTGTCACCAACGACGTCCACATCATCGAAGAGAACATCGACCGCATCCCCCCCGAGTACCGGACCATGCGCACCAGCCAGGTCTTCGCCCTCTTCCAGTCCGCCGTTGAGTTCGCCCGCATCATGGCACGCCGAAACTACAAGCTGGTGGTACCGCAGTACTACGCTGGGCGCATCCAGTTCCTCATGCCCATTTACCTTTCCGGCGAGTTCAGCGGTACACCCGACTGCGCCCTCGCTCTGGAGCGCATTCACGACTGCTACCGGGGCAACACCATCCTCACCCTGGATATGGCCTACCAGAACGCCCGCCTCATCGCCAAGCCCGACCCCACCTGGCTCAACCCCGACACCATCACCGAAGAGATCGAGTAAAGCCAAAGGCCCGCCCTCACATGGGGCGGGCCTTTTATCGCCCATCCAATTCCGCCAGCAGCAGGGCCAAGTCGGCCGGCAGCGGTGCCTCCAGCCGCAGTTCAGCACCGGTCACGGGGTGATTCAGCACCAGTGTTGCCGCATGCAGCGCCTGGCGCCCGGGGCGCCCCCCCGAGCCGTAGAGCGAGTCTCCCAGCAGCACATGGCCAAGGTAGGCCATGTGCACACGAATCTGGTGTGTCCGGCCCGTCTCCAGCTGGAGGGCCAGCATGCTCACCCCCGGCCAGCGCCGCACCACGCGCCAATGGGTAACCGCCCGCTGCCCGGTCGCCTTCCAATCCTCCCGCAGCGTGGTTCCGGCGGCGGCAGCAGCCGCCAGTTCCGCCTCCTGCTCTGGCGTGCGCGGCCCCAACGCCACCTCCCTGGCCACAGGATGTCCCCAGACCCGGCGCAGGGGCACATCTACCTTCCCCACCTCGCCAGACACCTCGCCATGCACAAAGGCGATGTACCGGCGCTCCAGCTTGTGTCTCTCCAACTCGGCCGCCAGCCGCCCTGCCACCGCGGGGTTCTTGGCGAACAGAACCAGACCCGACGTCTCCCGGTCAATGCGCTGAACAGGCCGGGCCACCGGCTCCTCGCCCCGCTCCCGGAGATGGTATGCCACCCCGCCGGCCAGCGTACCATGCTGATAGTCTTTGACAGGGTGGACCACCATGCCCGCCGGTTTATCCACCACCACCAGATCCGCATCCTCGTAAACAACGGCGATGGGTACCGGCTCCGGCTCAACCCGCCCCTGGCTTTGCAGGGCCAGTTCGATCCGCTCCCCGCCCTCCAGCACATAGCTGACCCGGGCGGGCTGACCATTTACCAGAATCACCCCGTCGTTTTTCGCCCGCCGCACCAGCGTACGCGACAGCTTCAACCGGTCGTACAGATACTTGCCCAGGCTGATACCACGGGCCTCAGGTGGCACATCATAGCGCAACGCGCAACACCTCACACCCCAATGCTTCCCGAAAGGCGCCCTGCCTCCCTGCTTGATACGTTCGGCGGGCAGAAAGAAGAGCAATCGGCCCAAATTTCTTCGTTCCCCACAAGGAAATCCACCCAATCCGTCCAATTAACTAATCCACGATATCTTTATAGGTTATCAAAAGTGAGGAGGCTGGCGCACGCATGATCGTCCGAAATGTGATGATCGAAGACGTCACAACGGTATCGCCGGAAGACACCCTGCAGCAGGCGTACGATGTAATTCACAGCAAGCGGTATGAGTGCCTCCCTGTCAAGGACGCTGCGAACCAACTGGTCGGCATCATTCAGCTTCTGGATATCTATGAGGCCTGCATGCAGGAGGGCCGTCAGGTTGCGCTGCCCCGGAAGGTCAAAGACGTCATGGTCACCAACATCGTCACCGTCTCGCAGGATGAACTGATCGAGCGCGCCGCCAAGATCATGCAGCAGCGTGACATTCCCCTCCTGCCCGTCGTGCACGATGGCGCTCTGAAAGGCGTCATCCACGAATCCGACCTCTTCAAGGCCATGAGCGAAATGCTCGGGGTCGATTCGAACACCACCCGCCTCACGCTTGTGGTGCCTGATCGGAAGGGCCAGCTCGCCCGCATCGCCGAGATCATCCGCGACGCCGGCGTCTCCATCACCCACGTGGCCACCTTCCATTCCCAGGTTTTCGAGCAGTACAAAATCGTCGTCCGCGTGGAGACCGAATCCACCCGGCCGTTGGTCGAACTGCTGGAGCAGCACGGCTACAAGGTGATCAACGTCACCGTTGACTAACTGAACGATATCTTTCCAACTCCCCCGGGGCACGTTGCCACCCGGGGGAGTTTTTCGCGTGCACTGCAAAAAGCCGTGCGTTGTTGCGTGTGTTGTCAGATCGGTATACTGGGGAACGATATGCACAAGGAGGAGCGGATCACGAAATGCGCCAGCGCAGAACGCAGGGGATTCGTCGTTTTTGGGCCGGCGTGCTTGTCGGCCTTCTGATTCCGCTGACCGGGCTGACCATCTGGTGGATGCAGCCAAACATGATCGCCCAGGCCGCCCAACCGGGCGGAAGGCCTCCAGCGAACACAAATGCAAAAGACCCGGCGGACCGCCCAACCCACGTGCTGGTGCTCGGCGTCGATGAGCGCAAGCAGGTGGAAGGCAGCCGCACCGATACCATGCTGCTGGTGCAGGTCGCGGGTGACCGGGTGCGGGTGCTCTCACTGCCGCGCGATACGCTGGTGAACATGGAGGGCCATCCCACCAGCAAAATCAACTCCGCCTACACATACGGCGGCACCGACCTCGCCAAGAAGGTGGCCGGCAGCCTGATTGGCATCCCCGTCGACTACTATGCCAAAGTCAACCTGGCAGGGTTCCGCAAACTGGTCGACATGATGGGCGGTGTCTCATTTAACGTGCCCAAAGCCATGTACTACGTCGATCCCACCGACAACACGGTGATCGACCTGAAACCCGGCCTCCAGGTGCTGGATGGCGAAAAGGCCGAGCAATTCGTCCGTTACCGCTACGACGAGATCGGCGATGACATGGGCCGCATCGGGCGGCAGCAGGAGTTTCTGAAAGCCGCCGTCTCCCAGGCGCTGACGGCTAAGAACCTGCTCAAGCTGCCGGGAATGCTCTACACTGCCCGCGGCTACGTAGAGACCGATATTCCGCTGGCGGAGCAGCTGGGGCTGGCGCAGGGCCTCTTCCGGGCCCAGAACCAGGGCACCGTCGTCCTGGAGACCTTGCCAGGCCATGGGGATTATGTGGACGGCATCAGCTTCTTCCTCGTCGACGAAGAGGAGCTGCAGCGGCTGGCGGCCGCTTGGCACCATACCGGTCAGGCAGATGGGGCGGTCACCAATTGACCGCCTCATTTTTCGCGCTTGACAGGATCACACGAGTCATGTTTTATTATGACTAACCAGTCAGTCATAAATACAGAGGTGACTCCACATGCCCCGAACCCGGGAACAGAACGAGAAGATCCGTGAAGAACGCCGGGCCGAAATCCTGACAGCCGCCACCGATCTCTTCGCCAAAGACGGTTTCGCCGACACCAGCGTCTCGGCCGTGGCCAAGGCCGCCGGTGTCAGCCACGGCACGGTCTTCCTCTACTTCCCCACTAAAGAGGAATTGTTCCGGTCCGCCGTTTTGGAGCGGCTCCTGTCCTGGGAGGCCAGATACATGCAGGTGCTCAGCGCCGATGGCAGCCCCCTGGAGCGCATCGAACGTTTCGTCCGCCAGCAGGTGCGGGACGTTGCTGCCCAGGAGAGCTATGTCCGTCTCGTTCACTATGTGCTGGGTCTTCGCTCTCGCTTCCCCGACTTGGCCCAGCAGATCTTTGGTTTCTCCAGCCGTCAAATGGCAGCACTCTCCCCGATTATCGCCGAAGGGCAGGCGCTGGGCCAGATCGCCCCCGGCGATCCCAGGGGTATCGCCGTCACCTACTTTGCCTGGCTGAACGGCGCCCCCCTGGTCTACCTGACTCCGCCCGATGACCCTACCTGGGAGTACGCGGTCGGCTTTGCAATGCGCATCTTCAGCCCCATGTATTCCAGCGCCACGAAACCAGGAGGAGCGTGAACCGTCATGCCGGCCGCCGTTTACAGCGCCAAGCACCTGACCAAGATCTATCCGGGCAACGACCGGAAGGCCAACGATGACCTGACCTTTGAGATCCACGAAGGCGAAGTCTTCGGCTTGCTCGGCCCCAACGGCGCCGGCAAATCGACGCTGGTCAGCCAACTGGCGGGGCTCCTCAAACCCACCAGCGGCTCCATCCGGCTTTACGGTATCGATGTGGTGGCCCACCCGGAGGCGGTCGCCGACTATGTCGCGCTCCAGCCCCAGGGGTCATCTGCTGTGGGCGACCTCTACCCGCACGAGGCAATCTACCACACCGGCCGCTTCCGGGGCCTCACATCCGCCGAGGCACGCCGCCAGACCGGCGCCCTGCTCGAAGAGCTGAATCTGGCCGCCATCGGGCGGCGAGCGATCAACCAACTCTCGGGCGGCCAGCGCAAACTGGTCACCCTGGCCCTCGCCTTCGTCGGCGACCGCCCTGTCATGATCTTCGATGAGCCCACCAACGAACTCGACCCCGAAATCCGGCGGGTCGTCTGGGAGAAGCTGCAGGCCCTGAACCGCCGCGGCACCACCATTTTGCTGGTCACCCACAACGTGCTTGAAGCCGAGCGGGTCATCCAGCGGGTCGGCATCGTCAGCCAGGGACGGCTGATGGCCCTGGGCACCCCCGGCGAACTGAAGGCCCGGGTCGACCAGCGGGTCCGCCTGGAACTCCTCTTCAAGACGGATGATGAGACCGCCCCGGCCATGCTGGCCCGCCTGGGCGAGGCCCGGCCCCTCACCCGCCGCCATTGGACAGTCCTCTGCCACCGGGAGGGCGCCCGCGACTCCATCGACCAAGTGCTGGGGCGCATCGGTCTTGACCGGCTGGACGATTTCCGCATCCTGACGCCGTCCCTCGAAGATGTTTACCTGCAACTCGGAGGAGGTGCGAAACTTGCCTGATGCGAATTTCGTCTACGATGTAAAAGATGTTGCGGTGCAGCCCTACAGCCCCTCCCGCCGACGCTCGGTTGAGCACTTCTGGCGAATTACCCTGGTGCTGCTGGCCGACTACCGCTCCACCTGGACCATTCAGACGTTCTTCGGCTTTGTGATGCCCCTGGGCATGATCTACCTCTTCAAATACATCGACAGCGGCCTCACCCAGGAGCGGGCGGTCTTCATCCTGGGCGGCAACCTGGTCACATCCATCGCCTACGGCCCCGTCATGCTGCTCATGAATCGGATCGGCTGGAGCCGCCAGATCCGCTCTTTCGACTACTGGGCGAACTTGCCCGTCAGCCCGCTCACCTGGGTACTGGCCATGTCGGCCGTCTCGCTGCTGCTCGCCCTGCCGGGCCTCATCGCCGTCTACGTCATGGGCTGCCTGCTGCTCGGTCTTTCGATGGCCGGCGGCCTCGCACTGCTCCCCCTTATTCCCCTGGCCACCCTGTCACTGACGGGTGTGGGCGCCTTCCTGGGCGCTTACGCCAAGAACTATCAGGTCGCCAACGTGCTGGCGAACGCGGTGGTCGGATTTGTCTCCTTCCTCTCCCCGATCATGATTCCCATGGAGCACATGCCGGCGCCCATGCAGTGGATCGCCCGCCTGGTCCCCACGACCTACGCCGCCGACGGCTTCCGCTCGGTGCTTGCAGGCAACTTCGGCCCGGGCCTAGCGTACGATATTCTGATTCTCGTCCTGTTGATGGTCGTGTCGCTGGTCGCCGTCCATCAAAAGCTGAACTGGCGGGCAGCGTGATTTTGATAGTCTGTAAGGGGGGAAGCGACGATGAACTCGGGGCCTGCTGATCGGCGGAAGGAGTACCGAGGAGTTATGGGCATTCTGGCAGCGCTGACTGTGGTCTCCATTCTGGTCAGCGCCTGCATGCCTTTCGCCCAGCGGCGCCCCGATACTGTGGCGGAGCAGCCGGGTCCCGAACCACCGGCCCCCCAGCCGCTGCCGGAACCCCAGCCCCAGCCACAGCCCCAGCCGCAACCTCAGCCTCAGCCACAACCCCAGCCCCAACCACAACCCGACCCGGCGCAGCCCTTGCCCGACCTCCCCGTTGGTGAACCTTCACGACTCGTTGTCCACGGCGACCGCTCCTGCAAAATGATCGCCCTTACCTACGACGCCGGCTCCGGCGCCGATGGCGCCGCCATGATCCTCGACACCCTGGCCAAGCACGGCGTCACCTCTACCTTCTTCCTCACCGGCAAATGGGTCGAGCAGTTCCCCGACCTGGCCAGACGCATTGCCGACGAAGGGCACGAAATCGCCAACCACAGCTACAGCCATCCCGACCTGACCAAACTCCCGGCCGACCAGGTGATTAAACAGATCAAGGACGCCGAGGCGGCGATCAAAAAGGCGACCGGCCAGGATACAAAGCTGTTCCGTGAACCCTACGGCGCCTTCAGTGATTCCGAGCGCAGCCTGGTCAGGCAGGCCGGCTACAGCTATAGCATCTATTGGGATGTCGATACGCTCGACTGGCAGTTCCCGCCCCTGGCGACGCTGACGAGCCGCATCACGGACAAAACGCAGAACGGTTCCGTCGTACTGATGCACCTGAACGTGCCCGACACGGCCCGCGCCAGCGATGCCGCGATTCCGATCCTGCGTGACAAGGGGTACCAGCTGGTCACCATCTCGCAGTTGCTGCAGTGTAAGCCGTAAGGAGCAGGATATCGCCATGCCGATTCCCTTCCCCCTGGCCTCCGGTCGCTACGAGACCGGGCCGGCCATGCGCCGCTTCGGACAAGCCGGGCACGGTTTCCCCGCCGAGTCAGGCCACTTCCAGCCCGACGACCGGCTGGTCGCGACGCTGAACACCAAGCTCGGCCTGCTGCAGCGAGCCCCGGAAGAGTGCCACCTCACGGCCCCGGGCGCCGACCCGGGCGCCCTGCGCGCCGCCATGCTCGAATCGTTCCGCATCCGGGCCGAGTAACACCCGCACCTGGCCGTTGTCACCGGCGAGGCGGTCAACCTCCCCCCCCTGGGCCGCCGCCGCGCCGGTGACAACGCCGAGCGGGTGGAAGCCCCCTGGCCCGAACTCACCGCCGCTGCCAAGTTCCTTGCTGAACAACAGGCGACAACCCTTTGGGGCAACGCCCTCGGCCTCTCCGCCCAGGAAGACCTCGCCATCGTCAGCGGACCGGCCGGCAGCATCGAGTGGCTCCACGTCTGCCTGCCTTCGGGCTGGGCGCCTGCCGAGAAGATCGGCCTGCCCTTCGGGGCCGTCCACCAGCCCGTCGCCCACAGCGAGCCGCTCGTCGCCGCCCAGGAACGCATCATCCGGGCGATGATCGATGCCGGCCCGTTTGTCCGCTACGTCTGGGGCATCCACCGGGACCCCGAACTCTGCCACAACCCCCGCCTGCACCGGTCGGCGCCCTGGAGCCAAACCCCGGCGGAGCAGGCCCACTTCCGGGTCGAACGTCAGACCACCAGAGGCTTCCCCACCCTGAACCGGGCGCTCTTCACCATCCGCTATTGGGTCGAGCCCCTGCTTGAGACGGCCGCCGACCCCTGGCGCCGGGATCGCCTCGCCGCTGCCCTGGCTGGCATGGACGAGACCGAACTCTCCTACAAGGGCCTTACCCCCACCGTCCGGCAGCAATTGGTCGACCACCTGACCAGATAAGCAAAGAAGCGGGCAACCCATGCAGGGCTGCCCGCTCTCTTCGATTCGTCGGCTACTTCGGATGCACAATGGTCAGCTGGTAGTCAGCCTTGCCACTGTCGGCCACCACGTACACCGTGTACTTGCCCGCCGCCACCATCGTGGAGAGCGTCTCGGGGTTCAGGTTGGGCGAAGTGCCCTGGGCCACAATCCGACCCTGCGCATCGACCAGGTACACGTCCAGGTCGGCCCGGGCATCGCTAGAGTTCAGAATCGCACTCACTGAGCCCGCCTTCGCCAGGTTAATGGCATAGGTCTGGTAGCGGGTGCCGCCCACGGAGACGGAACCGGCCTTGTTCTGCTCGGCAATCCCGTCCTGAGGCAGATAGGTCACGTACAAGGCGTAGTCCGCGTATCCACCGTTGTTGCTCACCGCCAGGCTGTAGACGCCCGCTGCGGCTGCCTTGAAGCTCAGGCCCGTCGTCGCGTCGCCGCTGGCAACCTGCCGGCCGTTCGCATCAAAAGCGGTCAGGGTCAGGTTGGCCACGCCGTTTGCGACACCCAACTGCGCCGTCACCGTGCCGCCCGCCGCCACATCTGCATAGTGGCGGCCCACAAGGCCATACCGGTTCGCCTTGCCCGTAAACTGGAGCTCCTGGCGGGTGGCCACACCCGCGTTCTTCACATTCACCCGCACAGCGGTCGACTTGCCTACGTTACCGGCGGCATCGTAGGCGTTGGCGACCAGCGCATGGGTACCATCGCCCACCGACGTGGAGGACCACGTGAAGCTGAAAGGCGCCGTGGTTACCGTGGCAGCCTCCTTGCCATCTACGTAGAAGACGACCTTGTCCACGCCGGTGTTATCCGTCGCAGATGCCGCCACGGCCACATCGCCGGAGACCGTCGCCCCGTCGGCGGGGCTGCTGATCGACACCGCCGGTGCGTGGCCATCGGCGGGCGGGTTCGGGTTGGGGTTCTGCGGAGGCGGCGTGGGCTGGGCGCTGCCGCCATCCACCGCGCCGCTCGTCACCAGGGCGAAGCGCTGGGGCCCCTGGGGTACATTGTGGGCCCTCACCGTCACGGTGTAAGTGCCGGCGGCCGGGGTGGCGATCACCACATTCTCGACGTTGTTGGTCCGGTCGGCACCGGAGGCCAGCATGTTGTTACCCAGAATCTCCTTGCCGTCGGGCCCCTTCACCACCAGGTCGATGTCGTTGACCAGCGTCTTCTGGGCCGACGGGTTGGCGGGATAGTCGCTCCAGGCCAGGGTCACCTTGAGCGGCTGACCGGCCTTGACCGTATAGCTGTAACTCTGCGCTTCGCCGGTCTGCAGCGCCTTCTCTTCGTTGACAAACTTGAACGGCCGGCCGCTCAGGCTGTTGTCGATATCGACCCGGCCCCAGCCGTTGTCCTTCCAGGTCAGGTTGGTATCCATCGCGGCGGCCCCGTTGACCAGAGTCGCCTTCAGGAGCGATGCCCGGGGCGTCACGCCCAACTTCTCGACGTAGTGCTGCCGCACCAGGGCGGTGGCGCCGGCGGTCAGCGGCGTCGCCATGGAGGTGCCGCCCATGTAGCCATACTGGCTGTTGGACTCATGGGCCGCCCAGAAGTGGCTGTCGTCGGACTTGGAAGAGCGGGTCGACACAATCCAGGTGCCCGGTGCCACAATGTCGGGCTTTACCCGGCCGTCAGCAGTCGGCCCACGGCTGGAGAAGGAGGCCATCCCGTTGATGTTCTTCCCCTGGTTCTTATCGGGACGGTCGTTCTGCGAGGCGCCCACAGTAATCGCATTCTTGGACGTGCCCGGCGTCGAAACGGTGCCGTAGTTGGTCTGCCCGTTCTGATCATGATCGCCGTCGTTGCCGGCAGCGAACAGAATCGTGTAATCCGGATGCTCCCAGATGAACCGGTCCACCGCCTGGGACTGGGCGTTGTAGACCGTGCCGCCGCTGGCGGCGGGCACGCCCCAGGAGTTGGTGTGAATCCGGGCGCCGGCCTCGTAGGCTTGCTTGAAGAGCACTCCCAGGTCCTCGGGGATGCCGCCCAGGCCGCCCTTCGCATCCTCAACGCCCTGCATCACCAGCTTCGCCCCCGGCGCCATGCCCTTGTACAGGCCGCTCGACGCCTTGCCGGTGCCCAGCACCGAGCCGGCCACGTGGGTGCCGTGGGCCAGCAGGTCAGAAGCATCGCCCGGCTTTCCCAGAGCGAAAATCTGCCTAATCTGCCCCTGGAAATCGGGGTGCATGGAGGCGTCGTTCTTACCCGTATCCAGGCCCGTGTCGGTGACGGCGACCACCTGGCCCTTGCCGTCAAGCCCCGTCTTCCACGTCTCCGTTACACCCATAACGCCGGCGGCCTTGTCGTTCAGGATCTCATTTTCCAGCACCGGCTCCACGTAAATCACGTCGGTCGAGCTGGCCAGTTCACGCAGGCCCTTGCCGTCGATGGTGGCCGTAATAACGCCGTAGCCGATTTGGGCAGGCTTGACGCCCAGGGCCGACAGGGCGCCCACGGGGCCCTTGGTGCCCGTGCCAAAGGTGGCGATGCGCACGGCAGACCGCTCCTGCTCGCCCAGCCCGGTCAGGGCCTGGTCAACCTTGTACGCCGTGCTGTATGGCACAACTCCCGCTACGAAGCCTTGCTGCTTCACTTTCGCCTTCATCGCACCATCCATCCGCACCAGGAAGGCGTTCTCGGGGAGGTAATCGCCCAGTTCGGCGCCCAGGCGGGTCAGGGCGGCCTTATACGCTTCCTTGACGGGTCCGGTGAACTGCACACTATAGAGGTTGCGGCCCGAGGCATCGGGCGCAGTTTCGTGCAGGGCCGAGACGGTTTCGCTGTTCATATAGATATGCCCATTCCGCAGGAGGACAGGCAGGTGGCCGGAGGCAAAATCGCGGCCTGCACTCCAGGCCTGGACACCAAATCCGCCCATTGTCAGAGAGGCAGCGGTCACGAAAGCTACCATACGGGCCTTCTTCATATTCGTTTACCCCCGACTCTGTTTTGTCTATCGGACAGCGGGGCCTGTCATGGCCGTAATAGTTCTGTAATAATCGTCCTGTTCCTGCCCCTTGGTGTTTGGAACTTTCTGTTCCCGAAGGAAATGCCGTCAGAGATTGGATAACGCCCAGGCGGAACAGACGTTCATCACTGGACTTTTGGCAGTGGCAGGCGTAAGCTTGGCATATGTGAAACGGAAGGGAGGGATGTGCCTTCCTCGAGAACATCGGGTTTACGGAACTGCTCGTCATTGTGGTGGCGGCCCTGGTCGTCTTTGGGCCGAGCAAGCTGCCAGAACTGGGCCGCAGCCTCGGACAGGGAATACGGGAGTTCAAAAAGGCCACCCAGTCGATCACCGAAGAGGTGACGCGGGCAGCCATGGACGATGCGGCGCCAGAGGCGAAGGCGGCTGAACTCGAGCCCGCCGTCAAGAACGGGACAGATGGGTCGGTTTGATGTTGAAGCGATTCGATCATTACGAGGGCGATTGACCGCACGGTCAATCGCCCTTTTTCCTGTAGGTTCGGTTCATTTATTTGCCAGCGAATTACCTGTCAAACGGAGCCGAGACGTCTGACTTGACGCCGGGCCGAATCTCGATGGCTTCAGCGGCCAGGGCGCTATGGGCTACCACGCCCAGCAATAAGCAAGCGAACAGCAGCAGCCATCCCGCTCGTTTCACAAGCGGCCCCTCCTTTCTCGGACGCGCTGACCCAAAGGCGGGTCGCTTCGTTGTGAAGGTCCCACCGTTCTGCCTTTTCTGCGTAGGTCCGGGCGAGCATGGATTGACGCTGCACCTCGGCCCTGTCGCCCTCGGCCAGTGCGATGCGGCCAAGGGTGACGTAGGTGGTCGCCAGATAGACCGCCCGGTTCTTCTCATCAAGCGCTTCGAGCACCATATTGCAGGCCGCCTTGGCACCCCGCAAATCGCCTTCCAGCAAAGAAAGCGCTGCCCGGTCCACCCAGAGCGACGTAGCCTTGTCCAGCGAGAGCGTGTCGCGCACGTGTGCACCGACCAGGTCAAGCTGGGTGCGGGCGCCCTCGGCGTCGCCGATAAGCATTAACGCCCAGGCCAGGTTCTGCCGCATTTGCACGTGGGAGCCTGGCCGGGACTCAGGCAGTTCCAGGGCGGCGCGATACTGGGCAACCGCCTCAGGCAGCCGCCCTGAGTGGCGATAGGCCACGGCAAGGTTGTAGCGCGCCAGGTCTTCGTTCTCCTTCCAGTCGGGGTGCTGGCGGATCGCGCCAACGTACTCTTCCAGAAGCGCTGCGGCCTCGGCGGTACGGCCCAGGCGCAGCAAAGCACAGCCCAGGTGGATGCGCACCCTGCCTTCGAGGTCAAAATCGCGCTGGCCCTTCGCCCAGGTGAGCGCCTGCTCGCCGGCAGCGATCGCCAGCACCGGCTTGTCGGCGCCCATGGCTGCATCGCACTTGTAATAAAAAACCCAGCCAACTTTGTCAGCCGGACAGTTCCCATCGAACAGCAGCGTGTCGGCGTGCTCGAGCACGAACGCGCAGTCGCCGCGGCGAGCAGCGCCAGCCAACTCCTCAAAGCGAATCACCCGGACACCCCTCCATGTTCGCGGTACATGTGAAGAAGAGATAGGGCTTCCTATATGGTTCTCCATTTTTTCCCATCCTCCTTCTAGATGGGAAGAAATATGCGAAAAAGCGACCCAAGGAGGGCCGCTTCCATCACCATACGTCGTATGTCCGAAACGGGCGAGAAACTGCCTTAGTGCGGCAGCAGATCGACCCGGTCGGCGCCGTTTTCACGCATCTCCCGGGCGATCGCCACGGCGATATCCGGGTCATAGGCCCGGGCCACGACCAACGTCTGGCCCTGGACCACCTTGTCGCCCCACCGCTTGCCAACGGGGTCCTCATCGCCTATGCCGGCGCCCTCCAGGCCCATATTGACCATAGGTGCCACCGAGTATCCCGTGCCCACGCCATCCGGGGCAGGCATGGTCAAGTTGTCCCACTCCGACTGCCCGATGATATCCAGTTCGCCGGCCTCCAGGGTGTACTCCTCCCGAAGATGTGCAGCAGCCAGGTCGGCATCGCCGCTGTGCCGGAATACCCCAATTACCGTATGACCCAAAGCCCATCGCCTCCTCGGCGACTAGTGTGGCTCGGGTTTGGGCTGCTCATGCCTTTAGCCCGGCTCACGCCGTCCCAGTGGCGCCTTCACTTCAAACGGTCCGCCACCAGCGCTGCGGCTCCGCCGGCGCACGGCCACCCACAGGGGAATGCCGATCAGAACGCCGCCGATGCCCCACGCAACTTCGAGCCACCAGCCATCCCACAGGCCCCGCCAGCCGTCCCACAGGCCCAGGCCTAATGCGATCAGCCCGGCGACTACCAAAATAGGCCCCATGCGCAGCCGCGGCCAACTGCCAGCCGAGGCAGTGAGTCCTGTCCAGGCTCCAGTCATCAGCCCGCTGAGCACCCCTCCCCCAATCAGGAACCACCAGATGGACGGGGAGATGCGGGGGAGAAACGCCATAACCACAGAGGAGGCCAGCAGCAGCAAGCTGCTCAGTCCATACAGAAACGCTTTCACGATCCGCCCTCCTTCAGCAACCAGGGGGATGCCGAACAGACTTCGCCTAACCTTCAGTATATCAGTCCGCCGCCCGGGCATCCAGGAAAATGGCGCGTCGGCTTTCCATTTGCTTCGGAAGTGGTACAATGGAAACGTTGCGCTATCCCATCACTTTCGGGAGGTCGGCACATGACTCAGATTGACGTCGCCTATATTGCTCAGCGGATTATCGAACTGTGCCAGATCCCCAGCCCGACGGGCTATACCGACGAAGCGATCGCGTACATGGAGCGCGAGTTCGCCCGCCTGGGGGTAGAGACCCGGCGGACTCGGAAGGGCGCCCTGATCGCCACGCTGCCCGGGCTGGATACCGGCAACCACCGGGTGCTCGCCGCCCACGTCGACACGCTGGGCGCCATGGTCAAGGAGATCAAGGGAAACGGACGCCTGAAGCTGACCAAATTGGGCGGCTACTCGATGAACACCATCGAAGGCGAGTACGTACAAGTACACACCATGGAGGGCAAGGTTTACACGGGAACGGTCCTGGTCTCCCGCGCCAGTACCCATGTGCACGGCGCCGAGCACGAAAAGCAGGAGCGGAACGAAGCCAACATGGAGGTCCGGCTTGACGAAAAGGTCAAGTGCAAGGCCGACGCGGAGGAGCTTGGCATTCAGGTCGGCGACTTTGTCTCCCTGGACCCCCGGGCTGTGCTGACTGAAACCGGCTTCGTCAAGTCACGCCACCTCGACGATAAGGCCTGCGCCGGCATCCTGCTGGGCCTCGCCAAGGATATCGTCGAGAATAAGGTGCAGTTAGCCGCCACGACGCACTTTTTCCTCTCCAACTACGAAGAGGTCGGCCACGGCGCTGCCGGTGCCTTCCCGGCGGAGACGGCCGAGGTGATCGCCCTGGACATGGCTGCCGTCGGCGAAGGCCAGACCAGCGACGAATACTCGGTGACGGTCTGCGTCAAGGACTCCAGCGGTCCGTACGATTACGAACTCTCTCGCCGCCTCCAGTACCTGGCCGCCGACCAGGGCATTCCCTACAAGGTCGATATCTACCCGTACTATGGTTCCGACGCCAGCGCGGCCCTGCGGGCCGGCGGGCAGTTCAAGGCCGCCCTGGTGGGTCCCGGGATCGATGCATCGCATTCCTACGAGCGCTGCCATGTCGATTCGCTGGAGGCCACAGCCTGGTTGATGCTGGAGTATCTCAAGCGTTGAGCAGCCGCCTGCAAGCATTCTGGAGCGGCGCCCTATCGGCGCCGCTCGTCGTATTGAGCGACTTCGATTTTACGATCAGTCAGGTCGATGTAGGCGACCTGATCACCACCACGCTCTGCCCACCATCGATCGAGACGATTCAGCGGGTGAAGGGCGGCGAAGCCGGCTCACGCGTCTGGTATATGGATTCGATGGTGCGGGTCGACCTCGCCAAAGCCGAAGCCATTGCTGACGGTGTGGCCATCGACCCGGCGTTCCCGGCCTTTGTCAGTTGGTGCCGTGCTGAATCGATTCCACTGGCCGTGGTCAGCGACGGCTTCGGGTTTTATATCTCGCGCATTTTCGGCCGTGAGGGGCTGAGCGACCTGCCGGTCTTCTGCAACGAGATGCCCGAGCCCGGCCGGCTGGCGTGGCCCAACGCCAATCCGGTCTGTGACCGGTGCGCCTGCTGCAAACCGAACGTAGCCCGCCGCCTGCGTGAACGGGGGGTGCGGGTTGTCTATATCGGCGACGGGACCAGCGACATGTACGCCTCCGCCTTTGCCGACTGGGTCTTTGCCAAGGGGGCGCTGGCCGAGTTCCTGATGGAGCAGGGTTCGCCTTTCTTCCCCTTCGACAGCTTCGCCGAAATCCAGGCCAAGCTGGCGGCCGAACTCCCGGCATTTCGTTCCGGCGAGGCCCGGGGGCAGGTCACCCTCTCCCCCAGCCCACACTGCACGTTCTAGGCCCCTACCGAGACGTCATCGCCCGGAGGACACCGTACACGGCCAGTTCCGGCCCGATGATGACCAGTTCCACCGTGAACTGATAGCGCACCCCATCGATCTCCAGAAGGTGCCCCTGGAGACGGCGATTCAGAATGAACGCGCTGATATCGTCGATCGGCCGCCCTGCATACAACTCGGTCAACTGGGTCTGGAGCCGGCGTTCACCCTCCACCACTACCCGGGCATCCGGGCCTTCAATCTGTACGGTGATGCGCCGGACGACCAGGCCGCTCGGGCGCTTCTGGAGGCTCTCCTTGAGCGTGCGCACTTCCGTTTCCAGGGTCTCTGCCCGGGCCCGGGCGGCATCGCGGTCGAGCCGCAGCTGCTGCACCGCCGGCCCGGCCAGCACCGGGAAGAGCCAGAGCGCACAAGCCACGCCGGTCATAAACGCCGCACCAAGGCGGGTGGCCGTCGCCCAGCGGCTCATCGTTCTCGTCCCGCCAAGTGCATAAGCAGCAGGTAGGCAAAGTGGGCGCCGGCCATCGCCGTAACGATGAGCACGACCTGCCGCCCCAGCACCTTCACCTGCCCGGCAAAGAGCCCCTGCTCAATATTGCGCAGGGGCTCAAAGCTGCCGGTCAGGGCAACCAGAATGCCCCATAGCCGGACCTCATCCGCCAGAAACCGGAGTCGGTCAAGGGGGTGGCCGCCGGTCAGCACCGACGCGGCTGCACCGCTCAGGGCCCCGCCCAGGGTCACCCCCATGGCCACCAGGAACGCGTCGAGCATCCGAAAGGCCAGGTCAACCACCCGTAACTCACCTCGGTGGAGCCTACGCCCGACCTGTCCACATCATGACAAGCTCCTCACCAGATCGGCCAGCGTTTCGTTTACCGGCGCCGGCACGCCCAGAGCACGGCCTCGTTCGGCCACCGCTCCGTTGATCGCATCGATCTCGGTGCGGCGGCCCCGCTCCACGTCCTGCAGCATGGAGGACCGGTTGGCCCCGGTCGCCCGGGCCACCTGGCGGACTCGCTCCACTGGGTCCTCAGGTAGCACTACCCCCGCCGCCCGCGCCACCGCCCCGGCTTCCCGGGCGGCGGCCTCCATCAGCCGGCAGGCGCCGGGCCGGTTCAGCAGTTCCCCATTGGGCACACGGAGCAGCGCAGTCAGCGCATTGATGCCGCAGTTGATCGCCAGCTTCGCCCAAATCAGCGGGCGGGGATCGTCGGCCACCGTCGCCGGCAGCCCTGCTTCCGCCAGCAGCGCCGCGACCCGGGGCGCCATTTCCGAAGCCAGCCCGCCCGGCGCCCAGGGCGCCAGGTACGTGGCCCCCGCCCCGCCATGGCGGACCACGCCCGGCCCGAGCAGCGTGGCGCCCTGGGCCGTGGTTCCTGCCAGCACCCGACCCGGGCCCAACGCCTCGGCCAGCGCCTCGGCGTTGCCCAGCCCGTTCTGGAGCGTCAGCGCTACCGTCCCCGGCCCCACCGCCCCGGCCGCCCACCGCACCGCCTCGGCGGTGGCGCAGGCCTTGACCATGACCACCAGCAGGTCCACAGGCTCAGCCGCCGGCCCATTCACCACGTGGACCGGGGCCGAACCCAGACCCTCTACGCTCACCTCAGCCGGCACCGGAGAGCGCGCCAGCAGCCACACCTCGGCGGAGGTGCGGCTGCTCAGGTAGTATGCAAACAGGCTTCCCAGGGCGCCGGCGCCCAGGATGCCGACCCGCATCATGACCGGATTGCGGGCTCAGCCGTGGCCAGGAGCAACTCTTCCTGCTTCATTTTGAAAGAGTGCTCGGGGCCGGGGAAGGCGCCGTTGTCCACTTCGGTGCAGTAGGCCGCCAGCCCTTCGCTGATCACCTGGCCCGCCTCGGCAAAGCGCTTGACAAACCTCGGCGCCAGCCGGTCGTACAGGCCAAACATATCGTGCCAGACCAGCACCTGGCCGTCGCACCCGTTACCGGCGCCAATGCCGATGGTGCTAATGGTCAAATGCTCGGTAATATGATGCGCCAGTGGCGCCGGTACCATCTCCAGCACCACGCTGAAGGCACCGGCCTGCTGGAGCGACATGGCATCGTCAATAATCTGCCGGGCGGCCTCGGCATCGCGGCCCTGCACCTTGAACCCGCCCAGGGCAGCCGCTGTCTGCGGGGTGAGGCCGACGTGGCCCATGACCGGAATGCCGGCCCGAACCAACGTGCGCACCGTGTCATAGAAAGGAATGCCGCCTTCAAGCTTGACGCAGTCGGCCCCGGCCCTCATCAGTTCGTTGGCGTTGGCCACGGCCTGCTCCGGGCTCACGTTGTAACTGCCGAAGGGCATATCCGCCACGACCATCGTGTTCGGCGCCCCCCGCACCACGGCCCGCAAATGGTGGAGCATCTCCTCCATACTCACGCCGGTGGTGCCGCTGTAGCCCATCATCACCATACCCAGACTGTCGCCGACCAGAACAGCATCCACCGGCGAACGGTCAGCCAATACGGCACCGGTATAGTCATAACAGGTAACCATTTTGATTCTCGTGCCAGCGCGCTTCGCAGCCCGGAACCCGGGAACGTTCAGTCTTTCCTTTGGCATTTCGCGCCACCCTTTCTTCGTCTCAGCCTTCCTCTGGAAGGTCTCAGCGCATACAGGGGACCGTTTCCATTATAACAAAAACAGGAGGGGGCTGTCGATGACGACGCCCCCCCTCTTTACACAGAGACCTGTTCACTTGCTGCCACATCGGCCGGCTGATTGTAGACGCCCCGGTAGGGCGGCGGCAACAGTGCCGCCAGCCGCAGCATCATAGCGTCAACAATCACCTGCCGCTCATCCTCGCCGTCGCGAACGACGTACGAAAGCTCGTCCACATGAAACGCTTTGCCCACGGTGACGGTAACAGCGGCATGCCGCATCTTCTCGCCGCCCATGTTGCTGTCGTTAATGGGCAGGAACTGTTCGGTGCCGGTCAGGGCGATGGGTACAATGGGGACGCCCGAGCGCCTGGCAATCAGGCTGACGCCGCGCTTGCCTCGCTGCATCTGACCTGTGCGGCTGCGGGTGCCTTCCGGGAAGATCAGCACCGACTTGCCATGCTTCAGCGTATCCACAGCACGCTTCAGCGCTTCCACATCGGCCGAATCGGGCTTGATGGGGATCGTGTCGAGCGCCTCCATGACCACCCGGGTCATCGTGGTGCCCTTCAGCTTTACCCCGGCCAGAAAATGGACTCTGCGCGGCCTGAGCGCCCGATAGACGCTGACCGCATCCGCATTTGACAGGTGGTTGGCGATAAACAGGCAGGGGCCGTCCGGAATGTTCGCCAGCCCCGAAACGGTTGTGTCCGTGTAACGGTTCCAGACGATGTCAAGAAACCAGCGAACCAGCGCACGCCGCCAGGCTTTGGGCAGAAGACCGAGGAGGCTGAAGACCGAGCGAAGCACTCGCCCTCTCACTCCGTTTGCTGATGTAGTAATGAGGATATTATGTTCCGCACCTACACCAGACGATAACACAACGACCCGCTGCAGGGGAATACCCGTCTTCGAAATGGGTTAGCGTACCGGATTTTCCGGCCCCCGGCCGCGGAATGCATCGACGAACTTTTCGATCGTCGCCTGGTCCCATTTGGCCAGCCGCAGACGCTTCTCCCAGGCGGTCAAAATGATGGCGTGGGTCTCGTCGCTGCGGGGCACCGCTACAATGCCATCCCACTGGCCCTTGTACTTGCCGGTCAGCTTGGTCAGCGCATCCATTTCGTCGGCGGACAGCTTCGTCTGATTGTAGTAGATGACGATATTCCCGTGTTCCAGGGCGTGCACTAGCTTCTCCTTGGGCTGGCTCGCCTTGTAGAAGCCGGGCGTCACCCAG
>JARBUG010000076.1 GCA_029239785.1 Symbiobacteriaceae bacterium | reverse complement strand
CGGGCCGGGGCGTGGGCGGCGGCACCGTCCACTTCAACGGCGTGGCGCTGCGCTTTCGCGAGGCCGACTTCCGCACCTATACCGAAGATGGTGTGGGCGCCGACTGGCCCCTGACCTACGACGACCTGGCGCCCTACTACGACAAAATCGAGCACGAGACCGCCGTGTCGGGTCCGCGGGACTGGCCCTGGGCGCCGAAGCGGCCGCCCTACCCATACCCGGCCCGCAACCCGCTCAGCGGTCCGGCTATGATCTTCCGGCAGGGCTGCGCCAAGCTTGGCATCGAGAGCGTGCCGGCCCCGCTCTTCATCTTATCGGCACCCTTCGACGGGCGCCCGGCCTGCATCAACCGGGGCTTCTGCGTGCAGGGCTGCATGGTCAACGCCAAGTTCAGCACGCTGATCACCTACATCCCCCGGGCGCAGAAGCAGGGCGCCCAGGTCCGGCCGGGCTGCATGGTCTCCCGCATCAACGTAGGTCACGACGGGCGGGTGACCGGCGTGACCTACATCCAGGATGGGCAGGAGCACGAGCAGCGCGCCAAGGTCGTCATTCTGGCCGCATTCGCCATCGAAACGCCGCGGCTGCTGCTCATGTCGGCCTGCCCCCAGTTCCCGGACGGCCTCGCCAACGGCAGCGGTCTGGTGGGCAAGCGGCTGATGACCCACCTCAGCCAGGATGTCTGGGCCCGGTTCGACCAGGAGATCCGGCCTTACAAGGGCACGCCGGTCCTCGCCACCAGCCAGGACTTCGTTCCCACCGACCGCAAGAATGACTGGGTGCGCGGCTTTACAGTCCACGCCCACGGGTTCCGGCCCATCGAGTTTGCCAAGGGCATCGCCGTGCAGAACCTGGTCTGGGGCCGCCACTTCCAGGAACTCCTGCGGGACTACAACTACTACGCCAAGTTCACCACCGTGGGCGAAGTGCTCCCCTACGATGAGAACCGGGTCACGCTCTCTGATGAGAAGGACCGCTTCGGCCTGCCGGCGCCGAAGGTCACCTTCAGCAACGGCGAGAACGAGAAGCGGATGGCCAAGGGCAGCACAGCCAAACTGAAGGAGATCGCCGATGCCGCCGGGGGCCGGGTTATCTATGAAGGCGACGACACCGCCCACCTGATGGGCGGCTGCGTGATGGGCAGCGACCCGTCATCATCCGTCACCGACAGCTTCGGCCAGTGCCACGAGATTCCGAACCTGTTTGTGGCCGGCGCACCGCTCTTTCCCACCAGCACGCCGCACAACCCGACCCTGACGATTATGGCGCTGGCCGCCCGCACGGCGGATCGCATCAAGGAGCTGGCCAGTCAGCGGCGCCTGTAGCATACACCTCTCCCGAGGGGGGAGAGGCTGCATGAGATACACCGACTCGTTGCTGGATGCGCTGCGAACAGAGGGGGACCCGCCCGCTGACCGGTTGGTGGCGGCCCTCGCAGCCCGAGGCGAACTGGATGATGTGAGCCGCCTCCTGACCACGCTCCTGCAGGGCGACCAGGCCGTGCCGGCGGAGTTGCCGCCGCCGGTGGCGGCATGGGTGGAAGCGACGGGGCGATTGCCATCGTGGGCTAACCTCCGCCGCCTGGAGCGGGGTGCCGCCTTTTTTGCCGAGCACGGGGTGCTGATTTCGCTGGTCCTGGCCACGGACGGGCTGATCGAGTGCTATGCTGCCCGCAAAGGCGTCAAGGTTCTGGCGCAGACTTACCGGCTGGCGCAGAATCCGTACCGGCGCATCGCCGAGACGGCCCAGTGGGTGCTGCTGGTGATGGCCCCGGGCGGGCTGGGGCCGGGGCCCGGCGGCCAGGGCATCCGGGCAACGCAGAAGGTTCGCCTCATGCATGCGGCGATTCGGTACCTGATCGAGCGGCGCGGCGGTTGGGACGCCCCTGACCTGGGCGTTCCCATCAACCAGGAAGACATGGCCGGGACCCTCATGGCCTTCTCTTACATCGTCGTGCGCGACCTGCGCAAGCTTGGCGTGCGCGTCAGCGATCAGGAAGCGGAGGATTTCCTCTACATTTGGCGCGCCGTGGGCGAAATGCTGGGCATCCGCCCATCGGTGATGCCGGTCAGCATGGCCGAGGCGGCAGCCCTGACCGAGGCCATCTTCCGCAGGCACCACGGCCCGTCGCCCGAAGGCGTGCTGATGACCAAAGCCCTCCTGGACCTGCACCGACAGATGCTGCCCGGGGAGCTGTTCGATGGCATCTTCCCGGGCCTGGTCCGGTTCTGGGCCGGCGACCAGGTTGCGGATTGGCTGGAGGTTCCGCAGACGCCCTGGGAAGGCGTGGTCGAGCGGGTCAGCAGGGTGGTCGGCATGGGGGAGGCGGCGAGTGCGCGTCTCGGCGCCGCACCCACACTGCTCCGCCTGGCGGCCCAGCGCATCGGCATGGCCATGCTGCAGGCAACGGCCATCGCCATGACCGGCTACGAGCGGGCCACCTTCACTATTCCCACTTCCCTGAGGAGTAAATGGAATTTGTAAAGTTTTTTTAGTGAAGATGTATTGCCAAGACGGCGATTCTCCCTTATAGTTATGTCTTGTGTGCCGGGTACCGGCCAAGAATAACGTGTTGCGGGAGGGTCTTAGCATGATCGCCTTCGTGGAAACCCAGGTCCAGAGCCTGCCGGAGAAGATTCGTGCCCGCATGGCCGGTGGAACCGGCGTGTGGGAGATCACGGGAATGGAACTGCCCGAGTTCATGAACGAGTCCGTTGGCACCCAGAGCGTTGAAGCTGCCTTTGTCAGCGGCCACGCGCTCGTCGCCGTCCTCGGCAACGGCAAGACCGTTGTCAAGCGGCTACCGGCCCGCTACTAGTCAACAGCACATACAACGAGACCGCCGGTCGCCCCATGGGGTGCCGGCGGTCGTTTCTTTATCCCGTAAATCGGACCCGAATGCTGACTACCTCTGGCGAGTTGCCGATGCGCACCGGCGGCCCCCACGTGCCGAACCCCAGCGACACAATCACGTGCATGGCGCCTTTCTTCAGGTAGCCCCAGTCCACTTCAAAGACCCGCCGCGTCACCAGGTGGTTGGGAAACATCTGCCCGCGGTGCGTATGCCCCGAAACCATCAGGTCGATGCCGGCCTGTTCCGCCTCCGCCAGCCGCGACGGCTGATGGTCCATCAAAATCAGCGGCAGCGACCTGTCCACACCCTGCATCAGGTCAGCCAGGGGGAGCCGGGGGCGCCCCGTGCGCCACTTCCCCGAAAGATCATCTCGTCCGATGATGTAGAAGCTGTCGTCAACCACGGCCCATTCATCCACCAGCAGCTTGATGCCGACCCGCTCCAGCTCCCGGCGATACTGCTGCGGATGCGCTTCGCCAAAGTCGTGGTTGCCCATGATGACGTAGGTGCCCAGCGGCGCCCGCAGACGCTGCAGTTCATCGGCCATACGGTGCGCCAGGAAGGGCCGGATATCATCGTCGATCAGGTCGCCGCCGTGCAGCACCAGGTCCGGCTGCAGGGCGTTCACCATGTCGACCATCTGGCGGGCCTGGCGGGGGCCGTTGATCAGGCCCAGATGGGTATCGGAGACGAGCACGATATGCAGGTCTGGGTGCCGGCCCCCCGGCTTGGCGATCTCCACTTCGTGGCGGACGACGACCGGGCGCCCGGCCCGCCAGGCCCCATAAACGACGGCCACGGCGATGACGGCCAACACGCCGCCGGTTGCCACCACTGTTACAGCAGCGGGCACGAAGAGGCCGGCAACCTCAATCAGCAGCAGCAGGGGCAGCCCGTAGAGCAGCGCCAGCAGCCAATAGGCACCGACCCGGGCCAGCAGGCTGACCAGGGGGAGGGGCCACCCGCGGGCGAGAAGCCGGGCGACGGGGAAGGCCGCGGCCACGAGCCCCAGCGCCAGCCAGTATACCCATGGGGCAGCGGGGCCAAGGGCCGTACCGCCGCCCAGGGCCCCTAGCCACTGCCACCCCTGCAGACCGATGAAGTAGCTGATTCCACCATATACGGCAAAGAAGATGCCGAAGAAGATGACCCGGTTTCGCATGCGTCCCGGCCTCGCTTTGTTTTCATTCCATAAAAAGGACTATAGCACGCCACGGGCGGGCTCACAAGGCTGGCGCACACCGGTGTAAAACCGGTGTACGCCAGCTTTATCGTATTTCCCAACCTTACGTAAACGGGGTGACAGGGAATGCGAAGAATCCGGGCCGTTCGTCTGATGCGCACCGTCCTTCCGTTACTGCTGGCTGTGTGGGTGGCGGTGGCGTCACCAATCTCGGCAGCGGCCCAGGCGACGGCAGCGGCAGCTCAGCCTGGCTATCAGCTGTCGACACTGGGCGGCGGTGTATGGGGTGACCTGACGGCGCCTCTGCAAAGCCTTGTCAACCAGGCGCTGAACGACACCGGTCTGACAGGTGCCGCAACGGCCGCACAATCGACCCTGAGCGCCCTGAGCCAGGGCAAAGTTCCGATCATCAGCGACCTGCAAGACCCCTTCCGGGGCAACGTCGAAGGCACGGTGGAAAACGCCCTCGACCAGGGGACGATGGCCACGGCCATCCTGAATGAAATCGCCGGGCAGGCGGCCAAGGAGGCCTTCGCCACCCTGGCCAACTCGCCCCTCGTGGTCGATGGCGAAATCGCCTTCACCCTGCCCACCGGCCGGGTCCGCCTGATGCGGGCGGGGGCGAACCTGTCGCTCTGCGTGACCGTCATCGGCCCGGCGGGGAGCCGGGTGACAGCGGGCATTAGCAACGCAGACCCGCTCTGCGGCGTTCCTGCCGAGCGGTTTGCCAACGAGGGCGGCCCGGTCGTCGCCTTTGTCGACCTGGCGGTCGGCTACACCCACATGCAGGCCCGGCAAATGCTGGCGCCCAGCCTGAGCGCGCCGCTCACAACCCCGGCGCCGTCGCTGACGGGCGAAACCTTTGTGCAGATCAACGGGCAGTGGGTCAAGGTGGCGCTGGCGGCGAACGACCCCGACGCCATCTTCCTGGAGGCCGAGGTCTCCGTGGGGCTGGCCGGCGGCGTGCAGTACTACGCCCGGGCCGATGTTGAAGGCACAGCTGCGCTGACCTTCGAGGTGAAGCCCTTCCGCATTGGTGAAGTGATTCAGGGCGCCGCCGATGCCATGCTGACGGCGGCCCAGGAGGAGGGGGCAACAGCGCTCACCGACCACCTGGACCCTGAAAAGGCCGCCGCCGTTGTTATGGCCGGCCTGGAGTATCTGTCGCAGGTGGAAGAAGAGCTGGGCGAAATCGGGCTCAGCGTGGGCGCCGAGGGCGCCCTGGGTCTCGGCATGTGGGATACCAGCATCGCCGGCGCCTCCGCCAGCGGCTTCATGACGGCCTCATTGCCCCTGGAGTCCTACCTGGCCATGGGTGCTGATAACCTGGCGCTCTTCCTCGGCATCGGCCTGACCATGGGCGAAACGGTGGAGGACCTCTCCACGGCCGTCCTGGAAGGCAAGAGTGCGGCAGCCGTCGATCAGATCGCCGCACAGGCGGGCACCGCTGCGACAAAGCTGGTCGAAGACGTCTTCGCCAACCTGGTCGAAGCCGCCACCGATCTGTCCGTCTCCTTTGAATACGAAGTAGCCCTGGCCGGTGAGCCGAGCGGCACGGCGGGCGGCGGCTCCGGAGCGCCGCAGAACATCCCCATCATCAACCATGCCGTCGAGATTCCCGTCGGCGCTGCCATTGAGACGCTGCGCGACGACCCGGAAGCGTTGCTGAAGGCCGTGGAGGCTGCCGCACGCGTCGTCACCACCGCCGTGGCAGGGGCCGGCTCCCTCGCCACCGGCATTACGCGGGTCAACCCGCCCACGCCGACCGGAACCGGCCCGAAGCCGGTCACCACCCAGGCGGAGTGGCACTCGCTGACCGAGGAACTGCAGACCATCTCCCTCGGCATGCTGAACGACACCACCGTCACCTTCATGTTCGCCGGCTCCCCCCTGGTGATGACCGGCATGGAAGAGGTACCCCTGGGCACGATTCTGGAACTGATGGAGAACCATGCCCAGCGCGTCGTACCGGTGCTGACCGGCGTGGTGGAGGGCGCCCGCAGCGGCAACCTCGACACCGTGCGCAGCGCGATCGACAGTGCCATCAGCCAGATCGGGTCGGTCACCGAAGATACTATGATCGACCTGCTGAAGGCCTACACGCTGCCCGTCGCGACGGGCATCGGCACGAACTTTGAAATCGGTGCGGAAGGACAGGCTGAACTCGGCCTGGGCGGGCGGCTGGAAGGCCGGCTGAAGGCCAGCACGCTGCTGCTGCTCGCCGGCCACGGCGCCTATGATGAGGAGCATGAGACCCAACTGGCTTCGCTCTCGCTGCCCATGAGCTTCAGCCTGAGCGGCGGCGCCAGCGTGGGCGAAGGGGTGGAGTTCAAGGTCGGTGCCGGCGGCACGCTGGGCTTTTCGCTCTTCGACCTGACGCTGACCCACTGGGAAGGCGATCTGCCCACGCCCGCGGCCATGCAGGTGGCCGGGTTTGAGGTGATCGACTTCACCGGCACCGTGCGGGAGGACGAGTCCTTCACCGGCAGCGGCTTCCTGGTGCTGCCCATGGGCGGCATCGTCGCTGCCACCTTTGATGTAGATAGTGAAGGCCATGTCGTGAGCGGCACCTGGGAGGGCGGCGTCGACCTGGGCCCCCTGGGCAAGCTGACCCTGGCCGCAGGCGAAATCAAGGACGACGGCCTCCACGGCGACCTCGAGATTCCTATTCTCGAGTCCAAGCTGAAGGCCAGGTACAACCTCCAGTCCTCGGGCCTGCTCTTTGGCAAGTACGAGGGGAACCTGGTCATCGCGGGCCGGACCCTGAGCAGCACCAGCCTGGAACTCCGCCAGGACGGCCTGTTGCATGGCACCACCATGATCGATGTGGCCGGCACCATGGTGAAGTTCGACCTGCAGGTCGGGCTCCTGACCGGCCAGGTGAACGGCAGTGCCACCACAAGCCTGACCATCGCGGGCCAGCAGGTCTCGAACCTGCAGTTGACCCTGAACGGCGCCACCCTGAGCGGTCAGGGCAGCTTTAACCTGCTCGGCAACAGCGCCCGGTTTGACGTGACCGTCTCCCCGACGGGCGGCGTCACCGGCAGCTACCGGCAGGGCGCAAACGAAGTCTTCGGCGTCGCCGGCTTTGGGCTGAGCAACGTCGCCCTCACGCTGGACCAGAACGGCTTTGCCGGCACTGCCAAGCTGACGCTGCCCGGCATCACCGTGCTTGACCTGAAAGATCTGCGCATCACGCCGCAGGGGAAGCTCACGGCCACGGCCCAGAGCAGCCTGGACCTCTTCGGTTTTGCCACCAACACCAACCTGACGCTGACCGAAAATGGCCTGACGGGCACCGGCAGCATGCAGGTGCTGGGCTCGCCCCTGGCGGCCTCCGACCTGACCATTCACAGCAACGGCAGCATCACCGGCAACTTCAAGGGGAACCTGACCGTTGCCGGACACACCCTCTCCGACATCTCGGTGCAGTTGCAGAACGACGGCCTGGCGGGCAACACGAAAATGGACCTGCCCGGGGTGGCCAAGGCGAACCTGACCCTGCTCCTCAAGGGCGGACAGGTGACCGCCCGCTATGACGGCCAGATCACCATGCTCGGCTACCACGCCACCCAGCTCTTCTTTACCTTCACGCCTGACAAGGTGATGGTGAAGGGGTCCCTGCAGGACGACGTGGTAGAGTTCCTGAACGGGGAGACCAAGAAGGCCGTGAACGCCCTGGCCGACGGCGCCCGGTCGCAGATCATCGGCGCCCTGGCGTTGATCGATCAGGCCAAGCGCGACGTCGCCAACATGGACGTCACCATCCGCGAGGCGCGGGCGCTGGCGGAGCGTGACCGGCTGGCAGCCCAGCAGGCCGTGCGCGACGCCGAGGCGGCACTCCAGGCGGCCATAGACGCCCTGGACGATGTGCTCGACGCCGTAGCCGCCCTGGAGCAGGATTTCCGCGGGAGACTCTACGACGCCGAGCGGGAACTGAGCAAAGCCCGCACCGACGTGAACAACGCCCGCTGGGTCCTCGATGACCTGAGCCGGCAGATTCGTGATCTGGAGAACTGGTACAACGGCCTGAACGATTGGGACAAGTTCTGGAATGCGGCCGGCTTTGGCATCAAGTGGGCAGCCCTGCAGACCGCCAAGGGTGCGGCAGACGTGGGACTCACGATCGCCTCTGACTTCCTGTGGCTGACCGAGGAGGGGCTCCGGACCCTCCGGAACGAGTTGAACTCGAAGCTGGCGCCGCTGCTCGACAAAAAGAACCTCCGGCAGCAGATTTATAACGACGCCAGTGCCGCCCTCAAAAAGGCGTCGCAGGACCTGCAGAACATCCCGGTCAACCTGGACCTGCACCCGCTGGTCGCGCCGCAACTGGTAATTCAGGCCGGTCTGCGCGAAGGGCTGCGGGCGGCGGAGTTCTTACTCATCGAACTGAACCGCACGCTGGGCGCACTGCCCGAACTGGTTGACCAGATCGACCGCCTGGGCCTGAACCAGGTCGTCAACGTCAACACGGCGAGCTTTGAGGCCGAACTGGGCGCCCTTTTCACCGGCAGGTTTGCCGTGCGTGTCAACGGCGTCTTCATGGGCCAGGCCCGGACCATGGCCCTCGACCTGAACCTGGCCGACCCGGTGGGCAGCGCAGCTTCCCTGGCCAACGCCTTCGTCTCCGCTGCCAGCGCCGACGAACTGCCGCCCGATGGCAGCGAGCCCGAGCCGCCGGCCGACGCAGTCGCTCCGGTTACCATCGCCGCCTTCCCGGTCGGGTGGCAGAAGGCGAACGCCACCATCAGCCTGAACGCCATTGACAACGTGGGCGGTGCGGGCGTCGCAGCGATCATGGTCGGCGCCACCGGCGCACAGCCCATGCCGCAGACGTCCATCGCCGGCGCTGCAGCGAACATCGAAATCACCGCCGAAGGCGTCACGACCCTCTCCTACCAGGCCCGCGACGCCAAGGGGAATCTGGAAGCGGCCCGCACGGGTCAGGTCTTCATTGACCGCACGGCCCCGCAGACCACGGCCATCAAGCCCGAATCCTGGCAGAACAGCCGGGCCGCGGTCCAGGTGACGGCCGTCGACAACCTCTCGGGCATCGCCTCCATCACCTACGCCGCCACCGGCGCCCAGCCCATGGAGGCCGTCACGCTGGCGAGCAACACCGTCACCATTCAGATCAGCACCCCCGGCCAGACGACCATCACCTACTACGCCACGGATAACGCCGGCAACGTGAGCGCCACCGGCACCATGGTCGTCATGCTCGACCGCACGGCGCCGACGGCTGCCGCCACTGCGCCCGCGGCCTGGACCAACCAGCCCGCTGCGGTCAGCATTACCGCTGCCGACGAGCCGAGCGGCTCCGGTGTGGCCTCCGTCACCTACAGCGCTGCGGGCGCCCAGACGATCGCCGCCAAAACCGTCCCCGGCGACGCAGCCAACTTCCAGATCACCGCCGAAGGCGTCACCACCGTCACCTACTTTGCCACGGACGTGGCGGGCAACGCCGGAGCGCCCCAGACCGTCACGGTGCGCATCGACAAGACGAAGCCCCAGGTGACGGCAGGCGCCCCTGCTGCCTGGCAGAACCAGCCCGTCACCGTCAGCTTCAGCGCCCTTGACGACGCCAACGGCTCGGGCATCGCCTCGATCACCGTGTCGGCCGCGGGCGCCGAGAACTACGACCCCATCGCTCTGCCGAAGGAGATCACGCAGGTCGAAGTGAAGACCGAAGGCGTCACCACCCTGACCTACTTCACGACCGATGCCGCAGGTAACGTGAGCCAGACTCGCTCCGTCACCATCCGCATCGACCTGACCGCCCCGACGGCCGCGGCCGAGGCGCCGCAGCACTGGGTCAACCATCCCGTCAACGTGCGGCTGACCGCAGCCGACGAGGCGGGCGGCTCGGGCGTCGCCGCCATCACCTACAGCGCCGAGGGCGCCCAGCCTATCGGCCCGACCACCGTCAGCGGCGCCTTCACCGCCCCTGAAATCACAGCAGAAGGGATCACCACGATCACCTACTACGCCACCGACGTGGCCGGCAACGTTGGCGCCATCGGTACGATTACCGTGAAGCTCGACCTGACCAACCCGGACCTGAGCGGTGCCCCGGACCGGGCGCCGAACCAGTACGGCTGGTACAACGCACCCGTCACCGTCGGCTGGACCTGCGCCGACAGCCCCTCGGGCATCGACCCGAACGGCGGCTGCCCTGAGGCCGTCACCCTGCCCACCGCCGGCGCCGGCCAGTCGGTCACCCGCACCGCCCGTGACGTGGCGGGCAACACCACCACCGTCACCGTCGGCTCCATCCACATCGACCTGACGTCCCCGACCTCTGCGGCGGAGGCGCCCACGCACTGGGTCAACCACCCGGTGAACGTGCGCATCAGCGCAGCGGACGAGGCGGGCGGCGCGGGCGTCGACACGATCACCTACAGCGCCACGGGCGCCCAGCCCATCGCCACGACCATCGTCAGCGGCGACTTCACAGCCCCCGAGATCACGGCGGAAGGGATCACCACGGTCACCTACTACGCCACCGACCGGGCCGGCAACGTGGGCGCCATGGGCAGCATCACCGTGAAGCTTGACCTGACCAACCCGACCATCAGCGGTGCCCCGGACCGGGCGCCCAACCACCACGGCTGGTACAACGCCCCGGTCACCATCAGCTGGACCTGCGCCGACACCCCGTCCGGCATCGACCCGAACGGCGGCTGCCCTGAGGCCGTCACCCTGCCGAACGCCGGTGCCGACCAGTCCGTCACCCGCACCGCCCGTGACGTGGCGGGCAACACGACCGACGCCACCGTCAGCTCCATCCACATCGATCTGGTGGCGCCGACCATCACCTTCCACACACCCGTGGACAAGCAGGTCTTCACCACCGACCAGACCCTGACCCTAGACTTCTCCGCCGCTGATGAGCTCTCAAGTGTTGACATCATCACCGCCACGCTGGACGGCAACGCGGTGGTGGACGGCCAGGCGATCAACCTGACCGACAAGGCGGGCTTCCACACCCTGACCGTCACCGTCGTCGACCGGGCCGGCAACACCACGACCAGATCAGTCACCTATCAGGTGCTGATCAAGGCGCAGATCGCGTGCGACCCGAGCACCTTGAACCGGACGAGCGGCGGCGAATGGATCACCTGCTGGGTGGAATTCCCGCTGCCGTACTCGGCGAATGCCATCAACGGGGCCTCGGTCCGGTTGAATGGAGCGGTGGCCGCCTACTTGGGCAAGCAGGGTTGGGCGGTACCTACCGCCGTTTCCGGCAACACGTCCGACGCCGATGGCGATGGTCTGCCCGAGCGCATGGTCAAGTTCGACCGGGCGGCGGTGGCTGCGCTGCTCGCCACAGGCGATGCCGTGCCGATCACCCTGACAGGTGAAGCTGGCGGGCTCGCGTTTACCGGCACCACGACCATTCGGGTGCTTGATGGCGCCAGCGGACAGCCCAAGGGCTCCAAGAAGTAACGGATGCGCAAGAAGGGCAGTGGTCACCTGACCGCTGCCCTTCTTCTATTCCTGCAACCGATTCGCGACGAATTATCTATACTTTTGTAAGGTATAGATACTATACTATACGGTGCGTAAGTTTCTATTCTCGCGGCCGGGGGGCTGTGGCGCTTGCTGGTAATTCGGCAGTTCGGATCGTTTACCGTGTCGCGCGGCGACGTGCCGGTGGAATCCGCCGAGTGGGGGCGGCGGAAGACCCGGAGCCTGCTCAAAGTGCTTCTGTCAGCCCGAGGTACCGTCTTTACCGTGGACCAGTTGCTGGAGACGCTCTATCCGGAGAGCCAGCCCGAGCGGGTGGCCCGCAACCTGCTGACCCGCATTACCGAGTTGCGGCGCGCCCTGGAACCAGGGCTGGGGGAGGGGCAGCAGTCGCGCTACATCGTGCGCGTAGGCCGAGGCAGCTATTGCTTTGCCGCCGACGCACCGGTCTGGATCGATACCGAGCGCTTCCAGGCCCACATGTGGGCGGCCCGGACCTGGGCCGACCAGGGGCGCTGGCAGGAGGCCACGGGCATGTACGAGGAGGCGATCGCCCTCTACCGGGGCGACTACCTCGCCGAGGACCTCTATGAGGAGTGGACGCAGACCACCCGGATGAACCTGCGGGAGCTCTATCTGCAGGCCCTGGAGGAGGCGGCCAAGGGGCGCGCCCGGCAGGGGCATCTGCAGCAGGCGACCGCCTACAGCGAGTGGCTGCTGGCCGCCGACCCGGCCCGGGAGAGTGCAGCTCGCCTCAAAATGTCGATGCATCACCAATCCGGCCGCACCCGGGCGGTCGAACGGACCTATGCCGCCCTGGGTGAGGCGCTGGCCGACCTGGGCGCCGGACCGGAGCGGGTCACGCAGGACCTGTTCCGGGAGCTTCAGGCTACGCCCCCGGCCGCCGAGACCCACAACCTGCCCACGCAGCAGAGTTCCTTCGTGGGAAGGGCTGCAGAACTGGGCGCCGTCGTCTCCCGGCTGAGCGGGGGGCAGGTTCGGCTGCTGACCCTGACAGGCCCCGGGGGCAGCGGGAAGACCCGCCTGGCCCTTGAGGCGGCCGGCTGGCTGCGGGGCGGGGCATACCGGGATGGGGTCTGGTTTCAGTCCGTGGAGGGGATCGCGACGCCGGACCAGTTGCTAGCCGCCCTCGAACGCATCGGTGGCGGCAAGGTCGCCTGCAGCAGGCGGCAGATGCTGGTGGTGTTGGACAACGCCGAGCATCTGCCTGAGGCCGCTGATGTGGTTGCGACGTTCCTGGGGCGGGCGCCGGGGGTCCGTATGTTGGTCACCTCGCGCGAGCGGCTGAAGCTGGAAGCGGAATGGTGCCTGGAGATCGACGGGCTCCCCTGGCGGGAAGATGGGCCGGGCAGCGCCATGGAACTGTTCCGCCAGCGGGCGGCGCGGGTGAACGGTGCGCCGCCGCAGGGGCCGAGAGAAGCAGCAGCCGTGCGCCGCATTTGCGAACTGGTCGGGGGGCTGCCGCTGGCCATCGAGCTGGCGGTGGCCTGGACCCGGGTCATTTCGTGTCAGGAGATTGCGCGCCGCCTGGAGGCGGGGCTCGACTTCCTGCGGGCCGCGGCCGCCGAGCGTCCGGCGAGGCACCAGAGCCTGCAGGCTGTCTTCGAGCACACCTGGGCCATGCTCACCGAGCAGGAGCGGGCGGTCCTCAGCCGGCTCGCTTCGTTCCAGACCGGTTTCGGCATGGCGGAGGCCGCGGCTGTGGGCGGGGCGAGCGCCTCGGTGCTGGCGGCGCTGCGCGACAAGTCGGTCCTGCGCATGGTCCACCCGGGGCGGCACGAGGTGCACCGGGTGCTGCGTCCGTTTATCCCGGCGTAGTTGGGCGCGGGAAGGAGACAGTTATTTCGCCGCGGATTCCGCGGATTGCGCGGATTTCGGGTCAAACGCGGATTTTCTGGACCATATTTTGCCACGGATTTCACGGATGACACGGATTAGCTGGGTGTTCGAGTCTGGTAGCCCGGCTCTCTCGGAACCTAGGAAAACATTCCAGGTCATTATTTATTTATTTCCATGGCCAACTTTCCCCGGCCCCTGAAGACCCGGCGACCGGACAGGCGAGCCTCGCTAATCCGTGCAGTTCCGTGAAATCCGTGGCTAAACAATGTCCGGAAAATCTGTGTTCTGCCTCGAAATGGCTCTTCGACAAGTTCTGTCCAGCTTATGCGGCCTTGCCGGCGCCCGAAGGGCGCCCCAACTCGTTGTTTGCGCCCGCCCCTGGGGGCTCGCCCGCATTTGCACGCTGGCCCCTCGAAAACCCGTGCGCGGGTGGGCGGAGAGCCCGATTGCGCCCCGCAAACGGGGGTTTTCGCCGGCTCCGACCATCCGCGCACGAGAAACCTCGGTGCTACTATGCAAAAGTGGGCGCAGAGGCAGGCGTCCTGGCGGGTGGGCTCCCAAAGGGCGCCAGGGTCCGGCGGCCGGAGCCGGCGCCAGGTGGCCGATGCCAGGTGGCCGGCGCCCGCCCCTGGGGGCTCCGCCCGCATTTGCACGCTGGCCCCTCGAAAACCCGTGAGCGGATGGGCCGAGGGCAACGGGGTCCGGAGCCAAGTGAAGCCTGCAGGGGCGGGCGCATCGTGCACGAAACTGGTCGAAGAGCCCTCGAAATCAGCGAAATCCGCGCAATCCGCGGCCAAGTAACTGCCCCCAAAAAAAACGACCGCCGGCACAAGCACCGGCGGTCTTTCGCACGCGTCACCCCCGCCCCAGGCGCCCCCGCCCGGTGCCCCGGTAGACCAGCCCCACGCTGGCAGCCTGGTCCGGGTCGAGCAGGTTCCTGCTGTCCACCACCACCCGGCCTCCCAGGTGCCGCCGAATCTCCAGGGGCGGGGCCGCAAACGCATCCCACTCCGTCAGAATCAGGAGCGCATCCGCTCCGTGCAACGCCTCCCACTGATCCCCGGCGATCATGAGCCCCGGGTGCTCCTCCAGCGGAAACAACGCCGCGAAGTTCTCCCCCGCTGCCGGGTCGTAAGCCCGCACCCGGGCGCCCGCCTCCAGCAACCTGGGCACCAGGTCGCCTGATGCCGCCCCCCGCAAATCGTCCGTGCCGGCCTTAAAGGCCAGCCCCCAGACTGCGACGGTCACGCCCGCCAGCCCGCCCAGCTCCCGGGACAGCTTCTCCAGCAGGCGGACCCGCACCCGGGCATTCGCCCGCTCCGCCGCCGCCAGCAGGTCCAGCTTCACCCCGGCCCGCCGGGCCCGCCAGGCCAGCCCCTTGATGTCCTTCGGCAGGCACGAGCCGCCGTACCCCGGCCCGGGCCGCAAAAACTGCGCCCCCACCCGATGGTCCAGCCCGAGCCCCTTCAGCACATCGGGCGCCTCGGCGCCCAGCGCCTCGCACAGGGCGGCCATTTCGTTGGCAAAGCTGATCTTGATCGCCAAAAACGAGTTCGTCGCGTACTTGATCAACTCAGCCTCTTCCCAGCCCGTCACCAGCAGCGGCGCATCGACCCCGGCATAGAGGCCAGCCACACCCAGGGCGGCCTCCGCATCCGGGCTGCCTACCACCACCCGGTCCGGGTGGAAAAAGTCCCAAACCGCGGTCCCCTCCCGCAAAAACTCCGGGTTGGAAACCACGGGCACCTGCTTCCCCAGCGCCTCGTAGACCATCCGGTTCGTCCCCGGCGGCACGGTTGACTTCAGCACCACAACCGTATCATCCAAATCCAAACGGGCGAGCTCCGACAGCAGACCAGACAACGCCCCCAGGTCCGGCGCCCCGCTCGCCCTTGGCGGCGTCCCCACGCACACAAAGATCGCCCTGGCGCCTGCCGTCGCCGCCGCCAGGTCATCGTAGACCGCCAGCCGGTCGCCCACATGGCGGCGAAGCAATTCGGGCAGGCCCTGCTCATAAATCGGGCAGGTGCCGGCCCGAATCTGAGAGACCCGGTGCGGGTTCACTTCCACCAGGCGCACCCGGTGGCCCATCTCGCAGAAACAGGCTGCCGAGGTCAGGCCGACATAGCCCGCCCCGACAATGGCGATATCCCCATCTGTTCGCATGTGACGAGCATCACCCCGAAGCGCTTCCCTTCTTAACAATGGTACGCGCCGGTTGTCATAAGGTGTCGCTCCGGGTAAACCTTTTACCGCCGCCCTGAATACCCTGTGAGCAGGTATCCGGACCTCTGGGGGTGAGACTGCCATGAAGGCCCTGGTTCTGTGCGCCGGCCGGGGCACCCGGCTGCGGCCCCTGACCCACACCCGGGCCAAAGCGGCCCTGCCTGTGGCGGGGCGGCCGGTGCTGGCGCACATCCTCAGCTATCTGCACGGCAACGGCTTCTTCGACGTGGGCGTGGTCATCTCCCCGGACCAGGAGGAACTCCGCACCCTGGCAGCGGCGGCGCCGGGCCAGCGGGTCGAGTTCATCATCCAGCGGACGCCCCTCGGCATCGCCCATGCGGTACAGGAAGCGGCCGGCTACCTGGGTCAGGAACCCTTCCTGCTCTACCTCGGCGACAACCTGACAGATGAGGACCTCCATCCCGCCCTGGACCAGTTCGGCAACACGAACGCCGATGCGGTCATCGCTGTCCGCCGGGTAGCCAACCCACGTGCCTTCGGCATCGCCGAATTGGATGGTGAACGGCTCGCGGCGGTGGCGGAGAAGCCGGCGGTCCCCAAGAGCGACCTGGCCATTGCGGGCATCTACCTGTTCCGGTCGTCGGTCCATGAAGTGATCGGGCAACTCCGGCCATCGGGGCGGGGCGAGTACGAGATCACCGATGCGATCGCCGGGCTGATTGCCGGCGGCCGCAACGTGGTCGCACACCGCATGACGGGCTGGTGGCAGGACATGGGCTCTCCCGAAGGGATGCTGGCCGCCAACGCCCTGCTGCTTGACACCATTACGACAGATATCGACGCCAACGTTGACCTGAGCACAACGAAACTGCAAGGACGGGTGATCATCGGTCCCGGCGTGACGCTCCAAAACGTGCGCCTGCGCGGCCCCCTGGTCATCGGCCCCGGCAGCCATTTGGAAGATGCCTATATCGGGCCCTATACCAGCGTCGGTGATGCCGCCTGGATTCGCGGTGCGGCGCTGGAAAACTCGATTCTGCTGCCCGGCTGCCGGCTTGACGCGCCGACGATCCACCTGGAGGACTGCCTGCTGGGGCGGGGCGCCGTGGTGGAGACCAAAACCGGGCGGGCCGTCACGCTGCTGCTGGGCGACGACGGGCGCCTGCAGATTCCACCCGGGCGGAGGTAAGCCATGTCCAAACGGGTCTGCCTGATTTGTACCGAGAAGCTGCCTGTGCCGCCCGTGCGGGGCGGGGCGATTCAAACCTATATCGACGGTGTTCTGCCGCATCTGCGGGCAGCGGGACTCGACGTGACGGTCGTCTGCCGCCGCGATCCGCTCTTTCTGCCCGACCACGAGCCCGGTTTCGTACGGGTCGATGGTGATCATTACGTCGCGAACGTAAGGGCCTATCTCGCCAGTGTGGCGCCGTTCGACAGCGTTGTCATCTACAACCGCCCGCAATCGGTGCCGGTCATCGCCCAGGCGGCACAGGGCGCTGACCTGATTCTGTCCATGCACAACGACATGTTCGGCCCCGACCGCATGCCGCCTGATGAGGCCCGGGCCATCCTGCGCCGGCTAAGCGCCGTCGTCACCATCAGCGACCATGTCAGGAAGACGATTGACTCCTGGCACCCGGGCTTCACAAGCAAAATGCGCACGATTCGCTCCGGGGTCGACCTGGAACTGTTCCATCCCGCGTCTGCAGATGAAAAGGCGGCGGCTCGGCGATCGCTGGGCCTCCCGGCCGATGCGCCGGTCGTGCTGCACGTCAGCCGCCTGAGCGAGCGGAAGGGGAACCTGCTCGTCGTCAGGGCGATGGCGGCCGTCCATGATGCGCATCCGGATGCGATTTTGCAGGTGGTGGGCTCGTCGCGCTACGGCTCCAACCACCTGGAGCCCTACGGCCTGAAGGTCGTGACCGAGGCCGGCCGTCTCCTGGGCGGGAGAAGCCGTTTCGCGGGGTTTGTAGCGCCTTCGGCCCTTGCATCGTATTTTGCATCGGCAGACCTTTTCGTCTGCTCGTCCCAGTGGGAGGAGCCGCTTGCCCGGGTCCATTACGAGGCGATGGCGGCGGGCCTGCCGATTGTGACGACCGACCGGGGCGGCAACGCCGAGGTGATTGAGGAGGGGGGCAACGGGCTCTTCGCCCGACCCTATGCCTCGGCCGGGGCGTTTGCTGACTGCATCGGCAGGTTGCTGGCCGACCCCGATGAACGCCTGAGGCTGGGGCGCCGGGGCCGGGCGCTGGCGGAAGAGCGGTACAGCTGGGGCCGGGTGGCGGCGGAGCTGGGCGAACTCCTCGGCGGCGCCGTGACTGGCCCCGAAGGATCGAAGTGACGGGGAGGAGGGGCTGAACTTGGCCCGGTTTTTGGTGACCGGCGCGGCGGGGTTCATCGGGCACCACACGGTGCGGCAGCTGACGGCCGCCGGGCACAGCGTGGTGGCGGTAGACCGGCGCCCGGGTGCGGGGCCGGCCTTGCAGCAAGCCGACTTCCACCAGCTTGACCTGCTCACCTGCGACCTGGCCCCGCTGCTGGACGGCACGGAGTATATCATCCATTACGCCGGACAGCCGGGGGTGCGGGAGAGCTGGACGCAGTTTGATGCCTACAGCCGGGGGAACATCGAGGTGACCCAGCGCCTGCTGGAGGGACTGCGGGGGCGGCCCGCGGTGCGCAAGTTTGTGCTGGCATCCACCTCCTCGGTCTACGGCAGCGCCCCCATGCCCGCCCGCGAAGATGGCCCCACCCTGCCCGTCTCCCCGTATGGGGCGACGAAGCTGGCGGCGGAGCAGCTCTGCAACTTGTACGGCCGGACGGCGGGCATTCCCTGGCTCGCCCTGCGCTACTTCACTGTGTACGGCCCCGGCCAGCGTCCCGACATGGCCTTTACCCGCTGGCTGACGGCGGCCCGTGACGGCACGCCGATTCAGATCTACGGGGCGGGCGATCAGGTGCGGGACTTCACCTTCGTCGCTGATGCGGTGGCGGCGACGATTAAGGCAGCCATGGTTCCGGCCAGGTCGCTGGCCATCAATGTCGGAGGTGGAAGCGCCGTGCCCATCAGGGAGGCGATCCGCACCATCGAAACGATTACGGGCAAGTCTTTGAACCTGGACCATCTGCCGCCGGCGGCGGGCGACATGCCCGTCACCCGGGCGTCGACCTTCCGCCTGGAGCGCGAGGTGGGCTTCGTGCCCCGCACGCCCCTGGCCGAGGGGCTCCGTCGGCAGTGGGACTGGATCTTGCGAGGAGGTGAGCCGCATGACACGTGAACGACCCGGTGCGGTTCGCCTGGGCCTCCTGATGCAGCGCTGCGGCGACCCTGACCGACCTTTTGGCGGCCTGACCCCGTTTGCCCGGCGGGTGATCGGGCTCGCCCGGTCGGAGGGCGTTTCAGCGCTGGGCATCGACCCGGCCGATGTCGACCTGGCCACGGGCCGGGTGCGGGGCCTGCTGCTGAAAGACGGCCGTTGGACGCCGGCCGCCGGACCCCTGCCGGATGTGGTCTGGAACCGGTACTTCCGCCGGGACCGCGACGACCTGCTCCACGAATTTGCCCGCCGGGGCATTCCGCTGCTGAACGAATCGGGCCTCAACAAGTGGGAGGCCTATCAGCTCCTGCTGGATGATCCCATGCTGCGGGAGCACCTGCCCGAGACCCGCCTGATGCGGACCGGGGCCGATATCAACGACCTGACCTCGCAGTACCGCTACGTCTTTCTTAAGCCTGTGGCCGGCGCCGTGGGGCGGGGCATCATCCGCGCATCGCTGCAGCCCACCGGCCTGACGCGCCTGGAGTACATCTCCGCCGACACCGGCCAGCTGCGGGCGGTGGAGGGCAGCCGTCCACAGCTTGACCGCTGGGCGCAGGAGCGGGAGGGCAGCTACGTCGTGCAGCAGGGGCTGGATCTGGCCGTCTTCTACGGCCGCTCGGCTGATGTGCGGGCGCTGCTGCAGAAAGACGGCGAAGGCCGCTGGCAGATGACCGGCATGGGCGCCCGCGTGGCGGCGGCGGACCGCTTCACCGCCAACTTGCATACCGGTGGCAACGGGGTGCCGCTGGGCCTGCTGGCCGGGGCCATCTTCCCCGATGATACCGAGCAGCGGGAGGTCCTGGAACTGGAGCTGCAGTCGCTGGCGGTCCGCACCGCCGAGGTGGTCGACGCGGCCATGGGCCCCATGGGCGAACTGGGACTCGACTTCGGCATTGACAGCCAGGGGCGCATTTGGTACATCGAGCAGAACGCACAGCCCGGCCGGACGCTTTTTGAGCACCTGGGCCGGGAAGATCTGGCTGAATTGGCCCACCGGCGGCCGGTTCAGTACGCCCGTTATCTGGCGCAAGCAAAATCTGCGCGAGCGGCGGGACATCAGGAGACATAACCGTCAGGCGTTGCATACGCTGTGGTGGGGATTTCATAACGGCGCTATATGCGGCGTCGCAACTCCCGGAGGAGGAAGCTCAGTGTCGGCTAGTCGGCTCCAAGAGATCGTCACGAAAGCGGTCGTTGGGCGGGCCGAGCGCCGTATGTCCTGGAGTCATACGGTTCCGGCCGAGGGGATCACAGGCGTCTACGGCGTGCGGGTCACCGACTCCGCAGTCGGCGTCAAGGATGTTGACGGGCGCCCTGTGGTGGATATGATCGTTGATTGCGACCTGTGGTGCGGCACGCAGAAGAATACGAAGGTAGTACGGTGCACCTGCCGTGGCTCCGAGTCCATCGAGGTCAAGACCGTAGGCCAGGTACTGGGCGATGTGGATATGGGTGTCAGGCTGATCGGCAGCGCCCGGGCGACCGGCGTGGAAGTGGGCGACGGGCAGATCACCCTCTCGCTGGAAGCCGATGTGGTAGTTGAGATGAACGCCCTGGCTCGCATGTGGGTCAAAGCCTACGACCTGGAGAGCCTGGAGATTCTGGGCGACCTCGATGACATGTCGAGCAGCAGCTCATCTTCGAGCTCCAGTTCCAGCTCCTCAAGTTCCAGCTCGTCGAGCTCCAGCTCCAGCTCTGCGTCGGGCAGCGGGTCTGCTTCGTGGGCGGGGGTGCGGCCCGGGACCGGGTCGGGCATGCTGGTGCGCTCAGCCACGGGCTCCGGTTCGGGCTCAGGGTCTGGTTCCAGTTCCAGTTCCTACAGCGGATCGGGCAGCGGCTCGGGCGAGTAACTCTCGGGACCGCTACGGATTTACCCATGTGTGCAGTTTGGGGCGTCGTCTTGTGCGGCGGGCGGGTCCGGCCAGGGGCGTCGTCGCGGCGCAACGACTTACACATCGGTATCATCTTTGCGGCCGCAAAGATGGTGAACTACCGCTGCGAGGCTCCTCAACCCCTGACCGGACCCGCCCGCCTGGGTAGCGACACCACCGATAGCTTAACGAGGCGCAGCGGGCGGGCCATCGAGGCCCGCCCGCTGCGTATACATTTGCCCCCTATCCAACGGCCCGGCAGGCATACGCAGCGTGGGGACCTCGATGGTCCTCTCGCTGCGCCCGCGGTAATATGGGAGCGGCGGCAACATCGGCGGTTGGGGCCGGTCGGCCCCAACTGCCGGCGTCCACCACCGACGTAAATCATATCGGATTGAAACGAACAAATCGAAACGGTTTTACGTAGTAAGGATAGGAGTGTGCGGAGGGGGGCCAGGGGTATGCAGGATGGAACCATGATTCTCCGAGATGTCGAACTGCGGCTGCGGGCCCTGGCCGAGGTGCGCCAGCTTCGCACCCTGGTTGCGGGGATTCTGGCGCAGTTGCAGGAAGCCAAGGTCAGCAGTATTTGCGTGAAGCCGGCGAGGCCAGCGCCCGGCTGGCGGTCTGCCGGGAGCAGCTGCACACGGCCGAGCGGGAGCTGCGGCGTACGGCTTATCTGTTGGAGATCCTTTCCGAATAATCCTTGTTTTGCCATCAGGGAAAACATATAATGAGTAGGCAAGATACTCCGGGTCCGCCCGGGAAGGCAAGGAGCGTGGACAAAATGGCTGCTGCACCGGACCACGAGTCGCTGGCCGAAAGAACGAAACGGGCGCTGGATTTCGATCGGGAGCAGTTGGCGGGTGTGACGCCCATTCACGGGGCCTATGGCACGCAGGCGCCCCCGGCCGCACAGGTGGGACAGGTTGCGTACCCGGCGGCCCAGACGCCGGGCCTGCTACGCCGACCGGGTCAAGGATCTGTCCCGCCAACTCACCCATCTTCCTGAGCACTCGGTCCATTTCCGCACGGTCCTCGACCGGCTCCGCGAAGCCCACAGTGAGTGGCAGGTGCTCGAAGAACAGCTCCAAGCCGCCCAGTACGTCATCCGCTCCACCCAGTGGCTGGTCGACCTGCTTGCCGACCCATACTCGGGCTTCCGGGAGGTTGCCAGCGGTGAAGGTCAGTAAACTAGCGGTGGCGCTGCAAATCGCCGCCGGCCAGGCACGGCGCCCGGGGCCGTCTGCCGCCCTCTGGGGGTGCATGCTCCAGCGGGTAGCAAATCGCTGGAAAGCGCGCCCCACTGTTGCACAACGGAAACATACGTGTTAAGGTAATCCATGAATCGAGTGATCGGGACGGAGCACGCGGAGAGTCCCGCCCAACCATGCTATTGCATCTGCAGTGGCACGGTCGGGCGGGACTTTGTCCATTTCCGGTGGCGCCAGGGGCCGGGAGAACGCCACATAAGAAGGGTGGAACATGCCAAATGGGGAAGAGTCGGGCGACCATGCAGCAACAAATGTCGAATCAGACCCAGTACGATCTACTGATCATCGGCGGCGGCATCACGGGGTGCGGTGTTGCCTACGAGGCGGCCGCACGGGGCGCCCGCGTCCTGCTGCTGGAGCGGACCGACTTCGCCTTCGGCACCAGCAGCCGCTCGACCAAACTGATCCACGGCGGCATCCGCTACCTCAAGAACGCCGACTTCCGGCTGGTGCGCGAAGGCGTCCATGAGCGGCAGAACCTGATCGACGCCGCCCCGCACCTGGTCCACCCCGTGCAGTTCGTCTACCCGGTCCACCAGGGCGACCCGGACCCGCTCTTCCTGCTCCGCTGCGGCCTGATTCTCTACGACCTCTTCGCCGGCAAGCGCAACCTGCTCAGGCACAAGGTCTACCGGGGGCGTGACCTGCTCACGCAGGAGCCACTCATCCGTGATGATGGCCTGACGGGCGGCGCGCTCTACGCCGACTGCCTGACCGACGATGCCCGCCTGACCGTCGAGGTCGCCAAGGCGGCGGCACGCCGGGGCGCCACGCTGGTCAACTACGCCGAAGTGACCCGCTTCATCTATGAAAATGAGGGGGAGGGGCCGCGCAAGGCCGTGGGCGTCGAGGCCATCGATCGCCTGACCGGCCAGGTTCACACCTTCCGGGCCGGGGCGATCCTGAACGCCACCGGCCCCTGGGTCGATCGCATCCGCACCCTTGATGAGCCCGGCGCCCGCCCGATTCTCCGGCCGACCAAGGGCTCTCACCTGACCGTGCCGCACGAGCGCCTGCCCATCAAGCGCCCGGTCGTCATTCACGGCGCCGACAGGCGGATGATGTTCGCCGTGCCCCGTGACGGCTTCACCTACCTGGGCACCACCGACACCGACTACAAGGGCGACCCCGCGACCGTCCTGTGCGACCGGGCAGACGTCGCGTACATCCTGGATGCGGCCAACCGCATCTTCCCGACGGTCCGCCTGACCGAGGCCGACGTCGTCTCCACCTGGGCCGGCCTGCGCCCCCTGGCCGCCACCTCCGAGACCGCCGGCCCGTCGCAGGTCTCCCGGGACTACAAGATCTATACCTCCGGCTCCGGCGTGGTCTCGGTGGCGGGTGGCAAGCTGACCGCCTTCCAGGCCATGGCCAAGGCGATCGCCCAGCGCATGCTGCCGGCCCTGGCCCAGGGAGATGTGGCGCTGGAGCTTGCCGGGGCTGTGCCGGCGCCCTCGGCGCCTGAAGCGGCGGCCATGGGGCGGGACTTTGGCCTGAGCGCAGAGCACGTGCTGGAGCTTTGGTCCCGGCACGGCGCGCAGACGGCGGATGTGCTCGGCTACGCCCGGGCCGACCTGCCCGAGGGCCGGGTGCGGATGCTGGCCGCTGAGGCGGCCTACGCAGTGGAGCAGGAGTTTGCGACCTGCCTGGCAGATGTGCTGCATCGGCGGACTGCGCAGATGCTGTTCAGCCGGGATAACGGGCTGGAGGCTGCGGATGCGGTGGCGATGGCGATGGGTGATCTGTTGGGGTGGTCTGATGCCGAGCGAGCGGATCAGGTTCAGGCCTATCGGGCGGAGGTAGGCTTGATGAAAGCGTGGCGTGCCTAGCGTGGGAGCGGGCTGCCACGGCGCAAAGAAACGGCTGCGTGGTCCAGTGGATGGACCATGCAGCCGTTTTTGCCGTGCGGAGATCTGCCTGTGTCCAGAACTTAGACCCTGAGCGAGCCACGGAAACCCCTGGCGGCATAGTAAGAGGCCGCACCGTTGTGATAGACGAAGACTGTGTTGTAACGGCGGTCACAAAAGAGGGCGCCTCCGAGTTTTCGAATATCAGAAGGGGTTATCACCCAGCTCGACGTCTTCGTATCGAACTTTCCAAGTTTCTGCAGCTGCCGATACTGCTCTTCTGTCAAAAGCTCGATGCCCATGGCTGCTGCCATATCCATTGCAGTATTTTCTGGTTGATGCTCTTTCCTTGATTCCAGGGCTTCACGGTCGTAACAAAGACTTCTGCGGCCGTTAGGGCTCTCCGCCGAACAGTCATAAAAAACGTACTCACCCGTCGTCCCATCATGAGCAACAACATCCGGTTCGCCGCCGGTTCTTTCCATTTCATTGAGTGACCACAGTTTTTCAGGATTACCTTCCAGCTTTGCTTGTACACTAGCCCACTCAAGACCTTTATGGCGGTTCATGTTCGTCTCGAAACGGGCTTTCAATACGGTGAGTAGTACCTCAAGTTGTTCTGGTGACAACTCCTTCTTCATGTCGCTCATACTTTTATACCTCCTTATGGTGATTGATTGTTGTTGATGCCGACGGCCGCCGAAGGTAGGATCTCTTTGACCAAACTCATCGATACCTTCATGCAGAAGCGAAGCGCTTGGACAGGCGCGTCTGCATTCTACCCTGAGTCTACCATAACGATACCATGGTTGGGCCGATGGCCGGGGGGCGCACGCCTGCGCACGATGATGGGACCCGGCCTCCACGCCACGGAACGCCAAGACAGAAAAAACGGACGGAGGCACGCAAGATTTTCGCAACTGCCCGGCGAAGCAGGTAGGCGAAGAAAGGGGGCGACCCATGTACCACATCTTCATCACCGAAGACGACGAAAAAATCGCCGGGGCGGTGCAGGCCTACCTGACCCGGTACGGCTACAAATGCACCGTCGCCCGCGACTTCCTGGCGGTCCAGCAGGAGATCGCAGAGGCCAGCCCGCACCTCGTCATCCTCGATGTCAACCTGCCGTTCCAGGACGGCTTTCACCTCTGCCAGGCCATTCGGCGCCGCTCGGCGGTTCCGATTCTCTTCCTCTCGGCCCGGGCCGGCGACATGGACCAGGTGCGCGGCATGGAGTCCGGCGGGGATGACTACATCACCAAGCCGTTCGCCCTGGAAGTCCTGCTGGCCAAGGTAAAGGCCCTGCTCCGCCGTGCATACGGCGAGTACGCGCCCGGTGCGAAACAGACCGCCACCCTCCAGGTCGGTATCCTCACCCTTGACCTGGCCGCGGCCGAAATGCGCCTGGCGCCGGCCCTGGCCCCGGCCCCTCCGCCCGCCCAGCCCCTGACCCGGAACGAGCTGAAACTCCTGCACCTGCTCATGGAGCGGGCCGGGCAGGTCGTCAGCCGGGAACTCTGCCTGGAAGCCCTCTGGGACGACAGCAGCTTCGTCGACGACAACACCCTGACCGTCAACGTGACTCGCCTCAAGAACAAGCTGGACCTGTGGGGGCTGAAGGAAGCGGTCGAGACCCGCCGCGGCCTGGGCTACCGCCTGGCGCCCGAGCGCCTGGAGGCGGCGCCATGACCGGCCCCGGCGCCCTCATCGCCCGCTACCTGCGGGACCGCCTCGGCCTGGTTTTAGCCTGGTACGCCGGCACCCTGCTCCTCACCCTGCTCGGCGGCCTTCTGCTCACCTACGCCGGCGCTTTCTCCTGGGCCATCGCCGCCTACGCCATGCTGCTTGCCACGGCAGTCCTGCTCAGCTATCTAACAGCCGCCTTCATCAAATGGTGGCCCTTTGCCCGCGCCACAGCGGCCCTCCAGGCCACCGACGACCTCGAAGCCTTTGCCGCCATCGCGGCTCCGGGCACCGCGGAACAACAATCGCAAAGAGAGCAGCTCGCCCGGCTCTACCAGCTGGCCGTCATGGAGCGCACCCGCTACCAGGAAGCCCACCAGCGCCAGCTCGACTTTATCCACCTTTGGGTCCATCAAATGAAAACGCCCATCTCCGCCATCAGTCTGATCGCCCAGGAAGCCGGCGGCCCGGCCTTGGAGAGCGTCGACGAAGAGGCCGCCAAGCTGGCCGAAGGCCTGGAACTGGTGCTGAACATGGCCCGCCTCCAGGACTTCGCCCTCGACTACCTGATCGAACCCGTCGACCTGGGCGCCCTCGTCCGCAAGGTGATCAACCAGAAAAAGAAGCAGTTCATCCGCACCGGTATCTTCCCGGAAGTGACCGGCGAGGCCGTCGTCCGCTCTGATGCCAAGTGGCTCGCCTTCGTGGTCGACCAGATCACCGCCAACGCCCTCAAGTACAGCGCACAGACGCCAACCCCCCACCAGCGGCTCCGCTTCACCATCACGCAGAACAGCCTCACCATCGCCGACCAGGGGCCAGGCATTCCCGCCCACGACCTGCCCCGGGTCTTCGACGCCTTCTTCACCGGCGAAAACGGCCGCCGCTTTGCGCAGGCCACCGGCATCGGCCTCTATCTGGTCAAACAGGTGACAGACCGGCTCGGCCACACCATCACCATTCACTCCGTCCCGGGCCAGGGCACCACCGTCATCCTTACCTTTCAAAACTGAAAGGCACCCGTAAGGTTCGTCGATGGGCCGTCCAGACGCAGCCCGGTATCCTGAAGGCGAGGTGATAGAACATGACCGTTCTGACTGCAACCAATCTGACCAAGGTATATGGCGGCCAGAAAGGCGCCGTGCCGGTCAAGGCGCTGGATGGATTTCAGCTCCAAGTGGAGGAGGGCGAGTTCGTCGGCATCATGGGCCCCTCCGGCAGCGGCAAGACCACGCTGCTCCAACTCGTCGGTACGATCGACAAGCCGACATCGGGCGAAGTGATCATTCGCAACCAGAAGCTCTCCCGCCTCACGGGCGATGGACTGGCCCTCTTCCGCCGCCGACAGCTGGGCTTCATCTTTCAGGACTTCAACCTGCTGGATGCCCTGACGCTGAAGGAGAACATCATTCTGCCCCTGGTGCTGGAGGGGATGCCCCTCGCCACGATTGAGGACCGGGTCTACACCGTGGCGACCCAACTCGGGCTCAGAAGTGAGCTGAACCGCTATCCCGCCGAGGTCTCGGGCGGGCAGAAGCAGCGGGCCGCGGCGGCCCGGGCGCTCATCCACCAGCCGGCCCTGGTCCTGGCCGACGAGCCCACGGGCAACCTCGACTCCCGCTCTGCACAATCGCTGATGGAAGCCCTGAGCAGCCTGAACGAAACCCAGTCCACCACCATCCTGACGGTCACCCATGACCCCGTCTCGGCCAGTTACTGCCGGCGCATCCTCTTCATCAAGGATGGGCGCCTCTTTAATGAAATCCGCCGCGGCACCGACCGGGGACACTTCTTCCACCAAATCCTCGACGTGCTGGCCACGATGGGAGGCGAGTCGTATGACCTGGCTTACGCTCGCCGCTAAGAACGTCTCCCATCAGTCCCGGCAGTACACGGCCTTCTTTTTGTCCAGCGCCTTTGCGGTCTGGATGTTCTTCCTCTTCGTAGGGATCCAGTACCACCCGACGCTGCGGGCCGAACTCGACCGGGTGGATATGATGCCCACATTCGGCGTGGTTGCCAGCCTGGTCGCCATCTTCGCCGTCCTCTTCATCTTCTACGCTTCGTCCGCTTTTCTGCGGGCACGCAAGCGGGAACTGGGCATCTTCAGCCTCGTGGGCATGCTGCCCCGCCAGATCTGGGCGATCGTCTGCCTTGAGAACCTCTTGATCGGCCTGACGGCCATTCTCACCGGCGTCGGCGGCGGGGTGCTTACGGGCAAGCTCTTCTTTCTGCTGGTCGGCCGGGTGCTCACCCTTTCCGAGGCGGTTCCGTTTCATCTGTCGATGACGGCGGTCGTGCTGACGGTGCTGATCTTTGCCGGCGTCTTCCTGCTCGTCTCGCTGCTGGGCGGATTCACGCTGCGCCGGCTCTCCGTGGCCGAGGTCTTTCGCAGCGCCACCCGGCCCCGGACCCCGCCTGCCTTCCGGTGGTGGCTGGCCGCGGTGGGTCTGACCGGTCTCGCGGCGGGCTACACGCTGCTGCTGCTGCCAGGCGACTGGACGGAGTCGGAGCCGCGCATGTGGCCGGGCATCGGTCTGATGCTGATCGCCACCTACCTGCTCTTTCACCAGGGCAGCGTGGCGGCGCTCCAGGCACTGCGGAGCCAGCAGGCGCTCTACTATCGGCGGACAAGCCTGCTTGCGATTTCACAGATGCTGCACAAGGTGCGCGACAACGCCAAGGTGCTCTTTATGGTCAGCATTCTGACCACGCTGGTGCTGGTGCCGCTCACGGTTGTGGTGATGGCCTACACCCAGGCCGAAGCGAACGCCCTCCGGTATTCACCGATTGGGATGGTGGTCCAGCAGGGCCCGGGCGGGCAGGACCACGAGCGGGCGCTGGCCGCCCTGCAGGAGCACGGACTGGGCGTTGAGCGGCAGGCACTGCTTCCCTTGCGCTCGGCCCTGACGAGCTACAAAACCGCACCCACCCATACGGTCTTCTACCGGGTGGGGGTGGTGTCCGTTTCAAGCTTCAACCAGTGGACGGCGCTGGTTGATGGCCAGGAGCCGGTCACACTGACAGACGGCCGGGGAATCCTGCTCGGGACCGATGCAACGGCAGGGGAGTCGTACGACCTGGACCTTTTCCTGGGCCCCGAGGCGAAGGCCGGGGCAGGCCGGCCGGCCGACATGCGGCTGCCGGTGCTCATCAGTGACCGCGCCGCCCCACAGCTTCCTATCCGCTTCTTTTCGCTCCTCATCGTTGATGACGCTATCCTTTCAGCCATCGACGAGGGGTACGAATCGAACGAAGACGCCGAGATACGTGGCTTCAAGCTGACGTACTGGAAGGCGGCCGGTCCAGTCATCGCGGCGCTGCGGGCTGAGGGGCTCAAGGTCAACGGCACGGGCTATACCTATCAGGAGATGCTGCTCGAAGGACAGACGGGCATGCTGGTGCTGGGCTTTGTGGTGGTGCTCTTCTTCCTCGCCACCGGCCAGATGCTCTACTTCAAGCTCTTCACCGACCTGTCCGCCGAACGGCAGCAGTACCAGGCGCTCTTCCGGGTGGGGCTGCGGGTGCGGGAGGTCGGGCGGGTTATCTCCGCACAGACCCTGGTGCTTTTCTTCGCCCCCCTGGCAGTGGCACTGGCCCACGCATGGGTCATTCTCAGCATGCTGGCCCGATTCGACGAAATGTCGATAGATGCTTCCTTTGTCGCCGTAACTGTGGCGTATCTCCTGATGTTCGGCGGGTATTACCTGGCGGCACGTCGTACTTACGTGAAGGCGCTCCTATCTTGATCTTTTGGGAGGTCGTACGTTGGACATCCTCCAGGCTGTAGGGAACACATCGCTGGTGCGGTTGCGCAAGGTCGTGCCGGCCACCTCGGCGGAAATTTTCGTCAAGCTGGAGTGGGAGAACCCCACGGGCAGCATGAAGGATCGGATGGCTCAGGCCGTCATTACCCAGGCCGAGCAGGACGGCCGGTTGAAGCCAGGCGGCACGGTGGTCGAGTACACCGGGGGCAGCACCGGCGCTTCGCTGGCCCTGGTCTGCGCCGCCAAGGGCTATCGCATCAAAATCGTCACGTCGGATGCGTTCAGCCGGGAGAAGCTGGACCAGATGGCCGCCCTGGGCGCCGAGCTGACGCTTGTCCCCAGCGAGGGCGGGCTGACCACGAAGAAGCTGATCCAGGACATGATTGCGACGGCCCGCCGCCTGAGCGAGGAGCCGAATACCTACTGGGCCAACCAGCTCAGCAACGCGGATACGATTGCAGGCTACTACGCCCTGGGCGAGGAGATCTGGCAGCAGACGGGCGGGGAGATTGACGCCTTTGTGCATTGCGTGGGCACGGCGGCTTCCCTGCGGGGCGTGGCGACGGTGCTGAAGCGGCACAAGCCATCGGTCAAGATTGTGGCGGTGGAGCCGGCCGAGTCGTCGGTGCTGCTGGGCGGACAGCCGGGGCCGCATAAGATTGAAGGCGTGGGCGTCGGCTACATCCCGCCCCTGTGGGAGCCGTCGCTGGTGGATGAGATCGTGGCGGTGGCGACGGCGGAGGCCAAGGAGATGGCCCGGCGCCTGGCCCGGGAGGAGGCGCTGTTTGCGGGGACCTCGTCCGGGGCGAATGTGCTGGCTGCCATGGAAGTGGGCCGGCGCCTGGGGCCCGGGGCGAAGGTGGTCACGCTGATGGTGGACTCGGGGTTGAAGTATTTGAACACGGATGTGTATAGAGGTGGGCGCACTTTGTAGCGGCGGTCGGGTCCGGCCGGGGGCGTCGTCGCTCCTCAACACCTGACCAGACCCGACCGCCTTGCGTTAGTGCCACCACCCCGGTTTGACGAGGCGCCCGGGCGGACCGCGATGGTCCGCCTGGGCGCCTGAACTTTTTTGCCCCCTATGTGCCAAAAAGAGGGGATCTTCCCGGCGCCCGTGAAGTAGGAAGTGCCAAGATGGCGGAAGGATAAAGGGGGCGGTTCCGGTGGAGGAGATCGTACGGGTGCCCGTGGGTGAAGGCCTGACCCTGGAGGGCCTGCTCGCCTGGGATGACGGGCTGCCTCTGGCGGCGGTGGAAGCGGTGGTCATCTGCGCACAGATGCTCCCCGAGACCCGGGAGGCCGTGCTGCCCCGGGTGAGGCGGATGGCGCAAACCTTCGCCAAGTACAAGTCGGCCACGTTCTGCTTTGACTACCGGGGCTATGGCGGCAGTGGCGGATCCCCGGACGTCGCAACGATTCAGGCGGATCGCGATGCGGTCAAGGCCTACCTGCGCGACCGGCTCGGGGAGCGAGTCCAGGCCTGGTTCTTCGGCTGGCCCGGGCCCCGGCGGGCGGAGCTCCACTGGCTGGAGATTGCCCCCGAGGTGACGCTGCCCGTCTACCATTACCCAGCACAGGGGGCGTCCCGGGGGACGGTTTTTGTGGCCTCCATGTCGCCGGAGTGGGCGCAGATGCATGATGACCTGGCTCTTCGCCTGGTGGCCGAAGGGTATGCGGTGGTGGGCGTCAGCTCCCTGGAGGTGCCCGAGCGCATCTGGGCGGCGACCCGCCAACTGGTCACCATGGACCAGTTCTTTGCTGCCTACGAGCGGCTCTGGCCTTTCGCACAGGAACTGACCGGCGATGACCGGCCGCTCTCTCTGGTAGGGCACTCCGCCGGCTCCAGCGGCAACCTGCTGCTGGCAGCCCACGCAGGGCGGCCCGGTGCGCCGCTTGATTCGGGCGCCCGGCCCGGGCTGTGGGGGCGCGTTCGCGGCATCGTCGGCTTTGGCAATTCCGCCAACAAGGGCTTTTCCATGGGCTTTGGCGAGATTGTCGACGAGCAGGTCTGGCAGCTGGAGCCCTACCTGCCTCGGGTCCAGGTGCCGGTCTACATGGTGCAGGGCGATGCAGACGATGAGTTCCCGGCAGCAGAGATTGAGGCCCAGGTGCGACTGCTGCCCGGCCCGGCCCACTTCCAGGTGATTCCGGGCGCCGACCACGAGTTCACCGGCCAGTTTGAGCAGCTAGCCGGACTTGTCCTGGCCGGCCTGCACTGGGTGGAGGAGCGATGACGAAGGGCGGGGCCCGGGTCTCTGCGATCACTCTTGCATGATGGCCCCCTTATCTCCCGTGCGCGGATGGTCGGAGCCTGCGAAACCCCCGTTTGCGGGGCGAAATCGGACTCTCCGACCATCCGCGCACGGGTTTTCATGGGTGCGGCGTGCAAAGCCGGGCGGAACCCCGGGTAGCGGGCGCAGACCGCTGGGCGTCAGATGCCTCGGGCCGGGACGGCTACTCGCTCACTCCCCGGGGCGGGCGCAACTGCCAACCCGGCCGAGGTGGCGGCACTCACCGCACTGTCTCGTCACGCCGCCGCAATGCAACGACCGGCGTGGCCCTCGATGGGCCACGCCGGTCGACCGCGACAACCGCCACCAACAGACCTACATCCGCTCAAGCACACCCTTAATCAAATTCTGAAACCGCGGCTTCGTCCGCACCGCCGTCTCCATCACCTGCTCATGCGTCAGATGAACCGGCGCATCGGGCAGCGCCATATCCGTAATGCATGCGATGCCCAGCACCTTCACGCCCATGTGGGCGGCCGTCACCACCTCGGGCACCGTCGACATGCCCACCGCATCGCTGCCCCACTGGCGCAGCATGCGCAACTCGGCGCTCGTGTTATAACACGGCCCCGAAATCGGCGAATAGACGCCCCGCTGCAGTTCGAACCCTAACTCCTCGGCCACAGACGCTGCTATCTCGCGCAACTCCGGCGTATATGCGCCGACCATGGCCGGGAACCGCGGCCCGAGGCGCTCCTCGTTATGCCCACGCAGCGGGTCTTCGCCCATGAAGTTGATATGATCGACGATGATCATCAGATCGCCCGCGGCAAAGGCCGGATTCAGCCCGCCGCACGCGCAGGTCACAATCAACGTTTCAATGCCCAGCGCCTTCAGTACCCGGGTGGGGAAGGTCACCTGCTGCATGGAGTAGCCTTCGTAATAATGAATCCGGCCCTGCATGGCGACCACCGGCTGGCCCCGCAGCGTGCCCAGCACCAACTGGCCGGCATGCCCCGCAACCGTGCTGACCGGGAAATGGGGAATTTCGCTGTAGGGAATCCGGACCGCATCTTCAATCTGGTCGGCCAGATCGCCCAGGCCCGACCCCAAAATGAGACCAACCTTCGGCTGCACGCTGGTGCGGGCAGCGATCGCGGCTCTCGCCTCTTCCATGTGAGCCAACAACTCAGACACGACGAGCACCTACCTTTGACAAAAAGGGTCTCCCAAAAACGGACTCCCTAAAATTCCGTGCGACGCCCCCGCCTTCCTGCTCGTCTGGCGAATCTTGCATACCCCCTTGAAAATAGTTCCAGCCTATCATACACTTAACGTAAAGATTTTCTAACCTTATCACAAAAGTAGGAGGTGCTTTTGTATATATCTCTAACAAAGTGCTGACGGGCAGGAGGAAATGGTAACCTGGCGCCCGAAGTATCTTCCCGGCAACGGGGCTTTTTGTCTCAAGGGCTCGCAGCACCGCACCGGGTGCATACTAGGACGGCAAGCGGAGTCTACTCCAAAGGAGGCGATGGTGCATGTGGCAGGTCATTTACATCGCTCCGAACAAGCAAGCGGCCGAACAGCTGCGGGACGCCCTCTCCCAGGAGGGAATTCTGGTCAGCCTGAGGGCCACGGGTGTTTCCACCAACGGCAGCAACACTCACGTCGAGCTCCTGGTCCCCCAGGGCGAAGCGCGGGAAGCGCATGAGATTCTCAACGAGGCGCTGGGGCGCGCTCGTTTTAAGAAGTAATAGACGTAGCAAGGAGTCGAAAGAAATGCTAAAGAAGATCGGTGTCCTCACGTCTGGCGGCGATGCGCCGGGCATGAACGCAGCCGTGCGGGCAGCCACCCGTAGAGCAATTACCCTCGGTATGGAGGTCGTAGGAGTCCGGCGGGGCTACGCCGGACTCATTTCCGGCGATTTTATTCCGCTCACCATAAATTCGGTCGGCGACATTATTACGCGGGGCGGCACCATGCTGCAGACCGCCCGCAGTGAGCGGATGAAGGAGCCGGCCGGCCAGCGGGAGGCCCTGGCCCAGGCCGCGGCGGCCGGTATTGAAGGCCTTGTCGTCATCGGTGGCGACGGCTCTTTCCGGGGCGCCCTCAAGTTGACCCAGCAGGGGCTGCCCTGCATCGGCGTGCCGGGCACCATCGATAATGATATTTACGGCACCGATAATACGATCGGTTTCGACACGGCGGTCAACACCTGCCTGGACGCCATCCGCAAGATTCGCGACACTGCCACCTCGCACAACCGCACCTTCGTACTTGAAGTGATGGGGCGCCACAGTGGCTGGATCGCCCTGGCAGCAGGCCTCGGCGGCGGCGCCGAATCGATTCTGATTCCCGAAAACCCCATCCCCATGGATGAGATTATCGCCCGCCTGAAGCGGGGCGCCGAGCGGGGCAAGAAGCATTCGCTCATCGTGGTGGCCGAAGGCGTGGGCGACGGCATTGCCATCGGCAAGGAGATCGAGGCCAAGACCGGCTTTGATACCCGGGTCACCGTGCTGGGCCACATCCAGCGGGGTGGTTCCCCGTCGGCGGTGGACGCCATGCTGGCCAGCCGGCTGGGCGCCCGGGCTGCAGAGCTATTGTATGAAGGCAAGGGCGGCCTGTTCGTCGGCGAGGTGGCCGGCGAATTGGGCACACAGCCGCTTGAAAACGTATTCGATAAGACGAAGGGTGTCTCGCGCGAACTGGTCGATCTGGCCGAGACCCTCTCCATCTAGGCATCCTCAATGGATGCCGTAACCCGTCAGGCGTGGGCCTAATCCAGACCGGCCCATGCCGAGAGGGTCTAGTAGCAGCACGAAGCCCAAGTTCCATGAAAAGGGGTAGTCTGAGGTATGCGCAGGACCAAAATCGTGGCCACCATCGGCCCGGCCAGCGACCGGCCTGAAGTGATGGTCAAGCTGTTGCAGAACGGGGTAAACGTCTTCCGTCTGAACTTCAGCCACGGCAGCCAGGAAGAGCATAAGACACGCATCGAACTGATTCGGGAGTCGGCCCGCACGGTCGGGCGCCCGGTCGCCATCATGATCGACCTGAAGGGGCCCGAGATCCGCATCGGCACCTTCGAGAACGGAAAGATCATGCTGAAGGAAGGCGACATCTTTACCATCACCACCGAGCAGGTGGTGGGCACGCAGGAGCGGGTCTGGGCGCAGTACCCCGACATCACCAAAGATGTGCCCGTTGGCGGCTATTTGCTGCTCGATGACGGCAACATCACGCTCCAGGCCCTGGAGGTGAAGCCCACCGAGATCAAGACCCGG
>JARBUG010000075.1 GCA_029239785.1 Symbiobacteriaceae bacterium | reverse complement strand
CGCATCGCTTCCATCATGTGATTGGTGACATAGTGGTCTAGGCGGTCGACAACCGTGAGGGCAAGGCGGTCGGGATGCTCTCGGTAGTACGGCGTCGCCAGCGAATAGAAGCGCTTCACCCCATCCACAGGCACTGACGTGTCTGCCGACCCGTGCTGCATGAGCAGGGGCTTGGGCGCCACCTGCGCCACCAGGTGCTCGGGGTCGAACTGGCGCAGGCGCTCCACCGTGCCCGGGGCGGCCGGGAAGGCGCCCGCCGTGCGCCGGTAGAACTCGTCCGCCCAGACGTAGCAGGGGCAACCGTTCAGCAGCGCCGCCGCCTGCGCCCAGGGGTACCGGGCCAGCACGCCGCTGGAGACGAAGCCGCCCATGGAGTGGCCGGCCACGCCGAAGGCACCCGGCAGGCTCCAGCCCTGGGCCACGGCGGCGTCCCGCAGGATCGCGGCCTCCTCGACCGAATGGAGAATCACCCGCCAGAAATGCGTCTTGGCCGCTGCCGGGTAGTTCGCCAGCGACCCGCGCTCGCCGTGGTGAATCTGGTCGGGCACGATGACCCGGAAGCCGTCAATCGCCAGCAGCTCCGCGGGGATGATATTGAACTCCTTCTTCGAACTCCAGCCGTGGAAGTAGAGGATGGTCGGCGCCGGGCCAGCCAGGGTGCGGGCCCGCACATGCAGGATGGGGATGCCGGCCAGTTCCGTCCGTTCCGTGATGATGCTGCGTTCCATGCAATAATCCACCTCGAAACAAATGATACCATATGTGTGAGGGGCATCACGGAATCTCCACAGATTCGGAGTAAAATGGGAGACGGGCGGGACGGCCCGGGCCAGGGGGCCAGGGGTCCCGGCCAGACGGAGGTGGTCTCCCGGAGTGGCAGATTTCGCTATGCGCTGGTACACCGTCCTCAGCCAGTGGTCGGGCGCCGTGGGCCAGCCCCTGCAGGACCTGTTGGCCGGGCAGAATATCGCAGCGGTCTCGGCACTGCTACTGGGCATGATAGGCGGGCTGGCGCCCTGCCAGGTCACCGCCAACGCCGGCGCCATCGCATACATGACGCAGGAAGAACGCCCGCTCTGGCCTACCGTGCGGGATTACCTGTTTGGCAAGGCAGCTGTCTACCTGGTTCTTGGTTTCCTGGCAGCGATGCTGGGGCTGAAACTCCCCACGCCCGTGATGGCCCTGCTGCGCAAGCTGACGGGCCCGCTGCTGGTGCTGATGGGACTCTACTTCCTGGGCCTGCTCCGCTTCCGGGGAGCGACCGGGGAACGGGTGACCACGTGGCTGCGGCAGCGGGCGCCCAAGCGGGGCTCGCCGGCGCTCTGGCTGGGTGTCGCCTTTTCGCTCGGCTTCTGCCCGACGATGTTCATGATCTTCTTCGGCACCCTGGTGCCGCTGATTCTGCAGGCGCCCGCCGGGATGCTCCTGACCGTCATCTTCGCGGTGGGAACGGCGCTGCCGGTGATTCTGTGGGCTGCGGCCTTGTCGCTCGGTAAGGGCGCGGCGAAACGCTGGGTCAAAGGCGTCCGGCGGATGGACAAGGTCGTCAGGGCCGTGGTGGCAGGCCTCTTCCTGCTGCTGGGCCTGAATGATACAATCCTTTATTGGCTCACATAGACTGAGGGAGGAAGTAGACATGAAACGGCTCTTGGCGCTGCTCCTGGCGCTGACCGCCCTGGTCGCTGTCGGCTGCAGCGCCGGCGGGGCGCCCAAGGTGACCACGCCCGAGGCGAAGTACGACTTTGGCGATGTGTTGACCACCGAAGACCCGAAGTACCATGAGTTCTTTATCAAGAACGAGGGCAAGGGCGATCTGAAGATCTCCGGCGTCCAGGTCAAGCTGCTGAAGGGCTGCTGACCGCCCAACGTGACCGTGGGGTCCACGGTCGTCAAGCCGGGCAAGCAGACGAGCTTCAACTTCATGTACCACATGGGGCCGGGCATGGGTGGTCCGCATCACTTTCAGGTGATCGTGAAGACCAACGATCCCGAGAATCCGAACCTGGTCTTTGATGTGCTGGCCAACTCGGTCGACAAGAAGTAGTAACGAACGGGTCCGCCGGGCATGCTCAGGGTGGGAGGTGTCGATCATGACACTGACGCTGGGCAGCCCGGCGGTCGATTTTTCTCTGCCCGCAACCACGGGGACTGTGCGCCTGGACGACCTCCGGGGCCGGCCCTTTTTGCTGGCGTTTTACTCGATGGCCTTCACCCCGGTCTGAACGCAGCAGCTCGTGGTGCTGCGGCAGCGGCACCAGGACCTCCAGGGGCTGGGGGTACAGGTGGTGGCGATTTCGGTGGATCATGTGGCGGCGCTGCGGGTCTTTGATGCGGCGCTGGCCAGGTTTCCCTTCCCGCTGGCGGCGGATTGGCACCGGGGCATCTGCCGGACCTACGGGGTGCTGAATGAGGAGGCGCAGGCGGCCCGCCGGGTGCTGATGCTCTTCGATGGCGATGCGGTGCTGCGGGCCGCGGTGGACCCGTTTGATCCGGCAGTGCCGGGGAAGTTGGATGAGATGCTTGCGGTGGCGCACCGGATCTAGGGAACTTTTCACCTCTGATCACGTCTCTAGTCAACAGTGATGTGATCGATATGAGGTGACGTTCGTGGCAGGATATCCAGCCTATCCGACGGTGCTGCTGGGCGACGTGCACGGCAACCGGACGGTCTATCTGCGGGCGCTGACGGCGTTGGGGCTGACGGATGAAACCGGCCGCTGGGTAGGCGGGCGCCGCCGGGTGGTGCAGGTGGGCGACATGGTTGACCGGGGGCCGGAGCCCCTGGCGACCCTGGACTTCTTCATGCGGCTGCAGTCGGAGGCACGGGCCGCCGGGGGCGAAGTTGTCTGCCTGCTTGGCAACCATGAGTTGTATGCCCTGAAGGCTGCGGCGGGTGATCACGAGGCGCGCATCGGGTGGACGTACAACGGGGCCGGGGCCGACCTGCTTGAGTGGGCGGCGCGGCGGGCGGAAGCGGGGCGAGGCGGCGAGGCCCAGGGCGGAGCCGACGCCGATGCCGGTGCCGTCGGCGGGCCGGTTGATCCGAACGTCATGCCCTATCCGGAACCGTTCTACGCCGAATTCGGACCGGACGGACGGTACGGGCCGTGGCTCAGGTCGCTGCCGGTGGCCTGGCAGGTGGGCGATTATGTCGCGGTTCACGCCGGGTGGACGCCGGACGGCCCCGCCTCGGTGGCCGAAGCGAACGGCTTGCGGGCAGAAGACCCGGCGGTCTACGGGCTGCTCTGGGCCCGCCGGCAGCCTGAAGCTGATATTGCGGCTGCCTGTGAACGCCTGGGCTGCCGGGGGCTGATCGCCGGGCATTCGGTGCAGAGCGGTATCAAGAGATCTTGTGGCGGGCGGCTGATTCAGATCGACGTAGGGATGTTCCACCACGGCACCTGGGCCGCGGTGGGCCTGGATGAGGACGGGGCGCCCTGGGCGCTGGTGGAGGGGGCGGAGCCCGTGGCGATCACGGGCGACGGCGAGGTGCCGGTGCCCCGGCGGGAACCGGAGGGGGTGGCCGCAGCGGTGCCCACGGCCCCCCTATATGGCCCCGGCGCAGTGGTGCGGGTCTACGAGGCGGCTGACGGGTCTTACAGGCAGTACATGACGATCGACGGGTTCGGGGAGATGATGGGGCACCCGGCCTATGTCGGCAAGCTTGTCACTTGCACCGACGGCGTCTGGTCGACATGGCCGTCCACCTACTTCTGCCAGCGGGTTGATCAGTTCGCCCGACCAGCTGATCCCAACTGCATACCGGAGATGTGAAGGGGGCCGCCAGACCATGCTGTCGCATGGTTCCGGCGGCCCCTTAGTCGTCTAGGTCAGCGGCACAAAAATGTCGTAGTCGAACTGCTCGTAGGGCGGAGTCGGGGGCTGCCGCCGCTGGTCGTACCGTTCGAAACCGAAGCCGTTCGGGTCGGTCTGGCGGCCCAGGTCCCGCAGGTGGCCATACAGGCCCATGTAGGCCGCCTCAATCGCGTCCGCCTGGCCCTTGGCCGTGGTCATCAGGTAGGTCTGAGCGGGAATGGTCAGCGTGGTCAGGCTTGCTGGCACGGCCCCGAACGCCGAGACCTCCACGCCGACCCAGTATGTATGGACGCCGCCCACCCCGTCGTTCTGATGATCCGACTGCGGGAAGACCCCGTAGAACAGGTCAGGGTTGACCTGGTTTAGAACGGCGCCCAGATTGGCCTTCAGCTCCAGCCAGGCCAGGGGCACCCGATGGCTTAGCTCACTGCGCCGCCCCACCACCTTGATGCCTGCCAGCTTGATTTCGCCCTTGCTCACAATCTCCATATCGATTCCCTCCGCTGCATTAAGTAGACGTCGCCGCTGGTTCCCGGGTAGCCTCCGGCACGTCCTGGCGCTAGAATAAACCTTGAACCAAGTACAACCTCAAGAGGTATTTTGGGCGATGTTGACAATCGCACAGTTTGCGGACAGAACCGGGATTTCGCCGAGTGCGCTCCGCTTTTACGAGCGCAAGGGACTCCTTATGCCAACTCAGCGGCTTCCGAACGGGTATCGGGTCTACGCGCCGGACCAGGTCGCCGATGCTCAGCTGATCAACAGCCTCCGCCAGGCCGATGTTAGCGTCGCGGCCATTCGGGAGTTTCTGCGGTTCGACCGGGAGGGCCGGGCCCGCCTGATCGCGCAGTGGCAAAAAGAGGTCACAGCCCGCCTGCTGACCATTCGGATGGCCGGGCAGTACCTGCACGGCATGGGTCCGGATCAGCCCCCGATTCACCTGCACCGGTGGGAAGAACCATCGCTGCTGATCTGGTTTCCCGCGCTCGGCCCTGCCGGCCCTTTGCCGTTCGTGCAGGCCGTGGCGCAGCGGACCCAGGAAGCAGACCGCCTGCGGCTGCCTGTGCTCAGTGGCGGCTACGTGCGCTCCCTGGATGTGATTGGCGGCCGCATCTCCGGCGAGGTTGGTTTCCGGGTGACGGGCAAAAAGGGGCTGAAACTGCCCACCGACGCCCGTGTTCAGGAGGTCCCGCCTACGCTCTTCGCCACCATCGAGTGTTATGTCGATGATGACAAGTCCGCGCATCGGGTCTTTCGGTTTATGCAACAGTTTGGGTACCAGGCTTTGGGGCTCTCGCTGGAGCGGTACATCCCCGGTGAATCGGATCGGTATCAGTTATTGATTGCGGTTACAGTGTAGGGTCCTATGCGTAAGAAAGGGCCAAACGAAAGAGAACCGGGGCGGTGGCGCCCCGGTTCTGATCTTTATGCCCTGAAGAACTGCGGCAGATACTGCCGGTGCGCCGCCGCCATCTCATCGAAGAGTTCGGTGGCGATGCGGATCGACGGGATCAGCGGGTTGGCCACCAGCGCCTGAATGGCCAGGTTCCGGTCGCCCGTCACGCCGGCGGCCACGGTCAGCTCCTCGTAGGCCTTCACCTGCTGGAGGATGCCCCGGATCTGTGGCGGCAGCGGGCCCATGGTCAGCGGCGAGGCGCCTTCCCGGGAGATGACGGCGCTGATTTCAACGGCGGCATCGGCGGGCAGGTCCGGCATGGCGCAGCCGTTGCGCACGTTGACCGCGTGGATCTCCTTCTTGTCGTTGTGAATCGCACTGATCAGGGAGACGGCGGCGTCCGAGTAGTGGGCGCCGCCCCGCTTCGCAAGCTGCGGCGGCTTGATGTCCAGGTTGGGGTCCTTGTACAGCTCGAAGAGCTCGGCCTCGGTCTTCTTGACGACCTCGGCGCGGGTACCCTTCGTGGCAGCCGCTTCGATTTCGACCTGGAGCATCTCGGGCGTCATGTAGAAGTAGCGCTGGTAGGCGCAGGGGTAGTAGCCGAGGGTCATCAGGAAGTCGCGATCGTAGGGGAGGGCGGCCACGTTGGCGGGGGTGCCCGCCTGGCCGGAGGGGACGGACATCGCCTCGAGAATGCGGGGCGTGACGTCCTGGCCTTCCATGAAGACCTTGGCCCAGAGCAGGTGGTTGAGGCCCAGGAACTTCATGTTCACCTTGCCCGGGTCGGCGCCCAGAATGCGGGCGGCGCCCAGGTGCATGTTGATCGGGTTATTGCAGAGGCCCATCGCCTTGGTCTTGGTGTGACGGACGATGGTTTCGGCGAGGATGCCCGAGGGGTTGGTGAAGTTGATCAGGTAGGCGTTAGGGGCGACCTCCTCCAGGTCACGGCAGATGCCGAGGATGACCGGAATGGTGCGCAGCGCCTTGAAGAAGCCGCCGGCGCCGGTCGTCTCCTGGCCCAGGACGCCGTACTTCAAGGGGATGCGCTCGTCCAGCGCCCGGGCGTCAAGCTGACCGACCCGGAACTGGGAGACGACGTAGTCGACACCTTCCAGGGCCGGCTTGCGGTCGAAGTGGACGGAGACCTTCACGTCGAGACCCGCCTTGGCAAGCTGGCGCTTGGTGAGGGCGGCGATGATCTCGACCTTCTCACGGCCGGTTTCGACGTCGATCAGCCGGAGCTCGGCGAGGGGGAGCTCCGCCTGCCGCTTGATGAAGCCTTCGACCAACTCGGGCGTGTAGCTGGAACCGCCGCCGACGACGGCAACCTTGAGTCCGCTCACTGTGAGTTACGCCTCCTCTTGATAGATAGAGAGATCCTGCGGCATCGACGCTTCGATGGCGCTGTAGATCGCCTGATCGACTGTGTTGCCGGCCTTTTCGACCGCCAGGAGCCAGGAACCGACGATGGGCTCGTACCGGGGCCGGACCAGCTTGGCCCGGGGGGCGACCCGGTGGACGGCGAGCCGGAAGGCATCCACCATAATCGGGGTCTCGCCCTTCCAGGTGGAGCCGGCCATCACCACATCAACCGCCTCATCGGTCAGGTTCAGTTCACGGATGACGCCGCTGACGGACTGGCCCAGCAGGGTGCCCATGCGGACCAGGATCTCCTGAGCCACCTGGTCGCCCTTGCGGGCTTCGGCGAAGACCTTGGGCGCCAGCCGGTGGACGTTGGCGCCATCCCACTGCCGGGTGTAGATGGCGTAGCTCAGCTCGGGGGTCGTCTTGCAGCCGAAGTGGTCGAGCACCACCTGCACGAGGGAGGTGGCGGGGCCGCGCTTCTCGTCGGCCATGAAAGCGGCCCGCACGGCCTCACGGCCCAGGTCGCCGCCGCCGCCATGGTCGCCCCAGATGTACCCCATGCCGCCAATCTGAAGCTCCCGGCCATCCTTGCCGATGCCGCACTGGTTAGTACCGGTGCCGCAGACCGAGACGACGCCCCAGGAGCGGCTGGTGCCGGCCCGGAGCCCGGCGAAGGAGTCGTTGTGTACAGAGAACTGCTTCAGCTTAGGCCACCGCTGGCGGATGGCTCCGGAGAGCAGGTCATAGTCGCTGGGATAATCGGCGCCCGCCAGGCAGAAGGAGGCATGGGTGATGTCAGAGATGGAGAGCCCGGCGCCACTCAGCGCCTGCTCCACAGCCTCGGCAATCACCGCCATGGCGCCGTCGACGCCGAACTTGGCCTGATGATTCGAAGGCCCGCCCTTGCCCAGGGCGAGCAGGCGCCCGGTATGGTCGCCGACCAGGGCGAAAGTCTTACTGTTGCCGCCATCTACGCCCAAGAAGTAGGGCATTCGTCATCGTTCCTTTCAGGCTAGTGGAGGGGAAATGTCTGCCGAATACATGCCGGATGTCTGCCGAGTGCAGGACCAGTGCCTGCCGAATACATGCCGAATACATGCCGAATACATGCCGAATACCCGCCGGATGTCTGCAGGATGCCTGCCGGTGCTTGACCAGTGTCTGCCGAGGGCATGACCAGTGTCTGCCGAATACATGCCTGGTGCCTGCCGAATACATGCCTGGTGTCTGCTGAATACATGCCTGGTGTCTGCCGAGTACATGCCTGGTGTCTGCCGTTGCATGACCAGTGTCTGCCGGTACTCGCCGAGTGTCTCTCCGAGAACCGCCCACACAGGAAGCCGTTGAATAGCTCTCGGGCCGGGTGCTCGCCCCTCGCCCGGTGTCATGCCGAAGTCGGCGGGGGTGCGGCGTTGTGGTACGTGGGTCGGCATGGGTGGGGGTCGAAGCGCCGCGACGACGCCCCCGCCCATTACGACCCACCACCCGGAGAAGCGCCCCACAGGCAAAAGAAAAGGAAAAGGGGCGGGCGGTAACCCGCCCGCCCCTATGCAACCTTACTTGCCAACACCCTTGATGGTGCCGTTCACGATACCCAGCGTGATGAACTGGTCAGCAGAACCGTTCGCCAGCAGAGCATCGCCATCCTTCGGCCAGCCGGTGATGTTGACGCCGTCCAGGATCGGAGCGTTGGAATAACGCTCGAACAGCGGCACGTTCGGCAGCAGCTCGTTGTAAGCCAGAACCGTGGCGGAGATGATCTTCTTCTGGTTCTCGGTGTCGAAGCCCTTGGCCATATCCCACGTGTTCGCCTCGAAGTCGATGGCGCCACCGCTGTACTTCTGCTTCAGCGGGTAGTTCATGCCCTTCTTCGTGGCGGTGGGCTCAGCCTTGCCACCACCGTTGTAGTTGATGACGTTCGCCTGGAAAGCGAAGGTCGGGTGCGGGGTGGAGGAGCCCCAGGGCAGCAGGCCCATCTGGAACTTGCCGTCGTTCATGTCGGTCGTGTACTGCGACCAGGCCGGACCACGAACAGCGGTCTTGAAGCCGGCGGCGGTCAGCTGCTGCGAAACGTTGTCGGCGGCAGCGGCCCAGTCGGCGAAGTCAGACGGGACGTACAGCTCGAACTCGATCTTCTTGCCGGAGGCGTCGGTCCACTGACCGTCGGCGCCCTTCTTCAGGCCGGCCTTGGTGAAGAGCTCTTCAGCCTTCTTGGCATCCTTGGCATAGCCGTTCAGCTTGGCCTGGACGTCGGCGGTGACATAAGCCGGGATCATGTTGTCGGCGATACCGGCCATCTTCTTGACGCCGATACCGGACTTGCCCAGAGCGACGGTACCGGCGGCGGTACGGTCGATCAGGTAGGCCAGGCCCTGGCGGAACTCAACCTTGGAGAACAGGGGGCCAAAGGTCTCGTGGCCGTAGTTGAAGAAGATCGCCGGGCCGGTGTAGTACGGGAAGCGGATGATCCGCAGGCCCATGGCGGTGAACTGAGCTTCAGTAGCGGGCGGGAAAGCGTGGGTCACGTAGTCGATCTTCTTGTCGAGCACCAGCGGGGTGGCGGCAGCCGTTTCGCCGTTGTGGACGACGATCTTGTCGATCTTGACGGTGCCGGCGTTCCAGGCGTCAGCCCGCTTGGTCAGGGTGACCTGGGCTTCGGTGATGGACTTGGTGTCCATGATGAAGGGGCCGGAAGCGACATAGATGTCAGGCCGGAAAGCGTCGAGCTCGGTGATGACCTTCTTCATCTCGTCGCTCTTGGCATCCTTGCCGGCAGCGTACAGATCTTCGATCTGCTTGGCGAACTTGCCGTACACGGCGTAGGGCTGCGGGTTGGCACGCAGCACATAGCGCAGGGCGATCGGAGCCGGGTTGGACATGTGGAACTGGACTTCGTAGTCGTTCACGATCTTGACGGTGTCGATATACTTCGTGTAGGCATAGGCCTTGGCCTTGCCGATGGTGAAGTAGACGCCCACGTCCTGGGCCTTGAACTCGTTGCCGTCGGACCACTTGACGCCCTTGCGGAGCTTCACAGTGATGGTGGCAGCGGCGTTGTCAACGTTCCAGGACTCAGCGAGCTGCGGAACGTAGGTGTTGTCGGACCACTGGTACAGAGCGAGCGGGCTGGTCATCAGGTCCACGAACATGCCGCCGGGGAAGTTCAGGGTGCCGGTGGCGAACGTGTTGAAGTGGGTCTTGGGGGGCACTTCATAGGCCCAGGCCGTGTTCAGAACTGCTTCCTTCGCCGGAGCCGGGGTAGTGGGCGTGTTGGTGTTGCCGTCAGCCGGCTTGGGCTCGTTCGTCCCCTTGGAGCAGGCGGACAGCGCCATCGCAACGATGGCCAGCACCGCGACGATTGCTAGAAACCGCTTACGCATCGAGTGACCCCTCCGTTCAACAATTCGGAGCCTATGGTGTGCGACCCATGTGAAAGTCGCTGGAACCCTACTGTGGTGGCCGCCGCCTGGAGAAAAACCAGACGCCGAACCCGAAGACGAGACCAAGAACCAGGGTGAAACTCATCAGGAAGAACTCAGAGCTGCTCCGATCCAGGAAGGGGAGCATCGCACCGGAGCCGAGGCTCACAAAGGCGGTGATGCCGTATCCGGCCCGGGTCAGATTGGGCGGCAGCACTAGCGGGTGCCGGCAGAAATCTTGCTGCCGCCTCCGGTAATGTCGAACGCCACGTGGCAGGCGACCTGATGGCCGGGGCCCATTTCAGTCAGAATGGGCTGGACCTTGTCACACTTGCCCTCAAGCCAGACCGGGCACCGGGGATGGAAGTGGCAGCCCGGCGGCAGCTTGGTCAGGCTGGGAATATCATCGCTGCGGAGCACGATCCGCTCCTTGGAGCGGGTCAGGCGGGGATCGGCCTCCGGAATGGCCGACATGAGGGCCGCCGTGTAGGGGTGCAGGGGCTTCTCAATCAGAGAAGGCGAGCGGCTCAGTTCGACCATGCGGCCGGTGTACATGACGCCGACGCGGCCTTCCCAGGCAAAGTACTTGGCGAGCGCCAGGTCGTGGGTGATGAAGAGGAAGCTGACACCCAGTTCCTGGTTGAGCCGGCGCAGCATGTTGAGCAGCGAGGCCCGAATCGAGACGTCGACCATGGAGACGGCTTCGTCTGCCACGATAAACTTCGGGTTGACCGTCAGGGCACGGGCGACGGAGACCCGCTGCCGCTGACCGCCCGAGAGCTGGTGGGGAAACTTGTCCAGAATCTCCTCAGCGGGGGTCAGGTCGACCATTTCGAGGATCTCGATGGAGCGGCGCCGGGCGTCGCGCTCATCCTTGGCGAACTTATGGTAGAGCAGGGGAGCGCTGATGGTCTGATAGATCGTGCGGACGGGGTTGAGGGAGGAGAAGGGGTCCTGGTGGACCATCTGCACCGAGCGGCGATACGCCATGAACTCGGGGCCGGAGAGCTTGGAGATGTCCTTGCCCTCGAAGAGAATCTGGCCGGAGGTCTGATCGAGCAGACCAGCCGCCATCTTACCGGTAGTCGTCTTGCCGCAGCCGGACTCGCCGACCAGGCAGATGATCTCCTTATCCTGAATAGCCAGGTTGACATCATCAACGGCCGTGACGACCTTCTTGCCCTGGCGGAATTGCTTGGTAATGTGCTTCAGTTCGAGCAGAGCCATGGGGTCATCACCTCGCCTTCTGGGATTCTTCGAGCACCTGCTGCCAGTTGTGGCAGGCCACCTGGTGACCGCCGTAGGCAGTCAGCTTGGGCTCCACTTCCTTGCACTTGTCGGTGGCGAAGGGGCACCGGGGATGGAACTTGCAGCCCGAGGGCATAAAGACCAGGTCGGGCGGCGAACCGGGAATCGACTCCAGCTTTTCGACCGCACCGTGTAGCGTGGGCACCGCCCGCGTCAGACCGAAGGTGTAGGGGTGACGGGGCTTCTCGAAAGCGGAGAAGACGTCGGTCAGCTCCACGATCTGGCCTGCGTACATGGTGGCGACACGGTCCGCCAGTTCGGCCGCCAGGCTCAGGTCGTGGGAGATGAAGATCATGGTGAAGTTGAACTCATCCTTGAGCTTGCGGAGCAGCTCGATGATCGACCGCTGGGTCAGAATGTCGAGCGCCGTGGTGGGCTCGTCCAGGATGATGATCTTGGGCTGCATGAGCAGGCCCAGGGCCAGCAGGACCCGCTGGCGCATGCCGCCGGAGAGTTCGTGGGGGTAGGCCGGCAGAACCCGGTCGGCGTCCAGCTGGACGCCGGTCAGAAGCCGGCGGGCCCGGGCGATGATCTCGCTCTTATTGTTCAGGCCGTGGGCCTTGGCGGTATCGATGAAGTGGTCCTGAATGCGGATGAGCGGGTTGTAGGCGTTCAGCGCCGCCTGGAGCATCATGGCCATATCGGTCCAGCGGAAGCGCCGGATTTCGTTCTCCGACATCTCCATCAGGTTGATGCGGTTGGGGCCGTCAACAAAAGTGACGTTGCCGTTCGTGATCTTGGCGGTGCCGGGAGTGAGGCGGATCAGAGCAAAGCCCATGGTGGACTTGCCGCAGCCGGACTCACCGATCAGGGCGAGCGTTTCGCCCTTGTAAAGGTCAAAGCTGACGTTGCGCAGGGCCTTGACGGGGCCCCGACGGCTCCGGTATTCGAGCGAAAGGTCGCGTACTTCAAGGACTGTATCAGCCATGGACTATTCGCCCCTCCTCAGCCGCGGATTGAAGAGCTCTTCGAGGGAGCGGTTCATGTTAATCAAGCCGAACTGGAACAGTGCGATGGTGAAGATCGGCGCCAGGATGTACCAGGCGGAGTTGACACCAAAGATGGCGCCCTGGCGGTTGGCCAGGCTGTACATAACGCCCCAGTTGTTCTGGGCAATCGGCACGACGCCGAGGAAGATCAGACCGACCATGCCGTAAATGGCGTTGGTCATGCGCATGACGAGGCTGGTCAGAATGTAGCTCATCATGTTCGGGATGATCTCCTTCAGGAGCAGGTGCCAGACGGGCAGACCCAGGGCACGGGCGGCCTGCACGTAATCGCGCTCCTTCAGCGACAGGACCTGGGACCGGATGGTCAGCATCAGGCCGCCCCAGCCGACGGCTGCGATGATGACCGCCAGGCCCGCCGGGGAGTTGAGCCGGATGAAGCCGGCCAGCACCAGCAGCAGGGGATACTGCGGAATGGTGATGACCAGTTCAGCAGCTGCAGTGGCGATGGTGTCAACCCAGCCGCCGAGCACGGCAGCCAGGGAACCGAGGCCGACGCCAATGACCGTGCCGAGGAGGCCGGCCAGGAAGGCGACATAGATCACTTCCGTGCCGCCGAGCAGAAGCTGCTTGAAGATGTCGCGGCCCTGGTAGTCGGTACCGAGCCAGTGCTCGGCCGAAGGCCCCTGGTAGATCTTTTCAATGTCGGCGGTCATCTTCAGGTCGATGAATTGCGGGGCCAGCAGCGAGACGAGAAGGATCGTCATGGTGATGATCAGGCCGGCAAAACCGACCTTGTTACGGCTCATGATCCGCAGGGAGCCGAGCAGGCCGGAGCCCAGATCACGAATATACGACATGGGCGCCTACCTCCCTTCCGTGCGAATCCGCGGGTCGAGCCAGCCGTACAGGAAGTCGGCGAACAGGTTGGCCGAGACGGTCGCGGTGGTGATGATGATAAAGATCGCCTGCATGACCGGATAGTCACGGGCGCCGAGGGAGCTGGCCAGCTTCATGCCGATGCCGTTGTAGGTAAAGACGGTCTCGATCAGAACCGAGCCGCCGAACATACCGCCAATCGAGAGGGCCAGGGTGGTGAAGAGCGGCAGAATGGCGTTGCGGCCGACGTAGCCGGTGGTAATCCGGGCTTCGGAGAGGCCGCGGGCCTTGGCGACCATGACGTAGTCCTCGCCGAGGGTGGCCATGGTGCTGCCGCGCATCTGGAGCATCCAGTTACCGACGTTGCAGACCACGAGCGTGATAATCGGCAGGGCCGCATGGTAGAAAGCGTCGATGAAGAACTTGGCGTTGAAGCCCGCCACCATGCCGGGGGAGAGGGAGCCGCGCACCCCGGTGACGCTAAAGACCTTCCACTGGACGCCGAAGTAGACGATGATCAGCGTGGCGACCATGAAGTCAGGAATGGCGGTCATGATGGAGGAGAAGGTGGTAAAGACGTAGTCGACCCACGTGTTCCGCTTATAAGCCATCAGGGTGCCGATCAGGATGCCGAGGGTGAAGCTGAGGATCAGGGAGACGGAGACGACGAACATGGTCCAGGGGAGGAAGCGGAGAATCAGGGCGCTGACCGGGGTCCGGGCGGAGACGATGGAGAGGCCGAAGTCGCCGTGGAGCAGTCCGGTCACATAGTCGGTGTACTGGAGTAGAACCGGGCGCTTCAGATCGACCTGGAAGATGGACGAAGCCATGGCTTCGGCTTCTTCACGCGAGACGCCGAGGGACTGCATCTGGCTGTTGACATAGATGTCAAGCGGGTTGCCGGGCATAAGGCGAATCAGGAAGAAGGTGAGGGTGGTAACAACGAAGATTGACGCGACAGCTTTGAGTGTCCGTCTGAAGTAGTAGTTCTTGAAGAACTTCCGCAGCATGGCGCTAGTGGCCACTGTTCTGTCCTCCCCATCCGAAATGATGCTGTTTTCTTACGGAACGTGTCGAAAGTGGTCTATACATCTTGTACAGTCTGGAGTTGGATGCGGGAGTCGAGAAATCCTTCTCTGGTTGTAATGTCAGAGTAGGATTTTTTCTGGGGCAAAAGACAGGTTAGTGCAACTCTGTGAAGAAGCGGTAGCGGTCGCCCCGGTAGAAGGAGCGGACGTATTCGACCAGCTTGTTTTCAGGGCCGTGAGTGAAGCGTTCCAAGAGGAGGAGCGGGGCGCCGGACCGGATGCTGAGCAGTCCCGCTTCGAAGGTGCCTGCAACCATCACTTCGATGGATTGTGTAGCGTGCGCAGGTTTGAAGTTATACCTTTCGCGCAGGATGCGATAGAGGGAGTCGTTGGCAAGGTTGACACCTTCGAGGCCAGGGAAGCGACCCAATGGAAGGTTGGATGTCTCCAGTGCCATGGGAATGCCGTTGGCCATGCGGAGTCGCTGGAACTGAATGATTGGCGTGCCTGCCTGAACTTGCATGCGTTCGGCCATGCGGTAGTCGGCCTCGACGATGGCCGTGGCCAGGATGCGGGTATCGGGGACCATGCCGTGGAGCTGGGCCTCTTCGGTGAAGCTGGTTACGGCGTTCAGCTTCTGTTCAAACTTGGGCTGGCTGACGAAGGTGCCGCTGCCCGGAACTCGGGTCAGGTAGCCTTCGGCTTCCAGGGTGGAGAGGGCGTGGCGGGCGGTCATACGGCTGACTCCGTATTTCTGGGTGAGCTCACGTTCTGAGGGCGCCCGATCGCCCGGGTTGAGCAGTCCCGTGTCGATGGCCTTCATCAGGTCGGCGCGGATCTGCACGTAGAGCGGCGGGAGCTTCGTTGGCTGCGCCATGTGGGGACTGCCTCCCTGGAAAGTGGTCTATACATCTGGGGTAAGGGTTAGACCAGTTGCAGGTGATTTCCTTCCTGTGTCGTCAATTTAGGTAGAAGGTATCATACCGTAGGAGGATATACTCAGTCGTTCGACCGAGCGAGGGGCGCGGGAAAAGCCGGGCGCTTTGGCACCCGGCCTTGAAGTGGGGCTATGCAGGCATTTTTATGACCACAGAGGACACAGAGTACACTGAGACCGAGAAAGTTATTCCAGGTCATTATCGATATATATGACTTGGACGGTCTTACCAAGTCTCAGTGTCCTCTGTGTCCTCTGTGGTAAAGAAAGAAAAGCAAGCAGAGGGAAGCCCGGTTATTGGGACGCCGCCTCGACCTGGTAGCTGAGGTGGTCGATGTCGGCGATGCCCAGGAGGCGCTTGAAGGCTTCGACCCGGTCGCCCGAGGCGTGGCCGGCGCCCAGGAGGATGGTGAGCGCGAGGACATCTTCCTCGGAGAGGTCGAGGAGGCGGAAATAGATCAGGTCGAAGGGGTCGGGCGCCGGGGGTGGGGCGAGGGGCGGGTCGTCTTCACCGATGAGGCCGCTAACGTGGGGGTCCCAGGGGTACTGTTCGGCGAAGGCTGCCCGTTCCTGCCCGTCGTGCACGAGGCGGAAGGACCAGCCGTGGTTTCGGGCGTGGGAGAAATGGAGGAGGGGCGCCACCCGGGAGGCCTGGCGGACGGTGGCCTGCGTGTCGGGCAGGAAGTGCCACTCATCGGGCGTGAGGAAGACGGCCCACCGTTCGCTGAGTTGCTTGATGACGTGGGGGAGCTGGGCGTCCTTCAGGCGGGACTCGACGGCACACAGATCGCGTGCGAGGAACAGGGTGCCAACCGTGAACTGATCCACCGGGATTCCTCCTCTGGTTCAAGAGGGTGCTGCTCTATTGTACGAGCCCGGGTTCCTGCAGGTTTTGGCGACTCGTGGCAACCGTTCGACAGGAAACGCTACGTCCTCCGTGGTATATACCACCCTGGAATGACGCAAGCTCCAAACCGGAGGTGCTCCACATGCCGCACGAGAATCCCGTCCTGCTGCCCGTGCCGCGACACGTTACATGGGGACCCGACCTGGTCGTTCTGCCCGCCGAACTCGTCATCGCCGTCACTGGCGCCCGGCAGGAACTGCTGCCGGCCCTGCGGCGCTTTTCTGCGTTCGTGCAGGAGAGGCTGGGAATCAACGTCACGATCACCGCCAGCACCGTCGGACTTGAAGGAAAGGCCCACGTACTGATCGATCCTGCGGCCAAGGCCATCGAACAGGCCCAGGGCTATCATCTTACGGTCGGGGGCGGGCTGGTCGCCATCGCGGCCGCCACCGCCGAGGGTGCGGCCTATGGCATCGCTACGCTGAAGCAACTGCTGGCCGGCTGCGGCCGCAGACTGCAGGAAGTGACGATTCGGGACTGGCCGGACTTCGAGCGGCGCGGCGTGATGCTGGACATCAGCCGCGGCAAGGTGCCGACCATGGAGAGCCTCTATCGGATGGTCGACCGGATGGCCGACATGAAGATCAACGAGTTCCAGCTCTACACGGAGCACACGTTCGCGTACCGGAATCACCGGGAGGTCTGGCAGGATTACTCGCCCATGACCGGCGAGGAGATTCTGCTGCTGGACCGCTACTGCAAGGAGCGGTTCGTCGACCTGGTGCCCAACCAGAACTCGTTTGGCCACATGCACCCGTGGCTGATTCACGACCGCTACAAGCATCTGGCGGAAGCGCCCGAGGGCTTTGACCTGCCGTGGGGCGGCCGGCACGAGGGGCCGTTCTCGTTCGCCCCCGGCGACCCTGGGGTCACCGAACTGCTCTCTGAACTCTATGATGAACTCCTGCCGCACTTCTCATCGCCTTACTTCAATGTAGGCTGCGATGAGACGTGGGACGTGGGCCAGGGCCGCAGCAAGGACCTGGTCGAGCAGGTCGGCGAGCATCGGGTCTACGTCGACCAGCTGCTCCGCATCTATGAGCAGGTGAAGGCCCGCGGCAAGACGATGATGTTCTGGGGCGACATTATTATGAAGGCGCCGGAGTACGTCGCCGAACTGCCCAAGGATATCATCGCCCTGGAGTGGGGCTACGAGGCTGATCATCCGTTTGCGGAGCACGGTGGCCACTTTGCCAAGGCGGGCATTCCGTTCTACGTCTGCCCCGGCACTTCGACCTGGAACTCGCTGGTGGGCCGGACGGAGAACGCCACGGGTAACCTGCTGAACGCCGCCGAGAACGGCCTGAAGCACGGGGCAATCGGGTACCTGAACACGATTTGGGGCGACCGGGGCCATCAGGATTACGAGCCGGTCTACTACCTGCCCATCGCCTACGGCGCCGGCGTGAGCTGGGCAGTGGATGCCAACCGCAACGCTGACGTACGGCCTTTCCTGAACAAGCTGCTCTTCGGCGACACGGCGGAGTGGATTGGTCAGGTACTGCACCAGTTGGGCAACACGTATCGGGTTGGCGGCTTCATGCCGCAGAACGGCACGGCCCTGATGAGTGCCTTCCACTTCTGGACATCGCGGCCCAAGCGGCTTTTTGCAGTGCTGCCGGGCTTCGATGCTGACGCCGCAGAGGCAGCGGTGCTGGAGGCCGCAGCTGGCCTTGATGAGGTGCAGATCGCGGGCGCCGAGGGCGGCCTGATCATGCGGGAGCTGCGCAATTCGGTCCGGCTGCTGGTGCACCTGTGCCAGTTTGTGCGGCTGCTGCAGGCTCGGTTGGACGGGCGGGAGTTCACCCCGGAGCAGCTTCAGGCGATGGCCCGGGAGCTCGCCGAGATCATGGCGGAGCATAAGGAGCTGTGGCTGGCCCGGAACCGGGCAGGCGGTCTGGAGGAGATGTCGTTGGTGCCGTTCCGGGCGCTGATGGCTGAGTACAAGCGGTTGCTGGCGTAGGTGGTTGCGTTTGAGCCGGGGGCAATGGCCTCCGGCTCTTTCTCATGCAAACGTATGATCGCAAGACAGGACAAAACTGTTGCGGGTGCCGTGGTAGAATAGGCTCAGTTGCCCCGCCTGGGTCGGCCGGCCAGCAGCGGGAGCACAGCGACGAGGTGATGCGGATGAGCAGCCACGACCCGATTCGCACGGCGCTCCATTATATTGAAGCGCATCTGCTGGATGAGATCGGGTTTGTCGATGTCGCCCGGGCCGTGGCCTTCTCACCGTTCCACTTTCACCGCCTGTTCCAGGGGGTGATGGGCGAAACGATTACCGACCATATTCGCAAGCGGCGGCTGGACGGGGCAGCCCAGCAGTTGGTACGAACCGATCGCCGCATCCTCGACATTGCGGTTACATACCGCTTCGAGTCGCAGGCCTCGTTTACCAAGGCGTTCCGCCGTGCCTACGGCGTGGCGCCCGGGGCCTATCGAAGAAAGGGAGTGCATATGCAGATGACAGATGGAGAGATGCAGCAGGCGCCTGTGGCGCATGGCATTTGTCAGGCGCCCAGGATTGTGGAGTTGCCCGAGCGGCTGATGGTGGGCCTGGAGTACATCGGTAAGAACCAGAACGGCGAGATTCCGGCGCTATGGGCGGCGTTCAACCGCCGGGCGTGCGAAGTGGGAAACCGGGTGGCTGTAGGCCAGGCCATCGGCCTGTGCGGGTCGGTGGAGAATCCCACGGAGGAGTGCGAGTTCAGCTACGTGGCCGGCGTCTTTGTGGACCGGGCCGACGAGGTGCCCCCGGGCATGGTGGCGCGAACGGTGCCAGCCGGGTTGTACGCAGTCTTCACCCATGAGGCCGGGCCGGAGGCCCTGGGTAGGAGCTACGAGTACATTTGGGGAACGTGGGTGCCGAACTCAGCCTACCAGCCCGCGGGCAGCCACGATTACGAGCTGTACGATGAGCGGTTCAACGCCGCTTCTCCGACCTGGGTCATGGAGATTCATGTGCCGATCCGGCCCCGGGGGTAAGTAAACGATAAGGCAGCCAGCATTGACGTGCTGGCTGCCTCTTTGCCTCAGGAGCTTATGCAGCTGCTTTTGCACGGCGGGCACCGGAAAAAGCGTGCGCGGATGGACTGAGCGGTCAAAGCATGCGGGTTCCAAGGCGCATACGCCCGCTCACACCATCTTTGCACGGGTTTTCGGAAGGTAAGCGTGCAAATCAGGCGGTTATTGCTTACGAATGGGGCCGCGGGTTTTGCGGAAGAGGAGTTCATCCTCACCAGGCAGCACGTAGGCGTTCAGGCAGCCGACCTGCTCATAGCCGACGGCCCGGTAGAAGGCCTGGGCCTTCTCATTCCGGGCGCTGCAGAGCAGAAAAACGTTCGGCCCCCGGGCGAAGACCAACTCTTCGACATGGGCGAGCAACTGTCGGCCAAGCCCGCCGCCGTGGCGACCGGGGTCCACCGCCAACGTGCGGATATACCCACTCAAGCAGAAGGCGCCCTTGTAGCTGAACTGCGCGTAACCGGTGACCCGGTCGTCGCCGTCCAGCGCCACGAGGGCTTCTTCGCCCGGGGGGACGGCGGCGAGAAGCCGCTCCCAGGCCGGGCCGTCGACCCGGTAGGAAATCCAGGGCTCCATGCTGCCAAGCATCGCTGCAAGCGCCGGCACATCGGCGGGCGCTAAAGGACGAAAACGCATGCTAGAAGACGCCGCCCATGGTCTTGGCGCCGAGAATCAGCGTGCCCCACAGCTGCTTGAAAGCGGTGGCGTAATCATCCGCCGTAATGGAGATGGTCTTGGAGCCGATGCGCTTGTTGCAGGGGAAGAGCTCGGCCATGTGCGCGGCATCCGTCGTCTTGAAGACGACTTCGAAGGTGACAGGACCGGGTACGCTGTAGGCCTTGAAAGCGCCCTCCTTCAGACGATAGACCGCTTCAGCCGCCTGCTCCCGGATCGTATCCTGGGCGTTCCTGACCGACAGCAGCCGGGCGGCATGCCGGTTAATCGCCTGTTTGACGACGGCCGTCTGCACATTGCCCAGGATCTCGCGGGCTTCCGCAGCCACCACGTTGTCGCCTGCCACCAGGGCGACGGGCACCCCGAAGGCACCGGCCAGGCCGGCGTTCAGCCCCGTCTCCCCGACGACTTTGCCGTTGCAGCGCAGTTCGGTGACGGCCACTCCCATTACCGTGTGGTTGATGACGCCATCCTCGCCGCCCTCGCGGGCGTGGTAGCCGATGAAGAAGGCGCCGTCGAAGCCGGTGTCGATCCCTTCCATCTGGCAGAAGTGCCGGTTGGAGCCGCTGATCAGTTCGGCCCGGGGATCGAGATCTTCGATGACGATGTTGGTCATGGGGCCGTGGGAGTCGACCACCAAGAACTCGGTGGCGCCGGCGCTGGCGGCGCCCTCGATGGCGGCGTTGACGTCGCGGGTCATGAGGCGGCGGAAGCGCTGGTAGTCAGATTCCGAGGGGTTACAGTGCTTGCCGATGGCGACGCCGGTGACGCCTTCCATATCACAGGAGATGAAGATGCGCATGCAGGCTTGTCCTCCTTGAGATCGTTCGGGTGGCGAAGGCTTCTGCGGGGAGATTGACACACTCCTGCTCCGGTCATATAGTCGGAATTGAGCAGCGCAGCAGCACCTATTGCCACATACGCCGTAGCCTAGGGGGAGTCGCTTTGAAGCCGGTTTCAAGGGCAGCCGTCGCCGGTATCCTTTCGCTGTTCCTGGTCGGTTCGGTCGCATCGGCAGCGAGTGTCAAAGAGATGATTGAGGTGTACCGGAATCAGGCCCACTTTAAGGTGAACGGGCAGGACGTAGTGGTGGAGAACTACGTGCACAACGGTACGGCGTACATACCGGTCAACACCCTGTCGGGCCTGTTTGGCGCCGAGGTGAACTGGGTCGCGGCGACCAAGACTGCCACGGTCACAACCATCAAGGAGTTTCAGTTGAAGGCACCGGTCGACGCGATCAAGCCGGTCATCAGCCTGAAAGAGGTCGGCGTGGGCGGCAATCAGATTGACGCCGTGGAGTTGGAACTGGCGGGCAAGACAGTGGCGCGCCGGTTTGAGATTGACAGCGACCAGTTGGCCATTTTCGATGATACGGCCGTCCCTGACAGCAACATTCTGGCCTATGGCAAGGAGTACACGCTCAAGCTGTTTGCCACGGGCGGCGCCCGGTACCACATCACCTTTACTGCAGGCGGTCTGCCCGACCTTACCGATCAGGGCGTACGGACCGTGGTGATGGTGCCGGCGATGCCGGAAGCGGGCTTCTATTGGCCGTACTTCCTGGCGATTCCCGGCAGCGAGTATAAGGCCGCCAACCAGGGCAAGAAGCGTTACCTGATGGTCGATACCACCAACACGGGCGCCAGCAACAACGTCGCAGAGATGCTGAACCGGGCTCGGGCGGAGATTGTGAACCGGGGGCAGTTCTCGATGAGCCTGGCGGAGGAGCTGTGG
>JARBUG010000074.1 GCA_029239785.1 Symbiobacteriaceae bacterium | reverse complement strand
CGCACCTTACGGGCCTTCCTGTCAGCCTATACCTAGTGCTGCTGAACCTGCCGTTTCTGTGGGTGGGGTACAAGCAGATCGGCAAGACCTTCGCCCTGACCACACTAGGGTCGCTGGTGCTGATGTCCAGCTTCGTATCGGCGCTGGGGCGGTACCACGTGCTGACGGAGGACCTGCTGCTGGCGGCGTTCTTCGGCGGGGCGATTCTGGGGATGGGCGTGGGCGTGATCATCCGGAACGGCGGGTCGCTGGACGGGACGGAGATTGTGGCGATCATGCTGACCCGGAAATGGCCCTTTTCGGTGGGTGAGATTGTGATGGGGTTCAACGTGTTCATTCTGGGCGGTGCGGCCTTCGTCTTCGGGTGGGACAGGGCGATGTACTCGCTGCTGGCCTACTTTGTGGCGTTCAAGACGATCGATATTGCGATGGAGGGGCTGGATCAGTCGAAGTCGGCGACGATCATTACCGACCGGCCCGACGAGCTGCGGGATGCGGTGAACGACCGGCTGGGGCGGGGCGTGACGGAGCTGGAGGGAAAGGGCGGGTATTCGGGGGCGCCCAAAGGCGTGCTCTTTTGCGTGATTACCCGGCTGGAACTGGCAAAGCTGAAGGCGATTGTGCTGGAGGTGGATCCGGAGGCGTTTGTGGCGATTGAGGATGTGCATGAAGTGCTTGGGGGGCGGTTTCGGAAGCGGGCGATTCATTAGCAGATTTGGCCCCTTGACGTTGACGTTGCGTCAACGTGGTAGGATGATGGCGGAAGCGCTACTTACTTATCGAACGGGGGCCTTTCGCCATGACCGGGCTGGCCAAGATCAACGACGTCGCACTTCAGTACCACGTTTCAACCCGTACGCTGCGCTACTATGAGGAGATCGGCATTCTGGCTAGTTGTCGTTCGGATGCGGAGCAGCCACGGTTCTACAGCCCTGAGCAGGTGCGGCGCCTGGAGCAGATTCTGGCGCTGCGCCGGGTGGGGGCAAAGGTCACGGAGATCCAGCGCATCTTTGCGATGGAGGAGCCCGGCGAGGCGCTCGGCGCCTTTTTGGCGCAACTGCGCACCCTGGAGCATCAGGAGCGGGCGATTCGGGAGCGTCGCGAGCTGATTGAGCGCCTGCTGATTCTGTTCCGGCATGAGACGCATGAGCGCCGGCTGGATGGACCGGACTTGCCGTCGGAGATTGTGGCGCTGGCGGAGCGGTCGGTGGAACTGCGGGCGGCGACGGGATCACTGCCGGTCTTCGCTGAGCATGTACGCCGCCTTACGGATGTGCGGGTTGAGGAGGTGCCGGCCTACCGGATGGCGCGCTACCATGACCCGGTTGCGCCGTCGTGCTTCGATTCGTGGCGGCATATGGCGGCGTGGGCTTGCGGAAATAAGCTGCCGCTGGTGCGGGCGTTTGGGTATTGCGCAGCCAACCCGGAGGGGATCATTCCGAAGTACGGGTATGATGTCCTCTTTGCACTGCCTCACGGGTTTGTGCCGAAGGGTCATATCGAGGCGGTCACCTTTCCCGGGGGGCTCTATGCAGTGACGACGACCACCTACCGGGAGTATGCGGCCGATTGGCGGGCGCTGGGGCAGTGGGTGCGGGAGCAGGCGGAGTATGTGGACCGTCCGGGGCCCGGGCTGGAGGAGCTGAACGACTTCAACTTCTCGGTCGGGCCGGATGCGGTGGTGGATCTGCTCTGTCCGGTCGCTCGGCGGGGGTGATGGGCCACAGGCACTGGCCGGGCCCCGAGAATGCGAGGGCTGGTTTCCCCAGGTGGGAAGCCAGCCCTCGTCTCATGCACGGATGGGTGCGGCTGCGGCACGGTACCGGCGGCTGACCCCGGCTCTGACGGATTGGCCAATCTTCATCAGGTCGCGTGCCTGTTGCTTGGCGGACTCCTCGGCTGTGATCCGATCGGTGGGGCCATAGTGCTGCGTCAAACTCCATCAGTTGGTCGGTGAGTGGGTTGATAAGGTAGCCCGGCGCGGCATCGTCCTCGAATAGGGTCGAGTCCACGAGCAGCGACAGGTATTCTCGCATGAGCGCTTCCCCCTGATAGGGGGCTGCGGTGAGATGGCCGCGGGCTCGGGCAACTTCGCGCTCGGCTCTGGCAGCTTCGGGGTTGGCCAGGGTGAAGGTGATCGGTTTTCGCTGGTTCTCCTGCTCGGTCAGGAGCCATCCGGTTTGGGTCAGTTCTCTGATGGCCTGCTTGATGGCGTTGAGGCTGGCGCCTGAGAGCTGCCGCAGGCCCTGATAGGTGAAGGCACCCCGGTCGACCGCGAAACCGGGGGTCAGGTGGAGGAGACCGTAAAGGATTTTGGATGGGGTTCTTACGTGACGGGTCATGAGGAGGTCTGCGGGGAGTGCGACTGATTTGCCCTCTGCCATGGCCCTGGGGGCGGGGTCGGACCAGCCCGTTCTGGCGAGTTCGGCATGGCCCCTTCTGAAGGTGTGGGGCGCAAGGAGCGCCTGGCCGGGCCGAAGGCCGGGGCCGTGGAGGCGGAGCCGGGCACCGTTGCACCCTCCCAGAATCTGGATGTAGTTGGTTTCTGGGATGGGGGCTTTACTAGACCCCAAAGTCGGTGGGCAGGGTGCTCGGGGAGGGGCATTTGTCAGGTTTTGCCCACCGAGTGCGGGAGGAGCGTGGGCAAAGGGTGACAGATCAGGCCTGGGGCGCGGTCGTTCGGCGGGGGACCTAACGAGGGGGCATGGGAGTAGCGGAAGCGCTCCCATGCCCCCGTTGTGGCAAATGGGGGAGTGGTGCGAGGGGGGCGACAGCCCCCCTTGCACTTTAAGTAGGCCAGCCCTCGTGTCATATGCGGACGGGCCAGCCCGTAAACATGTCCCTGGGTAGGAGGTGGACAACGCCGTGATTCCTGCACGCTTTGACCAGGAGATTCTGCCCGTGCTGGCCCCGCGCGTCGCCCAGTTAATCCAGGCGGCGCTGCCCCATTTGCCGGCGCCCCTGGAAGAGATCCGGCTCCGGGAAGACCGGCCCCTGCATCTGGTTCACACCAGCGGCGATGCCTTCATCGGGCGGAGCGACGGGCTGACGCAGGACCCCCACCGGGCGGCGGTGGCGAGCCACGACGACCTGCTCCGTACCTTTCAGATGATGGCTCAGGGCTCGGTGTACGCCTGGGAAGATGAGATTCGCGGCGGCTTCCTCACCTTGATGGGCGGCCATCGGGTCGGGCTGGCGGGCCGGGCGGTGCTTGATTCCGGCCGAATCCGGACGCTCAAGCAGGTGAGCAGCCTGAACATCCGGGTGGCCCGGGAGGTGCCGGGGTGCGCCAATGGGTTATTGCCTCGGCTGGTTAAGGGCGGCCGGGTGGTCAGCACACTGATCATTTCGCCGCCGCAGGCTGGCAAGACGACGCTGCTGCGGGACCTGGTGCGCCAGATCTCGGCGGGGGCGCCGGGCGCGGGGCTGAAGGGGTGCAAGGTGGGGCTGGTGGATGAGCGGTCGGAGGTGGCGGGGTGCAGCGCAGGCGTGCCGCAGCGGGACGTGGGTCCCCGGACCGATGTGCTGGACGCCTGTCCCAAGGCCGAGGGGATGATGCTGCTGATCCGATCGCTTTCGCCGGCCGTGGTGGCGGTGGATGAGATCGGGCGCCCGGCAGACGCCGAGGCGGTGCTCGAGGCGCTCCATGCGGGCGTGGCTGTGCTGGCGACAGCCCATGGGTACTCCGTGGAGGATGTGGCCCGGCGGCCGGCGCTGGCGGAGTTGATCCGGGCGGGGGCCTTTGGCCGGGCGGTGGTGCTGGGCCGGAGCCGGGGACCCGGGACGGTGGAGCAGGTGGCCGACCTGGGCGGGGAGGCCGGGGCGGCGGCGGGACCGGCCTTCGGGCCGGGACAGGGCCACGGACTTGGCGCCGGGCCGGGACAGGGCCCCGGCCCCGGGCCCGCCCCGGTCGGGGGAGGTGGTCGGGTTGCTGGGTAAGGCGATCGGTGCCCTGATTATTCTGGGCGCCTCCAGCTATGCAGGCTGGCACGTGGCCGGCGGGTACGCCCGGCGCCCCGCCCACCTGCGGGACCTGCAGACAGCGCTGGCCGTGCTCCAGACCGAAGTCGAGTACGGGGCGACCCCGCTGCCCATCGCCCTGCGCAGCGCGGCCGGGGCCACCGGCCCGGCCGTGGCGCCCATCTTCGGGGGGGCGGCTGCCAGGTTGGGTGCCGGCTCACGGGGCATCACCCCGGGAGATGCCCTGCGCGAGGCGATCGCCGAGGAGGCAGCCGCCTCGGCACTTAGGCCCGAAGACCTCGATGTCCTCCGGGCGCTCGCCGGAACGCTTGGCGCCTCCGGCCGGGAAGACCAGGTGCGCCACCTGGCCCTGGCCCGGGAACGGCTGACCGGCCTGGAAGCCCAGGCCCAAGAGCAGCGCGCCCGGTATGAAAAGCTGGCACGGTACGTGGGCGTGCTCTCCGGGGCCGCCCTGGTATTGATTCTGATCTAGGCGGAGGCGAACCAAGCGTGGATCTCACTATGCTCTTTCGGATCTCCGGCGTCGGGTTCATCGTGATGGTGATGGCGACCATGCTCAAGCAGGCCGGCCGTGACGAGCAGGGCCAGATGGTCTCGCTCATCGGCGTCCTGCTGGTGCTGGTGCTGGTCGTGACCCAGTTAGGCTACCTGATCAATCTGGCCAAAACCGTATTCCTGATCCAATAGAGGGGGCGCCGGCCGGTGGATATCGCGAAGATCGTCGGGATCGGCCTTCTGGCCGGCATCATGATCAACCTGCTCAAGCAGCACAAACCCGAGCTGGCCATGCAGTTATCCATCGCCACCGGGGTGATGCTCTTTATTCTGATGGTCTCCCGGGTGATGGACGTGGTCGATGTCCTGCAGACCCTGGGCACCAGGGCGAAGCTGGATCAGGCCCACATGGGCACGGTGCTGAAGATCATCGGCATCGCCTATGTGGCCGATTTCGGCTCACAGGTGCTGCAGGACGCCGGGGAAAAGTCGGTGGCCAGCAAGGTGGAGATGGCCGGCAAGGTGCTGATCATGCTGCTGGCGGTGCCGATTGTGCTCGCAATCGTTGATACAGTGATGAAGCTGTTGGGATAGGAGTTATCTGTATGAAAGGTATCAGGCTGATGATGATCGACGCGGCCTTCCTGCTGGCCCTGGCCGGGGCCGGGCTGGCAGCGGGGCCGCCCGGGGCTAACTCCGCGGGCACGCCTGCCGCCACCGAAGCCCCCGGCGCCGCCCAGCGGGACGAGCTGCTTCGTCGCCAGGCCGAAACCATCGACACCAGCGCCGTCGAGCGCTTCCTCAGCGAGGTGAACAAGACCTGGGAAGGGTACGGCCCCGAAATCTCCCTCAGTGACTTTCTCGATATCTACCGGAGCGGCGACAGCGCCAAGTACAGTCCCAAGGCGCTGCTCGGGGGTTTTTTGAACTACCTCGTCCGGGAGGTCCTGGCCAACGCCGGCATTCTGGCCACCATCGTGGTGCTGGCCGTGGCCGGGGCCATCCTCCAGAACCTCCAAACCGCCTTCGATGCCGACGCCACGGGCAAACTGGCCCACTGGGTCGTCTACCTGATGCTCGTCGGCCTGGCCATCACCGGGTTCACCATCGCCGTGTCGGCGGCCAAGCAGGTGATGGACACGCTCTCGGGCTTCATGCTGGCCATGCTTCCGACCCTGCTGACCGTGCTCGCGGCCATGGGCGGCATCACCAGCGCAGCCATCTTCCAGCCGATCATGGTCACATTCGTCTCCACGGCGGCCACCGTCATGACCACCATCGTCTTCCCGCTGATCTTCTTAAGTGCGGTGTTGGACATCGTCTCGGGGCTGAATGAAAACTTCAAGCTGAGCGGCCTCTCCGGCCTGCTCCGGCAGGGCGCCAACTGGACCCTGGGCCTCGTCTCCACGCTCTTTTTGGGCACGGTGGCGGTCAAGGGCGTGGCCGGCGCCGTCGCCGACGGGGTGACGATGAAGACGGCCAAGTTCCTCTTCGGCAACTTCGTGCCGGTCGTGGGCAAGATGTTCTCCGATGCGACCGACCTGATCTTCGGGTCGACGGTGCTGCTCAAGAACGCCCTGGGCATGGTGGGGGCGGCGGCGATCTTCTTTATCGTGGCGTTTCCGCTGCTGAAGATCATGTCGCTGGTGCTGATCTATCAGGTGGCGGGCGCCCTGGTGGAGCCCATGGGCGCCGGTCCCACGGCCAAGATGCTGGCCACCATCGGCAAATCGCTGCAGATGATCTTCGCGAGTGTGGCGGTGGTCGCGCTGATGTTCTTCGTCGCCATTACGGTGATTGTGGGGGCGGGCAATATGACGGTGATGGTGCGATAGAGGAGGGGAACCGTGGAGGGGATCAAGGAGTGGGTGAAGGGCCTGGTCCTGCTCGCCCTGCTGGCAAGCTGTCTGGAACTGGTGCTGCCCATGGGGAACATGAAGCGCTACGTGAAGCTGACGATGGGGCTCTTGATTGTGCTGGCCACGCTGAAGCCGATCTTTGGCTTTTTGGGCCAGCCCGTGGCGGTGACGGCCAACTTTGTGGAGGCAGATGCGGGCGCCCCTGGCGTGCCGACCCTGGGGCAGATTATGGCGAGCGCCGCCGCATTCCGGGAGAAGAATGAGGCGCTGGCCGTGGGCGAGGTGGAGTCGGGCCTGTCAGCGGAGGCGGCGCGGGCTGCCCGGTCGGTCAACGGCGTGGCCGATGCCGAGGCCGAGGTACGGCTCGAAGAGGGCAAAGAGAGCGTGACGATCAAGGCGGTGACGGTGCGGATCATCCCTGGGGCGCCGGGGAAGATGGCGCAGGGCCATCCGGGGGAGACGACGCCGGTCCATCCGGTGGAGCCGGTGACGCCCGTGGGAGGCGAGCCCGGTGCGGGGGCGGGCGCCGGACCCGAGGCGGGCAAGCTGAGCGCCACGGAGAAGCGGCTGGCGGAGAGCGTGCGCCGGGAAGTGGCGGCCCGCCTCGGGTTGGAGAGCGACCCGGGCAGGGTGCAGGTCCTGTTCATGACGGATGGGAGGTAGTTGCCGGTGAGCGATAAGGAGAAACAGGGACCGAAGTCTTGGCAGGAGTTTCTGGCCAAGCCCCCGGATGTGATGAAGCTGGCGTTGGTCGCCGCCGCGGTGGGCGTCGCCCTGATGACGGCGCCGGGGCTCTTTGGGCTGAAGGGCGGCAGCAAGGGGCCGCCTGCCGGCGCCACACCGGTCGCTGCCGAGGCGAAGGGTGGCAACCGGACGGAGATCGAGCGTCTGCAGGAGCAGATGAGCAGCGAGCTGGAGGAGATTCTCTCCGATATTGAAGGCGCCGGGCAGGTCGGGGTGAAGGTCACGTTGGCGACCGGGGTGATCAACGTACCCGTCATCAACACCAGTGAGCAGAAGACGGTGACCGGCGAGAAGGCGGCCGACAATTCGGGGCGGACATCGGAGACGACTACGGTGACAAAGAACAACGTGGTGCTGCAGGATGCGCTGGCGGTCTCCAAGCAGCTGCGCCCTGAGATCGCCGGCGTTGTGGTGGTGGCGGACGGCGCCCGCAGTGCGCAGATGCGGTACCGGCTGTCGAAGGCGGTGGCCGATCATTTGCGGCTGCCGATTCACATGGTGCGGGTGGAGGCCCGGGCAAGGGAGGAGAGTTAGGTGATCATCGTCAGGCGGAAGGCGGAGGTGCTCCGGCTGGGCATCTTCCTGGTGCTGATGGGGTTGATGGCCTACTTTGTGATGAGCAAGGCGGGGGCGTTCCAGGATGTGGCGGGGCGACCGACGGGTGAGGTTGGGGCCAAGGCGGGGCCGGGGGTGATTGGGTCGGAGGTTGGGACGGTGGGGAACCACCCCGCCACCGGGGCTTCGGCTACGCCGCAGGACGTGGCCGATTTCCCCCCGGCGGACGGGCGTGAGTTCTTCGCCGAGGCCCGCCTGGCCCGTGACCAGGGGCGGTCGCTGCAGAAGCAGGAGCTGCAGGCCCTGATCGATAACCCGAATGTGGATGCCGAGGTGCGCAAGACGGCATCGAACGAACTGCAGGCCGTGATGAAGTTTGCCGCCCTGGAGACCCAGGCCGAGGCCCTGGTCCGGGGGCGGGGGGTCGAAGAGGTGTTGGTGACGATGAGCCCGTCCGGCGCCATGGTTGATGTGCGGACGGATGATCGGTCGCAGCAGCAGGCAGTCCAGCTGGCCGATGCCGTGGCGACGGTGACGGGGCTCAGGATGACTGCCGTGAGGGTACGGTTCCAGGAGTAAAGCAGCGTGCCGCAGCTTGGGGGTGACCCAGGTTGCGGCACGCTTGCGCCAAGGTGTCGGGATGGTTGTGAGACAGGGTCTGGCATGGTATCGGCTTGGTTGCGGCAACTTGTCGGCATGGTTGCGGCAACGTAGCTGACATGCTGTCGGCAAGGTGACGGCTTGGTTGCGGTGTCATGTGCGGTCCAAAAGTGACCCACCCTGGCGAATCAGCTCTGGGACCCTTTCGGGGCCTGTTGTGTCCTGACCGTTAGGTTTCTCGTACTGCTAAACCTTAAGGTCTCCCGACCACGAGGCGGGCGCCACTAGGCCCCGGCCCCGGTTCACCAGACCGGTTTTGCAAGCTTGGCCCCTGCGAAAGCGTGCGCGGATGGGCGGAGAGGCCGAGAATCCCCGTTTCCGGGGTGAAATCGGCTTCTCCGCCCATCCGCGCATGGGTTGGGAGGTGACTGGCTTGCAACAGTGGTCGGAGGAGAACCTAGCCCCTGCTGCAGCGGCAAACGGCGCCAGCCCCGGGGCTGACGGCCGGCGCCTTTGCGTGGAAGGGTATGCGTATGGGGGTCAAATGCTGGACATGTGCACAGCTTTTGCGCACCAATCGGAAGTAGTCCGAAACTTTCACGGTTTCGACCACGTCCAAGGGAGAGCATCACCGATGGGAGGGACCGGTCGTGCGGCTAAGATGGTTCGCTGTCACCCTTTTGCTGGTTGCCGCAGCGTGGGTCACCGGCTGCGCACTGACCGCCGGCGGCCCGAGCGTGCGCCCGGAGGATGTCGCATTGACCGCGAAGGTCGTTCCGTCTGACGTCGCTGCCTGCGCTCCCGATGTTACCTGGATCGTTGAGGTGGAGCTTGTCCACCTTCAGCCCGGGCCGCTGCATGCCGGTGAGCGCAAGTACATGTCGGAAGTAAACGTTTTCGACGGGCTGGGACCGGTCCAGCCCTATGACACCGGCGTTGGCTGCAACATGGGCGAGGCAGATCAACAGATCAGCTTTGGCAACGATGGTCGTACATACACGCAAGCAGTGAGGGCTGCCATCCAATCAGGCGACCTGCCGCCGGATTACGACGAGCTTACGTCCAGTGCGTCCGGCTTCACCTATGGGGGCACTGACTTCCCCGTCAAGGTGCGCTTTTATCTGATGGATAGCCGTCTTCCCGAGAAGATCGCCGTCGTATACGCACATTACGAGAAGGGGTTCGCAAAGGACCTTAGTTGGACGAAGATCATCTATGCAAACCAGCCGGCCGTGGCAGTGGCGGGCGGGGCGGAGCCCCCGGGGATGCCCCCGGGAGGCGCGGTGCCCCTGCCGGCGTGCACGGCCTCGGACGGCTGGCAGACGGTACAGTCGCCCATGCGGCCGGCCGCCTTCGACCCGACTGATGACGATGCGGTGCTGGTGCACGGGACCGACAGGCGCATCTGGCAGTATCCGTTGGGTGGCGGTGAGCCAAAGCCAATCACCAGCCAGCCGTATGGCGACTTCTCGCCCTCGCCCGATGGGCGCTGGATCGCCGCCAGGCAGGCAGACAGCACGGAGATCTGGCTGATCGACCGGACGTCGGGCGAGGAGCGTAGCCGCACTGGCCTGCATGGCTTCATGGTCGGCGACTGGCGTCCGGGCGGCGAGTCCTTCTTCTTCGTTTCTACCGACGGCGATGTGGGCGAGTACGCGCCTGAAACCGGGACGACCCACTGGTGGGCGAAGGTTGCGGAGATCCCTCGCGACTACCGGAGTGAGCGAACCGTCATCGAGATTCCGGCCCTGCCCTTTCATCCGACATCGGCAGGCAGGCTGTCGCCGGACGGCACCCAACTGCTCTTCGCCGGGGGTGGCACCCACATCGCCACCATCTTCCGGCTCGATCTGGAGAGCGGGCGCCTGAATGCCTATCCCGGCACCGAGACCGATGGCTTTGCGCCCTTCTGGCATCCCGATGGCGACCGGGCCCTGTTCGGGCTGCCGAGCAACCGGGTGCTGGAGATCCAACTCGGGCGAGTCACGGAATTTGACGATCACGTCAACGAGATCGTCGATCTTGATGCGGATGGCAGGATGCTGGCGGTGACCGGGGAAGATTGCTGGGCCGTTGGGCCGATGCCGGAGGCTGTGCCCGCCGCACTGGTTCCCATCTACCATGCGGTGCCGCGCCATCCCGCCGCGGCGGAGCACGAGTGTATTGCCGTGGAACGGTGTTCCTTTATGGTGACGGGAGCGGGGGCGGAGCAGGTGCTGGACTGGTATGAGGCGGAGCTGGAGGGCCTGGGTTGGCGGTCCATCCATTCCCGGGTGCCCGATAGGCTGGCCCGGCGGTTTGCCAGGGGTGAGGCGTACCTCAGCATCTCGGCATTTCCGTGGGAGAACAGGACCGGCGTCCGCCTGCACCGCCGCCAGACCCCCGAAGTGACCATGACGGAAGCGATTGCGATCGCAGGCGCCATCCACCGGAACGTAGCCGAGAAGGAGTGGGTCGCCGAGTACGTGGCGGAGTTTGACTCCGGTCGTTATGGCGACGGCGTCAGGCACCCTGTCTGGACCCTAGAGGCACGCTTTCCCCGCTCCAGCGTTACTGTATGGGTCGATGCACTCACGGCTGAGCCGTTCCGGATCAGGCAGAGTTCGGATTACTGACGGCCCCGCCGGACTAGGAGGAAAAGGCCCGACCAAGCGGGAAAACATATGCGAACGCAAAGTTGCATCAGCAGATTGAGGAAGGTGGGATGACGTCAATGACCGCAAGCGAACAGATCGACGAGATCATCGCGGGCCTGCCCGACTGGCGCGGTACCGTCCTGGCCCGCATCCGCAAGCTCATCGTTGAGGCCGACCCCGACATCACCGAAGAGATCAAATGGCGGGGCGCCCCGGTCTGGTCGCACAACGGCAACATCTGCGTCGTCAACGCATTCAAGGAGAAGGTAAAACTGACCTTTCCAGATGGCGCCAAACTGCCCGACCCGGACAACCTGTTCAACAACGGACTCGACGGCAACCAGTGGCGCGCAATCGACATCTTCGAGCAGGACCAGATCGACGAGGAGTCGCTGAAGACCCTCATCCGTGCCGCCGTGGACTACTGCCAAAACAAAGCGGGCGCCAAGTCACCCACCAAACCCCGCACCGCACGGAGCAAGCAGTCAGACTGATAACCAAAGGCACCGGAAGGCAAGCTAGCAAGCCTGCCTTCCGGTGCCTTTTTACTCGGCTCAGCCGAGCATATCCTGCAGATACTGGCCCGTGTACGACTCCGCTACCCTGGCAACCGCCGGGGGCGTCCCCTGGGCGATCACCTGGCCGCCCTTGGCGCCGCCCTTCGGCCCAATGTCGATGATCCAGTCCGACTCCCGGATCAGCTCCAGGTTGTGCTCCACCACAATCACCGTGTTGCCAGCGTCGACCAGCTTCTCCAGCAGCACGGTCAGCTGCCGCACATCGGCCGGGTGCAGCCCGGTTGTAGGCTCGTCCAGCAGGTAGACGGTGTGCTTCTTCGAACGGTTAGCCAGCTCCGCCGCCAGCCGCAGCCGCTGCCCCTCGCCGCCCGAGAGCGTCCGGACCGACTGGCCCCAGTGGAGATAGCCCAGCCCCACCTCGCAGAGGAGGCGGATCATCTCCGCCATCTTCGGGTTCCCCTCGAAGAGCGCCAGGCTCTCCTGCACCGTCATATCCAGCACGTCTGTGATCGTGCGCCCCTCGTAGGTGACCCGCAGCACTTCCTCCTGGAACCGGCGCCCCTTGCAGGCCGGGCAGCGCACCTCGATGTCGGCCATGAACATCATGCCCACCGTCACCACGCCGAGGCCTTGGCAATGCTCGCAGCGGCCACCCGGCGTATTGAAGGAGAAGTGCTTGGCCGTCAGCTTCAGCCTCTTCGCCTCGGCTAGAGACGCGTACAGGTTTCGCAGTGCGGTGAAGATTTCGGTGTAGGTCGCCACGTTGGAGCGTTGCATCCGCCCGATGGGCGACTGGTCGACCGTGACCCAGTTGTGGACATGTTCTAGTCCCGACAGCCCATCACAGCCCTCCGGCTGCAGGTTCCCCTTGGCGCCCTGGCCAAGCAGGTCAAAGACCAACGTCGACTTGCCGGAGCCCGAAACACCCGTCACGGAGATCAGGCACCCAAGCGGGAAGGAGACCGTCACGTTCTTTAAGTTACGGGCGTGGGCTCCCCGGACCGTGAGGAACTGCCCCGTCCCCTGCCGCCGCGTCGGTTTGGGCTTGTAGCGCTGCTCCGCACGCAGGTGCGCGCCTGTCACCGACTCCGGCGCAGCCATCAGATCCGCCAGGCTGCCTTCGCCAACCACACGCCCACCCACGGAGCCGGCGCCCGGCCCCATGTCGATCACATGGTCGGCGGCGCGCATCATCTCCACGTCGTGCTCGATCACCAGGACGGTATTGCCCAGGTCGCGCAGTTGTTTGAGTACCGCGATCAATCCGGCGGTGTCTCGCGCGTGCAGGCCGGCGGTTGGCTCGTCCAGGATATAGAGGACGCCGGTCAGGCCCGAGCCCAGCAGGGAGGCCAGGCGCAGCCGCTGTGCCTCGCCGCCGGAGAGGGTGATCGACTGCCGGCTGAGCGAGAGGTAGCCCAGGCCCACGTCGAGGATGCGCCGCAGTCTGGTCGGCACCTCGATCGCGAGAATCGTCTCGAGCATCTCCAGCGACTCAGCGGAAAGCTCCGACCGGACCCGCTCCGCCCAGGCGGCTACGGCACCGAGCGGCCAATCAGCGATCTCGCTGATTCCCACCCCGCCGACCCTGACGGCAAGGCTGCTCTGCTTGAGCTTGGCGCCCTGGCAGGCGGGGCAGGTAGCTTGTTGGAAGAACTCCGCGCTGGTCATGCCGCCCTCGGACCCGGTGCCAGACTCCTTGTACCGGCGCCATAGGCCCGTGATGACACCTTCAAACCGGCCGGCCGCCACCGACTTGGGGGGCTTCACCCCGGGGAAGTGGCGGCTGAACTCCTCGCTCTCGGCGCCATAGTAGAGCAGGTCGCGCTGAACGTCCGCGTACTCCCCAACCGGCAGGTCCGGATCGAAAGTGAAGCCATAATGCTTGCCGGCGGCCTGGAGGATGCCGATCTGGTAGTTGGTCCACATTTCGTTATTAAACATGGTGACGCCGCCGGTACGCAGGGACTTCGTCGGATCGAAGATGGCCGCCATGTTGAGGGTGGCCACCTCGCCGACGCCGGAGCAGGTTTCACAGGCGCCCTCCGGGACGTTAAATGAGAAGTGCGAGCTACTCAGCCGCTCCAGTTTCGCGCCGCAGTGGGGACAATCGACCCACTCGGGTTGCTGCGTGTCGTCGTCGCCGCCGCCGCCGTAGGTGGTGGTGGAGGCCCGGGGCGGCGGGACTGTCTGGCCGCAGGCCGGGCAGGGGCGCTCGCCTGCCCGCGCGAAGATCACCCGCAGGTAGGTGTAGATGTCGGTCACGGTGCCGACGGTGGAGCGCGGGTTGCGGTTGGTAACGTGCTGCCCCACGCTGATGGAGGGCGAGAGGCCGATGATCGCCTCGACCTTGGGCTTGCCGACGGCGTCGGCGACCATGCCCATCGACTCCATGTACTGGCGCTGGCACTCCCGCTGGAGGGTATCCATCGCCAGGGTCGACTTGCCGGAGCCGGATGGGCCGGTCAGGACGACCAGCTTGTTCTTGGGAATCTCAACCGTGATGTTCTTCAGGTTGTTCTCGCGGGCGCCCTTGATCCGAATCGCATCGTGCATCGTTTTTCCTCCGCGTGAAGTCGCCTTTTGGCCTGCGGTCTCGAAGAGAGAAAATTTTACCACGTGATTTCGGAAAACGTCAACATTTTTCTGCCTGTGGAGCCGCAGTCGTATCTAGTCATCCAATCCCTTTCCTTCGAGGATTTGCGGTATGCATTTGTCGACCCTTGCATCGCGCGTTTTGGCTTGTTTGGGTTGAGAAAAATACAGGATGTATGCTCTTTGCCGTCCCGGCGTCAGTGCTTCGAAGGCAGCTTTCAGAGCGGGAAATCCATCCAACTTCTGCTGGAACTCGTCCGGAATCGGGTATTCTGTAGTCTTCTTATAATCCACCTTCAAACCGGCTTTTTCCGCTTCAATGGCCGCAAGAATATACTCTTTCAAGATGGTTTCCATGGCAATGATCTCCTGAACATTGGTAAACCGAATCTGGCGCTCCGCCTGGACGTTCTCCGTCTGTTGGACGAGAATACCGTGAGCATCCTGAAGCAAGGCACCCTTGAAAAACAGAACTGCACAGTACTCTTTGAATCCATGGATCAGAACGATGTTTTTGCCCTGAAGCGTGTAGCAGGGATGCATCCACTTCAGTTCTTCGGTCAGTTGACAATCAAGAATAATCGCCCTCAATTTCTCGAATTCTTCCTGCCACTGTTTGGCTTTGACGAAAAACCCATCAAGCCGTGGATTTCGTCCAGGATGTGTCACCCAGGAACACCCCTCTCCGTTTTGCGCCTCACGAATGATCGGAACAGAACCGATCCACCATCCGCACACGGGTTTTCGACGGGCCGGCGTGCAAATGCGGGCGGAGCCCCCAGGGGCGGGCGCAAACAACGAGTTGGGGCGCCCTTCGGGTGCCGGCACGGCCGCATAAGCTGCACGGAATATGTTTCCCGCTTGGTTCGGCCGAATTCTTCGATGTCGTCGGGCTGGTACGTCTACAAGCTGTTCGTCAGATGTGAACTGGTGTCAGGCGCCCCGCAGGAGAACCTGGAGACGGACGGGGCGGCCTTCTAATGCGCGGGAATGCCTGCCGGCCCTGTCACTTAGCCGGGCTGCGGAGGCGCACAACGCTTGGAATGTGGGGCAACAGGGGGATGGAAGACCAGGGGGCGCCCTGGCTTGTCTGCTTGTTGGAGAGGTGGCTCCGAGGCTATCGAAGAGGGTTCGTCAAGAATTTGCGTCCCATCTGCCGGATCATCTGTGCGTTATGTTACGAAGCACTGCGACCAACGGGCATCAATGCCATCACCTGTACCACCAGCCGCCTGGATTCGGGTAGATTCGAGTCAGAACGACGAGGTTCGACTCTGACTTTGGCGCAGAACGTGTCTGGCGAATGGCACGCAGGAGTGATATCCCGTTGGTTCGCGAAATAACAGCACCACGTCACCTGAGCCCCCTGACAAAAAACTGATAAACCCGCCGCAACCGTGGGCTCGGGGCAGGAGGCCCACGGTTGCGGCTGGCCCGCCAGCCCCGACCACCGAGTGCACCAAGGCGCCGCTGGCGGATGCTGGCGTGCCGGGACAGGTGAGTCGCTTCTTCACGTGCAGTGGTGCGCTGCAGATTACCTGAACCACGCAGAGGTGGGCTGGGTCTTGACCGCCAAGTGAAGGAAGGGTCTGCGAGTCGCAACAGCATGCGGTTCGCAGACCCTTCGAAATCGGGGCCAATCAAGACGGCAGTTCCTCCAGGCGCATGCCAAAGATCTGCGGCGGTTCCAGGCCCAGGTCCACCAGGTACTGCGAAATCTGCGACCGATGATGGACCTCGTGCTCCGCCATCAGCATCAAAATGCGCCACGCGCTCACGGCATGACCGTCGGGTGTGGGGCGCTTTTCGTTCAGCAGCGTGTCCGGGGCGCCGTGCAGCCGCTCCATCGCGGCAGCGTGCCCGGCCGCGAGGTAGGCGACAGCTTCCTCTTTTGTGGAGGCCAACTCCCGCCCGTGGCCGGGGTAGGCCCAACGCCCGTCCAACGCCACCGCTACGAACATCCGCTCCGTGGCGGCGATGTGGCGGACCAGGTCGCCCAGGCTGAACTTGCCCGGGTGCGGGGAGAAGTCCATCTGCTCCGGGGGAACCGCAGCGATGAAGCGCAGGGTGCGCTCCCGCACGCTTTCAAAGTAGCGGACGAAGGCGGCGGTACTGGTGATCACGGCCAGACCTCCTCACGATTGCAGATAGAGAACCATATGCTCCTCATCCAGGTAGCGCCCGTCCACTTTGAGCGCCCGGGGCTCCAGGCCGAAGACCTGGAAGCCCAGCGTCCGGTACAGCTCCCTGGCATGAAGGTTCTCGGTCACGACGCAGAGCAAGACCTGGGCCAAGTCCGGCAGGTTGCGCACACGGCACAGCACTTCGTTTAGCAGCGCTCGGGCAACCCCGCGCCCCCGGTAGGCCGGCGTCACATAGACGCCCGTGATATTGCCCTTGTGCCGCACCTTCCGGCGCTGCTCACGGGTAAACGCAGCCATGCCGATCAGGCTGCCCTCCGCAAACGCCCCCAGGATGAACTCGTCCTCACCACCAGCCAGGCGGGCCGCCCAGCGTTCCGGCGGCAGGCCGCTCTGCTCATCTGCATCCGAGCCGAAGGCCTGTGGGGCCGTCCGCAGCGACTCCAGTCGCAGCGAACGATACCCCTCCCAGTCTGCCTCTGTCAGCCGACGAATCTCCACTCTGGGCACCTCCGCATCCAGTGTTTACGAGATAATACCACATGCTTGAACTATTTGACCACCTCGTGACCCTTGCCCCCCATGACTGAATCTTTTATGATGGAAGCGAAATAGGGGGAGGCGAGGGGCCCTAACCCTTGTAGGGAGGTGACGACCGTGGCCAGTACCATCGATCAGATCAGTTCGCTGGCCCATCCGTCCTGGCGGGAGGCCGTCACCCGGACCGCCCGGAGCCGGACCAACGTCGTCCCGGACAGCCAGTTGCGGACCCGGCAGGTGGGCCTGGTCGTGCTGGATCGATCGCTGATTCAGATGGCCCAGGCCACCGGGGCCGCCGCCTACGCCCGGCAGGCCCAGCAGTACAGCCTCTGGAAAGAGGCTGCCGCGGCACGCCCGGTGCGGGCGATCGCCCCGGGCGCCGGGGCGGTGGCAGGCTGGGCCGCCCCGGGCTCCCGGTCTGCGCCTGCCAAAGGCGCCCTCCTCGACCTGCGACTGTGATACAATGGGCTGGCGCCTCGGCTAACCGGGGCTCCAGCCTTTCTCTCTCCCCAAAGGGGGTATCCTCCATGTCAGAACTCCCAAACGCGTCCCAATTCTGGCTTGATCTCCACCACGCCACCGAGGCCATCGGCCAGGGGCAGCCCTTCACCGCCCACGGGCGCCTGGAACCCTGCCGGGCGGCCCTGGTGGGCATCTACCGCCTCGCCCTGAGCCCGGGCGCCCCGGGCGCCGGCTACGAGGCTGCCGAGTCGCTCCCCGGTGCGGCCAAGGTGCTCGACAACCTGCTGGAGTGGCTGGTCGTGCCCCTGGACCCCAGGGCCCAGTGGCGCTGCGCCCACCGCCTGGCCACCAACTTCGAAAAGCTGATGCTGCCTTTGTCTGAGCGGCTCCACATCGACTACCCCTGGGCCATCCGCAACCTCACCTTCAAACAGCTTGACGAGATACGCCCCGACCGGCTGACCACCGCGGCGGAGGCGCCAACCGTCCCGAGATTCGCCGACCTGGCCAACGTACCCGACGCCCCACAAAAAACCCCCGGCCCCGCCCGGTTCAAGCTCAAGAGCCGCCGTTTACCGGAATGAAATGGCAGGGGAACATGACAAAGCGGGCTTTCGTGTGCTAGAATGTGTGCGCAACCCTCGTAGAAGGGCGACAGCGGGAGGTCGGCAGCGGTGACGAAAGAGAACGACCTGTACGGCCCCGGCGACGAACAGGTTGACGCCAGCGTCCGCATCTCCGACGACGTCGTGGGCGTTGTGGCGGGCATCGCCGCCATGGAAGTGGAAGGGGTCGCCGGCATGTTCGGCGGCTTTGCCGCGGAAATGAGCGAGCGCATGCTCGGCAAAAAGAACCTCTCCAAGGGCGTCAAGGTGCAGGTTGGCGAAAAAGAAGCCGCGATCGATCTGTACATCGTCATCGAGTTCGGCGTTCGCATTCCCGAGGTCGCTACCCGGGTGCAGGAGAACGTCAAGCGGGCCGTCGAGTCAATGACCGGGCTCGATTGTGTGGAGATCAATATTCACGTGCAGGGCGTCTCTTTCAAAAGTGACAGCCACGAGGATGAGGTGCGAGTACGCTAAGGGGTGGACATAATCCTTGAAGATCATCGACCGCATTGTGCTGACGATCTACACCCTGGCCCTGGCCTTTCTCTCGGGTTTGATGGTCGTAGTAGCCATCTTGCCAGAGCGGGTTCAGCCCCATGTCTTCTTTGAACAGGCGATCAGCACAACCCGTGGCCGCTGGCTGATCGGGATCATTGGCGCGATTTTCTTTATGACCTCCTTCCGGCTGATCGCTGTCGCCTTCATGCGGCGGGGCGGCGGCCAGCCCGTGCTGCACGAAACCAGCATGGGCATGGTCTCCATCAGCCTTGATGCGGTTGAAAACCTGGTCCGCAAAACGGCCCGGGCTGTCAAGGGCGTGCGCGACATCAAGGCGATCGTCATTCACGGCAAGGACGGCCTGCGGGTCCACCTGACGGGCACCATCAGCCCTGAAGTTTCGATTCCCCAGGTCTCTGAAGAGATTCAGACCGCGGTGCGGCAGTACGTCAAGCGGGTCGTCGGCGTCGAGCTGACCGACGTCCGGTTAGAAGTCGAAAACATCGCCAACGAATCTCGCCGCACGCGGCTTGATTAGTAAGGGGGGCCATCCGTGGATTGGGAGTGGCTCCGAGATCTGGCGCAGCATCATCGAAACAAAGTGATTGGCGGCCTGGGCGGACTGGTCTTGGCCCTGCTGGTCATGCGTTTCGGCTTCTTTTGGACCCTGTTTATTCTCCTCTGCTGTGGGGTAGGGTACTGGGTAGGCAAGCGGCTCGACGATGAGCCGGAAAGCCTTGTGCAGTTGCTTGACCGCATCTTTCCGCCCGGCGGACGGTAAACCGGGGTTATCTAGCTGACTTTGGGAGGCGTCGACGCGTGAGTAGACGACAGGCACGGGAACTTGCCCTGCAAGTACTTTTTCATGTAGATGTAGGGCGGTCTGATCCCGACACCGCACTGTTTCAGGCCTTCGCCCGCGAAATGGAAGAAGGCGCCGGCGAGCCTCTGAGCGAGAAAGATGCGCGCTATGCCCGCGACCTGGTGCAGGGCACCTGGGAGCGGAAGGACGATCTGGACGAGACCATTGCCAAGTACGCCAAGGACTGGGCGGTCGACCGGCTGGCCGGCGTCGACCGGGCGATTCTGCGACTCGCGATTTATGAAATCAAACACCAGGAAGACGTGCCCGACAGCGTTGTGGCCGACGAGGCGGTGGAGCTGGCCAAGTCCTTCTCCACGGCGGAATCCGGCAAGTTCATCAACGGCATTTTAGGCAGCGTCATCCGGGGGTTGGAGCAGGGGAGCGCGAGTGTCGAAACTCTATCTCGGGATTGATACGAGCTATTATGTAACGAGCGTTGCCCTAATGGATGAGGCAGGGCGGCTGCTGGAGGACCGGCGCCGCCCTTTGACTGTTAGCACGGGCGAGCGGGGCCATTCGCCCGCCGAGGCGGTCTGGCTTCACGTGAAGGGGCTGCCCGAGGTGATTGAACCTGTGCTGGCGCAGTACGGGCGCGAAATCGCCGCCGTGGCGGCATCGACGCGGCCCCGGCCCGTGGAGGGCGCCTTTCTGCCGCCCTTCAAGGTGAGCGAGGGGTACGGGCGTGCGGTGGCCGCAGCCCTGGGGGTGCCGTTTTACGCGTCCACGCATCAGGAGATGCATATCGCGGCCGGCCTCTGGTCGTCCGATTCGCCCCCGGTCGGCGAGCAGTTCCTGGCGGTTCATCTGTCGGGCGGCACGACCGAGTTGATTCGTGTCACCCGCCGCATCGGCGGCTTTGATGAGGAGTTGCTCGGCGGCACACGCGACCTGCACGCCGGGCAGTTCGTCGACCGGGTGGGCGTGGCGCTGGGCCTGCCGTTCCCGGCCGGACCGCACATGGAGAAGTTGGCGGCGGGAGGCGTGCCCGGGCGGGTAACGCTGCCGTCCCATGTGGATGGACGATATGTCAGCTTTTCAGGGCCGGAAACCGCCGGACAGCGGCAGGTGGGCAAGGCTGAGCCCGCCGACCTGGCGCTGGCGGTCATCATGTGCGTCGCCAAGACGCTGGAGAAGTGGCTGCGGGCGGCGGTTGCGGAGACGGGTATCCAGGAGATTCTGATCGTCGGCGGCGTCGCATCAAACGGGATCTTGCGTGAGCGGCTTCGTGAGAAGCTGGAGCACCGGGCAGTGGGCGCCCGCCTTGCCTTCGCCCGGCCCCAGTTCAGCACGGATAACGCCGTGGGCACGGCGGCCATAGCTCGCGCTAATCATATGGCTACTACTGAAAGGTAGGTCTCACATCACATGGCAGCACAGATCATCGACGGAAAGGCCATCTCCCAGCAGGTCAAGGATGAAGTAGCCCTCGAGGTCGCCAAGCTGAAGGAGCAGGGCGTTACGCCCGGTCTCGCCGTGATTCTGGTTGGCGAGGACCCCGCCAGTAACGTGTATGTCACCAACAAGGAGCGTACGGCCAAGGAACTGGGCATGCACTCGGTCCTGCACCGGCTGCCGGCCGATTCGTCCCAGGCCGATGTGGAGGCGCTGGTCGATCAGTTGAACGCCGACCCGGCCATTCACGGCATTCTGGTGCAGAGCCCCCTGCCCAAGGGCCTCGACGAGGAGACGATCTTCCGGCGCGTCCTGCCTTATAAGGATGTGGACGGCTTCCATCCTGAGAACGTGGGCAAGCTCTGGCTGGGCGATAATGCGCTGGTCGCGTGCACACCCGCGGGCTGCATGGTGCTGCTCGAGAAGATGGGCGTTGATCTGAAGGGCAAGAAGGCGGTCGTGGTGGGCCGGTCCAACATCGTGGGCAAGCCGATGGCCGCGCTCTTGCTGGCCAAGCATGCCACGGTGACCGTCTGCCACAGCCGTACGGCTGATCTGCCCGCCGTCTGCCGTGAGGCGGATGTGCTGGTGGCGGCGGTGGGACGTCTGCAGATGATCAAGGGCGACTGGGTCAAGCCGGGCGCCGTGGTGATCGACGTGGGCATCAACCCGGTGCCGGGGACGAAGTCGAAGATCCGCGGCGACGTGGACTTTGACAGCGCGGCCGAGGTTGCCGGTGCGATTACGCCCGTCCCGGGCGGCGTGGGCCCGATGACGATTGCCATGCTGATGTCGAACACGGTGAAGGCCTGCAAGATGCAGATGAAGTAGGGGTTATGAGAAGGGCTCGGGCCTTTGTCGGGTCCGGGCCCCTTTTTTGGAGGTTCTTGAGGCGGTTTTTACCGCGGATTTTTGGATTACGCAGATTGGAGCAGGGGAGATAATTTTAACCACAGAGGGCACAGAGTGCACTGAAGTTCTCCCGCACCGTAGTGGGGTTACCGGGCCTTCTGAATACCTGGAGCAAGTATTCCGAGTCCTTATT